>JBAUZB010000066.1:0-10887 GCA_049585095.1 Candidatus Tumulicola sp.
TCGAAGTGGAGCGCCGCATTAGCGACGCACTGCAGGGCGAAGCGTCGGTCGCTCCGCTGACGCTCACAGGCGCCGAAGGCCAGCGCGTCTACCGAATGTCGGTGTATCCGTTGATCGGAGAAGCCGAAGACCCGCGTCGAGTCGTAGTATACGCCGACGACCAAACGGCCCTGTCGCGCCTAGATCGGGCGCGCAAGGAATTTCTCTCCAACGTCTCCCACGAGCTGCGGACTCCATTGTCGTCGATCAAGCTGATGCTGGAAACGGTCATTGCGTCGCCCGACGACGAAGCCGCGGACCTCTTCCTGCCCAAAGCGCTAGCGGAAGTCGATCGTCTCACGGCGCTCGTGGGTCAACTGCTCGAGCAGGCCCGTGCGGAGTCCGGACAGGTGAAGCTCGCGTTGCGCGACATCGATCTCGAAGAAGTCGCGCACGCGATTGTCGCGTCGTTCGAACCGCAAGCCGCGAACAAAGGCATCGCGCTCGAACTCCTCCCGTTGCGCCCGGTTCGAGTGGAAGCGGATCCCGACCGCCTCTCGCAGATTTTCGTGAACTTGATCGACAACGCCATTCGCCACACACCGCGCGGCGGCCGAGTGAAGATCGAACTCGACGCGCGCGATAGCGACGCGGTGGTGCGGGTGCGCGATAACGGCGAAGGCATTCCGTATCGCGACGTGCCCCATATTTTCGAGCGGTTTTACGTGGTCGATCGCTCGCGGCGGCGTGAGAGCGGCGGCGCCGGCCTCGGCCTAGCGATCGTCAAGGGAATCGTCGACGCTCATGGCGGTGCGATTTCTGCCGAGTCGATGCTGGGCCGGGGCACGACGTTCACCGTGCGGCTTCCGATCATGCGCATCCGGCGGGAGACGTAAGCACTCCCGTGCGGGCACCGATGCGCCGTTTGCCGAAGGGACGCTGCGCATGTTCGTAACCAAGCCGGACTCAGCCGCGCTGTCGACGCAGGTGAAACTGCGGGCCGAAAATCTCAACGTCTACTACGGGCCGTTCCAGGCGATTCGGGGTGCGACGCTGGACATGCGCCAGAACCGCGTGACGGCGTTGATCGGACCGTCGGGGTGCGGCAAGTCGACCTTCATCCGCGCTTTGAACCGGATGCACGATCTAACGCCTGGCGCTCGGGTCGAAGGCCAAGTTCTCCTGGATGGTTCCAACATCTACGCTCCCGGCGTCGATCCGGTCACCATCCGGCATCGAATCGGCATGGTGTTTCAACGCCCGAACCCTTTCCCTAAAACGATTCTCGAGAACGTTTCATACGGGCCGATGGTGCACGGCGAACGCCGTCCAAGCGTGCTGGCCGAGATTTGCGAGCGCAGTCTGCGCCACGCCGCTCTTTGGGATGAAGTCAAAGACCGGCTCGGCCGCTCCGCACTCGACCTTTCCGGCGGTCAACAGCAGCGCCTGTGCATCGCCCGCTGCCTGGCCGTCGATCCCGAGGTGATCCTCATGGACGAGCCGGCCTCCGCCCTGGATCCGATCGCCACCAGCAAAATCGAAGACTTGATCGAAAACCTCAAGCGTGACTACACCGTCGTCATCGTCACGCATTCGATGCAGCAGGCGGCCCGCATCAGCGACTACACCGCGTTCTTCTTGCTGGGCGACATGATCGAAACCGACACCACCTCTTCGATCTTCACCAAGCCGAAAGATAAGCGGACCGAAGACTACATCACCGGCCGGTTTGGCTAGCGAAGGCCGGCACCGCTCAATCGCACCCAGAAGCGGCGATAACCGCTAATGCTCTTAAGGTTGCCTTAAACGTCGCTTAATCGCCGGCGGATAGACTGGTTGCGTTCTTTCCCCTCGTCAGGAGCAAACTGAAGGAGACTTCACCCGTGCTTTTTTTAGTCGCACGCGCGGGCATCTTGGCGGCGGCATTGGTTGCACTGACGGCCTCTTTGGCGTCGGCGGAAACGTCGGCAACACCGGCTCCGAAGACGATCGCTCAGACCAATCCCGCCCCCAGTCCGACGCAGAGTCCGCTGACCTACAGCGGTTTCGTCCGGTCATACTATTTCACGCGTCAGAACGCGTCGAACAACCCCGGTACGCAGTTCAACTTCTCTCCCGGTGCCAAATACAACGCCAACGGCGTCAATCAAGCGTCGCTCAACAGCGCCGTCGACCTCCACGTCGACTACAATTTCCCCGGCGGTGGCTGGTACGTCGGAGGTTCGTATTTCTACGCAAACCCGATTGCCGGTGCGTGCACGGTGGCGAGCACCCACGCAAAGGGCAAGCCGTGCGTTTCTCAAACCCCGCCAAACACCAATCCCGACGACACCCTGCCGGGATTTGCATTGAGCACCTTTCCCGAGGCCTACCTCGCCTTCAAGGGATACAACCTCAGCGCGAAGATCGGCGATCAGCTATTCACCTCGCCGTGGGCGGCTCCTTACGACGGTACTCGCGTCAAGCCGGCAGCCTATCAAGGCGCCGACGTTTCATACGCGCTCGGGGATGCCTGGATCTTCGAGGCAGCGGATATGATCCAATTCGAAAACCGCACGAGTAATACGTTCAATAGCAGCACGTTGCTCACGAGTTTTCCCGCCGGTGGCGGCGGGCTGGCTGCGAACATCTACGTACCCGGAGGCGGCAGCATCAATACCAACGGATTCTTCTACGGACGCGTGGGCTATGCGCCGAAAGATTCCGGATACGCGCTCAGCGGATACGTGTACAGCGTCGACTCGCTCTTGAACATGTGGTGGTTCGACGGCAAGTACACCATGGCATCGAGTTCGTTGAAGCCGTTCCTTGCGCTGCAAGGCGGATTCGAGAGCAATGCCGGTGCGTCGTACGTTGGAAAGATTCGCAGCTCGGACATCGGCGTCCAAATCGGCGCGAACGTGACGCCGAACGTGCTGCTCACGGCGGGCTTCGATTCAATTCCGTGGCAGAACGACAACGTCGTGTTGCCGGCGGGCGTGACTTGCAACAACAGCACGTATCAGATCTCGGCTAAGGGAGCGACGCTGGGGTATTTCCTGCCCGGGAACGGCGGCTCGTCGGGTCAGGCCGGTGCGTGTTTCACCAATCCGAACGGCACTACGAACGTGTATTACGGCGGCTGGGCATCGCCGTATACCGACAATTACGCGACCGATCCGTTTTTCACCACGCAAATATCTCAAGGCATGGTCGACCGGCGCGCCCCCGGGACTTCCTGGAAGCTTGCTGCGACGTACACGTCGACCAACAGGCGGTGGATCTTTATCGCCAGCGATGCGTGGTACAACTACGGCAACGCGCTGGTGGGCGAGAACACGAACGAATGGGACCTTGACGGTCAGTACCATTTCAGCCCGGTGACCAAAGGCCGATACAAGGGGCTGTTGCTGCGCTACCGCTACGCGCAACGCGCGGAATCGAACACCTTCTGCGGGGCTTCCGGATCGAGTTGTCCGGCCGGCGCCGCAATCGGCAGCAGTTACCTCGGCGGCCTACCCCTCTTCAAGTACAACCGCGCCCAAATCGAGTACGATTTCTGAGCCTCGGGCAGCGCACTCGGCAGTTGAAACGGGCCGCCCGGATAGTCGCCTCCGGGCGGTCCCATCTTTTTGCTTATTGACCTAGGTCATTAGTCTTTGGTCGTATAAATGAAGCGTAGTCATCTTCTAAACAAGGAGACGCCTCTTTCATGTTAGCAAAAATCACCTTTTTCGGGCTCGGCACGCTCGCCATGGCTGTGGTGGCGACATCGGTCGCCCTGGGGGAAACAGCGGCAACCCCAGCGCCACCGGCAAACGTGGCCCAAGCCAACCCGAACCCCAGCCCCTCGCCGAGTCCATTCCAGTGGAGCGGCCAATTCCGGTCGTACTACTTCACGCGCCAAAATGCGTCCAACAATCCCGGCGCGCAGTTCAACTTCACGCCCGGCGCAAAATACAGCAGTACCGGCGTCAACCAGGCGACGTGGAACTCTGCCATCTCACTCCACGGTGAGTACACGTTCCCCGACATGGGCGGTCTCTTTATCGGCGGCACGTACGTCTACGCCAACCCGCTGGACGGCCCGTGTTCGTTTGCGGCCTCGCACGCAAAGGGAAAGCCTTGCATCAGTCAGGCGCCGCCGAATACCAACCCCGACGACACCCTTCCCGGATTCGCGCTCAGTACGTTCCCCGAGGCCTACTTGGGTTTTCGGAACCAAAGCTGGTACACCAAGTTCGGCGATCAGCTGTTCCTGTCGCCGTGGGCAGGGCCGGCCGACACTCGACTAAAGCCGGAAGCATTCCAGGGCGGTGACGTCGCCTTCACCGGGATCAAGGATTGGACGTTCGAGGCGGCCGACATGATTCAATTCGAGAATCGCACGAGCAATACGTTCCAAAGCAACACGTTGCTCACGAGCTATCCTGCGGGCAACTCGGGATTGCCCGCAAACATCTACAGTCCCGGCGGAAACTTCATCCAAACGAACGGATTTTTCTATACCAAAGTGGGCTATGCGAACCCTGCGGTAGGCGTGGCACTCAACGGCTATTTCTACGCCGTCAGCGCGCTGATGAACATCTGGTGGTTCGACGGAAGGTATACGTTCGGAGAAAGCAAGTTCAAGCCGTTTATCGCTCTGCAGGGCGGAACGGAGAGCAACGCGGGCGCTTCGTATTTGGGCAAGATCGACAGCCAGGTCTTCGGCGCGCAGATCGGTGCCAACGTGACGAAGAACGTCTTGCTCTCATTCGGTTTCGACACGCTGCCGTGGCACTCGGACGCGATCGTGCTGCCCAAGGGCGTCAGTTGCAGCAGCAGCACGAACCAGATCACTGCGAAGGGCGCGACGCTCGCCTATTTCCTTCCGCTGGTCAGCAACGGAACGGCGCAGTGCTCCAACAATACGAACGGCACGACCAACGTCTATTATGGCGGTTGGGCGAGCCCGTACACCGATAACTACACCGCCGATCCGTTCTATACGACCAACGGTTCGCAGGGAATGGTCGAGCGCCGTTCGGCCGGTACTTCGGAACGCCTGGTCGCGACGTTCACGTCGAACAACAATCGCATCGTGTTTCTCGCCGCGTACGGTTGGCTCAATTACGGCAACGCGGCCGCCCCGACCGCCAACACCAACGAGTACGATCTCGATGGCATTTACCGGTTCAGCCACTACAAGGGCACCGGTCCCTATAAGGGGTTGATGTTGCGCGATCGATATTTCGTTCGTATGATCGGGAATACGTATTGCGGAGCGTCGAGCACGACGTGCCCCACGGGGTCGTCGTACGGCGCGCAATACCTGGGCGGACTTCCGCTCTTTAAATACAATCGCGCCCAACTGGAGTACGATTTCTAAATTGCAGGAATAATCCGGGGCTCGAACCCTTAAGGGAGGTGATGCTCAATTTCGAGATGCGGTTGACTTCCTAGCGCTACTCGTGCAGGCTTAGCCCAAGTACCGAAAACACCTAATGGAGGGCGAAATCCGACGCCGTCATCGATTCGGATCGCTGCTTTCCTTGCGTTCTTTCCGGCTTGGAGCCTTGGCGTCGCATCGGCTGACGCGCCGAGCCCCCGCCCGAGTCCATCGCCGGTCTCAACGTATGTTTCGATCGAGAAAGAGAGTTCGCCCGATTACGAAGGCGAGCGCGGTTCCAGCGACCAGTACAACATTCGAGCGCAAATGCCGTTCGCCGGCGGGATGTGGGCAATGCGGTTCAAACTGCCGATCGTGCTCTCGGCTCCGGCGACGTCGGTAACCGGTGCAGGAGATCTGCAGTTGTTCGCCCTGAAGGTTGCCCCGCAGGTGTTCGGCGGCGGCTGGCTCGCCGGCCTCACGCTCAAATTACCGACGTCGCAAAATACATCGCTCGGCAGCGGTAAGTTCTCGGTCGGTCCCGCCGGCGGCTTCCAAACGAAAATGGGCCGTTGGACGCTCGGATGGTTTGGCCAAAGTTTCTTTTCGGTGGCGGGGACCAGCGCGCGCGCGGGCGTTGCTCAATCGAAGGCGCAACCGATCGTCGCGTACGCACTAGGACGCGGATGGTACGTTGGTAACTCGCTCATGACGTTCACGTACGACTGGATTACGAACCAATGGACGGACGTTCCGGTTGGCTTGAGCGTCGGCAAGCGCTTCGGCGATCCGCGCACGCCGTTCGACGCGGAGTTCCAAGGAGAGAAGAACCTCGCCGACGCTCGCGCTACGCCGGGTTGGACGCTGCGCGTGGCGCTGCGCTACACGATCGCGAAACCCTAAGGGCGCGCGCACACGCTATCCTCGGATATTGATCGTGCGCGCGGCGACGATTGCAATCGTTGCTGGCGAGATAGCGCTTTGGAGCATGACGAGCGATTTGGCGCGCGGCGTCATCGGCATGGCCTCCGTCGGGGTGAACGCGGTGGACGTCGTCAGGAGATTGCCCGTCCAAATTCCGATGGAGGTGTAGAACAACGGAACTGCTTCGAGTTTGCCTGGGTTTTCGACGAGGTGGTACGCGGGTGACGAGGAGGTTCGCCGCGTTCGAGGCGAGCGCCGAGCCGACTGCGACGAACTCGGCCGCGCGTTCGAACCGTCGCCGCAAATGATTTCCCTGCATGATCCAGACCAGGATCATCGGCAGCAGCATAAAGGCTGTCGCCAAGTAGTCGAACCAATTCGGCACGAGATGATAGCGCTGCGGCAAGAACGCGATGAGCAGGGTGATCGCGACCACGATGAGCACGGCCCTAGGCGCGGGGCGGTTCGATCGCTCGGCTCAGATTGCACTGAGTAGCGCTCGTCTACGCGTCGAGGTCTCCCAGCCAGCGCAACGCACTCAGACTTGGCATGAAGCAGTACTCGCCGCCGCGCGCGACGACGAATCGCGGCAAGGCCGCGAGGACCCTTCGTATCGGCCGGCGCGGTATCGGGAACGTTCCGCTGCCGTCGGCCGCACCGACGATCGCATCTCGCTCCGCCGCACCGCCAAAGAAGGCGCTATCGTTCATCCATTCCGACTGGACGAACTCGAATTGACGGCCGAGATTCGAGCCGATGAAAGCGAACATCAGCCCTCGATCTGCGCCGTCATCCTCGAGAACGCCCTCCGGCAAAAGCGGCCCGTACGCCGTCCCGCGTCGAATCATCCGATGAATTCGCGGCACGCCGGCCACGTCGGCGTCGCGCGGATTCATTCGCCGGATATGCGAACCCAGCGGCGTTTTATACCCGAGTGGATCGTCCGCTTTGAACAGAAAAGCGTTATTCTTGGTCGAATCGACGCCGATCGCGGGGTCGTCGTGAACGGGACATAACGAGAGCGGCGCACCGCTGCGCCAGCGTCCCATCATCTTCGCCGCCAAGAACTCCTCGTCATCGGCATTCGAAGCGTTTGCCTTGAGGTATCGTCGAAATGCGGCAACGCGCTGGTGCAGCTTTCGAAACACGATATAGCTGCCGTTGCGGCCCAGAATCTCCGGTTGGGGGACGGCAGCAACACCGCCGTATTCGTCTGGGTATCCGAGAACGAACTCACCCGGCTTCAGAGGAACCTCGCGCGGATTCGTTCCGGGGATGCCGCTGCCTTCGATCGCCGGGTGGCTGATGCCGTCCTTGAAACCGAACGGTTCGGTCTCGGTGGGAAGCGCGTGGCAATCCTGCCGCCAGATCGGCGTGATTCCGGGCGCATTCTGATACGCAGCGCGTGCCCGGCCAATCGCCTCTTCTAGTCGCGCGGAATCCGTCGAAATTCCCGTCAGCACCACGTGAACCTCGTCGGTACCGAGCGGCTTCTCCCAGTGCTCGGGAGCGCTCTCTCCGACGTCTTGCAATTGTCGCGCGCGTGCCGCCATGCCTTGACGGAATTGCGGAGAAAAGCTGTCGAGCGAAGCCTGCGAAACGCCGAGTCTCTTGAGCCCGGCAAACGTGAGCGAGGCGCTCACCCACGTGTCGCGCGCGGGACTCTCCGGATGGGCGGCTGACGCGACGATCTCGCTCAGGCGGCGCATCAGTACGCGGCCCGCGGCGCGATCGTCGATGCGGATGATGACATACGTGGCCGCAAACGGCGTGGGACGCGGCCGGAGCACGCCGCTCTGAATGTCATTCAGTTCGAGAAGCGCCATCGTCGCCTACTTCGTCGCGAGATTTTTCCAGAAGCGCGTTAGACTTTCGTCGCCGCCAAAGAGCGTCGTGAAGATCGTCGAATCGGCGAACAGGATGTCGCCCGCGCGCTTGCCGGCGGGCGGCATCCAAAGGAACATGTTGATCTCCCGGTTGCCTGCTTCGGTGAAGGGATGGGGTTTCGAAAGATCCACCGGCTGACGCGCGAGCACGTGGATGCCTTTGGGGTTCTCCTCGGTAAGCGCGTAGTGGGGTAAGTGCATGTGAAACACGAACGAGGAGACGCCGGTCAGCCAGCCGCGTGCGTCCAAATCGTTCGCAGCGATGATTGGCACGGTGCGCGTCGTGCCCGAATACGTCGCCGGGCGCAGCCCGTGCCGGTTTTCGACCGGCGTTCCGAGCCCTTTCATCAGCCCGCGCACGTATCTCGCAAAGCGTTGCTGTCGCGGGACGAGCGCGTCGCCGTGATGGTGGTATTCCATGTCGCGCACGTTCATATCCGACGACGCGCCGACGTCGTGATGCGGCCCGAGCACGAGACACGTGCCTTCGCGGCTCAGAAAGTCCTCGAGCGCCGCGATTTCTGCTTGCGACGCTTCCTCGTCTGCGACCATGTGGTCGAGGCCGAATATCATAAGCGTGTCCGTATCGGATAAGATGCGTTCGTCGATCGGCAGTCGTCGTCCGGCCTGATCGACGCGCTGGTAGACGGCCACGGCGTTGCCGGTCGCTTCCTCAACTGCATTCTGGAAGTTCACGAGCGAGAGATGGAACAGTTCGAGCGTACCGGCTATTCCCTGCAAGAACATCTTCGCCGAATAGTCGTGCGTTTCGTAGGCCGGCCACCCGACGCGCCGGACTTCGGTCATCGTCGAAAAACGATTATCGAGCACGGTGACGTCGCGGTTTGCCTCAAAGGGATAGCTCCAGGTCCAGTAAACGCTGAATCTGCGCTTTCCTTGCGCGTACTTTCGCGGTACGTGGGGCTGATTGTACGTCCTGCCCAATGGTCGAGTCGTCATGTGTCTCCCCGTGCGGGCTTCGCTTTATTGCATCTGGTCGAGCATCTCGCCGAAAGTCTTCTTGATCCGTAACGCCTTCTTTATTTCGTCGGCGCTGACGTATGGATACTCACCGTACTCCATGAAACTAGGCCGGTGATGATCGCGGACGAACTTAATGAAGGCGGGAATATTCGTTTTCCAATCTTCCGGAAAGCCTTCGAGGTTTTCAAACGCCGTCGACAGACCGGCCTTCGCAAACAGAGCGACGGCGTCGTCGGTGTACTTGTCGAAATCGGTATCGAAAACTCCCTGGTACATAAAATAGGTCTCGCCGCCGATATCGAAAAGCACCCACTTCAAAAAGTGGAGCTTTAAGGCGGCGAGAAAGCCTGGATCCGCTTTCATCGCTTTTTCTACCGTATCGGCATACGTTCGCATCGCGGCTTCGCGCCCCGGCTTGAGCTTCGCGATGATCGTGAAACCATAATTGGCCGGCGTCCGCGGAAAAATGGGGCCGTAGTTGCCCTCAACGCGTTCGAAATATCCCTCTTTTGGTATGGCCATCGCTTGCGGGCTTTCCCACATGGCCTCGTGCGTACTCATGACGGCGTGGTTCCTCCGTTTCTAGACGCCCTTTGCGAGCGCAGTACGAATTGCAAAGAAAACGAATTGGATGCTGAGAGCGACCTGCAAGACCGATAGCACCGTGCCGAGCAGGCCTAAGGGAACCCCAAGCACGCGCATGATGGGCTTGACGAAGAGCATCATGATCAAGTTGATCAGCATGACTGCGAGCAGGAGCATGTAAATCGTCATCGCGCTCTCGGGGGCCGCGGTCAAGAGAACGATAGTGGCAGCGATTCCGTACGGCGTCGCGATATACGGAAATACGAGATTCGGCACGGAAGGGCTCGGGGTCTCGGCGTTCGCGTTCGGACCCGAACCGCCGTAGAGAGCCAGAATCGACCTCATTGCCGCTACGAACAAGATGATTCCGCCCGTAAGAGCGATCGCCGGAACCGAAATCTCCCATTTCTGCAGCATGAAACTTCCCACGAACGCCGACAGCACGATGGCGACGGTTGCGAGCAGAGCACTCCTAAGGGAGAAGCCGACGAGTGCCTTTGCGGCGACGCCTTTCGTCATCCCGTAAAAAAGCTTGATGAAATTGATCGGCCCGAAGGTTACGAACAGAATGATGAAGACCTCGCTCGATCCGAGAAATTCGCGCCCGGGCGCGCCAACAAATACGTTCATCGTTCTGCGCGTACGTTGAAGTGAGTTGAATTCTTAGAGCGGTATGAGGTCGAGAGTGACCGTATCCAGGCGATACTTCCCCTCCCCGACGTAGTTGTTGGGCTGCGCGCACACGACGCTGTTCTCCGGACCGTAGACGACGACGAGACCGGCAGGGCCGCACTGCGTTTGCGTCAGCTGATACGTCGTGAGAAACTTCGCGCCAGGCGTGCCGTCCTGGACTTCGTACGAGTTGTAGGTGACGTCGCCCTCTTCATCGACGATCGATCCGTAGACGGCGGCCGACGTTACGCCGATTGCCATCGCGCCCCAAAATCCGCCTCCCCAGTAGTAGGGCGCCGATGCCCACGCCATTCCGCCGTTCCAGCCGTAGTAGCCGCCACCGCCGTACACGGGATTGTTGACGATCGTGTTCCCGCCGCCGCCGCTGACGACGTTGTTGCCGCCACCGCCGCCCGGACGATTTCCGGTACCGGGTCCGCCTGGGCGACCGGGTCCGCCCGGACCACCGGGTCCGCCTGGGCGACCGGGTCCGCCCGGACCACCGGG
>JBAUZB010000067.1:0-2818 GCA_049585095.1 Candidatus Tumulicola sp.
ATCAAGCTCGTCCAACGCGGCGGTCGCGTCCAGGGTCTTGCATTTGCACAGGGCCGTCACCCCGATGCGCCAGGGTGTGGAGCCTCTCGCATCGACCCCCGTTGCAAGAAAGCAGCGCTTGAGCAGCAGTTTGGTCCTTTCCCGCTCGATGAGCAGAAGCGGCACGAGCGGACTCGTGAAGCAGCCGTTAACGGAGAAGCGCGTCAGCGCAATCAGACGCGAGATCGTGCGGAGCACGAGGCTGGTAGCGATCCCCGCTGGGCGTTGCGTGAGGCCAGCCGGATTGCCGATCATGCTCGGATGCGCTCCGCGTATGCGGCATACCGCGACCACTTCTTCGCCGAACGCAATCGTGCACTCGAGGCTCGCCGGAATACAGCGTGGGAGCGTGAGCGCGCGCAGCGCCAGCTTGAAGCCCGGCGCCGACGCGAGGCGCGGCAGTTGTTGCGTGCCGTGGCGCGTATGGGCGCGCGTGGTTTCATGGCGCGTCAAGTAGCGTATTGGTCGATTGACGCCGTGATTGCACGCCGGAGAGCGCAAGAGCACGATGTTGCGCGCGTCCGCTGGGAGACAACGAAGGTCGCATTGGCATCGGAGCGACGGCTATCGCGACAGGAGAAGATCATGGATTATCGCTCGTTTGTCACCGAAAAGGCGCGCGTCGGTGACCCGGCCGCGCTACGCGTGCTCGACATGCTATCGGCGCCGGGTCGCAAACAGGAACGTACCGCGCCAAGCCCCGAGCCGCGTCGAGTGAGCTTCAACGAAGTGCGCGCACGTATTGAGGTTATCCGTGCGCAGGAGGAGGTACGCTATGGGCGCTCGCGCGCGGAGCGCGCGGGCCTACAACGCGTAGCGCAGCCGGCTGCACTCGACGATGTTCTGGCAGTAGAACGAAAGCGAATTCAGGAGCAGATCGCCAATGCCACGGACTTCACCGAAGCAGAGCGTGCTCGACTCGCTCAACTTGCCCAAGAGAAGCGCTCTTGGAATCCTTTCGCGCGTGCAGCAGCAACCAGAGCTCAGGTAGAACTCCGCGACGCGCGCCGCTCGCGTTACGATTCCGCAGTCGCGAAAGCGATGCGCGAATTTGAAGAGCGTGCCGTTCCGCAGATCGCCCAGAGCGCGGCCGCCGAAGAGCGCCAGTACCGCCAATTCGCCTCCACATCACTTGACCTTGAAGGGGAAATCCGGGACGCGCGCGCGGCCCTTCGCGATCGCATACCCCAGGTGGAGCACCGAATGCACGTCCTTGAACGCGCGGGGGTTTCGCAGCTTGAGGACTGCAATATCAATGCGAATCTCAAGCAGCTTTCAGCCGTGATCGATCAGCACTACAAGGCGCTGCCCGATACCTTACGGCGCGACGTTGAGCATAGAATCCAACGTGACAATCGTGATCGCGATCGGTCGCGCGAATCAATGTCGATGGAAGGTCGATGATGCTTGCGTTCACCTACGTCATGCTTAGTGCGAAGCCTGTGTCGTTGCGGCGGTTGTGCGCACTTTTTGCGTTATCGACCGCGGTATCTGCGATGATACTTAGTATCCTGCGTGTTCCGCATTCTTCGACAACTGCCGTGCATGTCGCGCTAGCTATAACGTTTGCCGCTTGGGTACTCCCTCTAATAAGAATCGTTGGAGCAATGCGTCGACGCGCGGCGTTAAGAGAAATGCTCAGTCTCGTGTCGATCCCCGTGCAGTTAACCTACTGGTCGAGTCTGTTGCTCGCGCCGGCTGTTATGGTGGCTGGGCTATCGACACGACCTTACACGTACGTAATAAGCCTCGGCGCAGTTTCTCGGGGCGTTGCGGTAATGTTAATCGGCATACCGCTGCTATTGATGGCTACCGACGTCTTGCGAAGGCACCACCTCGTGAACCGGAGCCCGGTTCGCAAGATTTCCACTTGTGAAGCGCGCGTTGCGACTTGGCACCGGATGGCTCCGGCTTTTCGCGCTCGAAGGTCCTAACGCTGGACTGCCGGACTCTCCAACTCCGCATGAAAAGGGTGATCCTGCAGGTGAACCGGGGTGCTGTAGAGGCTGCGGGCCGTTTCGCAGCTGGCGCGGAACCCTTAGGCAAGCAGCCGGTTTGGACGACCGTCGGGGCCCGTCTGTGCTTCGACCTCCACCGAACCGACTTTGACTTTGCATTCGGACTGGCGGGTTAATGAGTCGGCTTGAGGACCTAAGAGAGAACGCGACAGTCCGAGGCATTCTGCCCAACGGGCTTGTTACTGTTGTGAGCGGCAAGTGGCATGGATCCGCGGCCTTGGAGCTCACTTACAAGACCGCTGAAGGCAAGCTCGCCAATGAGCTACTGTACCGTGGTGATGAACCGCGCTTTGAGGTTGTCGAGGAAGGACGGCCATGGAGCTTCGATGGCGACGGCGAGCTCTTTCGGCTCGTCGCTGAAGCTCAGCGAATTCGCCTGGCGCATCTATTTGATCCAGTTCTCGCCGTCCATACGTCAGACGTTGAACCGCTACCCCATCAAATAACCGCGGTTTATGAGTCGATGCTAAGTCGACAGCCATTGCGTTTTCTACTCGCGGACGACCCCGGTGCCGGCAAGACGATCATGGCAGGACTCTTCATCAAGGAGCTGATTGCCCGCGGTGACTTACAGCGCTGCCTTATCGTTTGCCCGGGCAGCCTGGCAGAGCAGTGGCAGGATGAACTTTATCGTCGTTTCCATCTGCCATTCGAGATTCTCACAAACGATAAATTGGAGGCAGCGAGAACCGGAAACTGGTTCCTAGAAAACAATCTCATTATCGCTCGCCTTGACAAATTGTCGCGCGATGAGGATGTTC
>JBAUZB010000068.1:0-4897 GCA_049585095.1 Candidatus Tumulicola sp.
GTGTTGGAACATGCGGTAAAAATAATGACGGTAAAGGCGACAAAGGCTGCGCCTATTCGTGCGCACATGTTTTCTCCGTTTAAGCACAACGACACCGAGTCTATTAAGGGTCCAGTTGGGAAAAACATGATTGCCTTCCCACGAACCTGACCGGCGCCTGGTTGGCTGCGGGCATCATAGCACCCGGGAGCCCGTACGAGCAAGCGAAGAGCTCGTTGCCGCCTTACGTCATCGAACCGAAAAGAAAACGAGGGCAGCGATGCCCTCGTTCTAACAAGTTCCGTTGTGCGACTGACCGAAGAAGTGAACCCTATCCGGAGGTTGCTGCGTTACCGCGGTGGCTGCTGCCGCTGATCGTGGATGCGCTCGCCTAACCTGTTCTCGTCCCGGAAGATTGCCTTTTGCTGAGCTTTGGTCAACGGGCCGCCGTTGTGATGCCAATCGTGGCGCATCTGACGACGGATTCCGCGCCATCTAATCATATCGCCCTTGAACTGTGTCTTGTTGAGCGAACCGTTCTTGAGGCCTTCGTGAATTCGACCGAACTCGGTATGGAGGCGCGCGGGTGGTGACGCATTCGCTGCAAGTGGAACCGCTAGGCTAGCAAGCAACAGCGTGGCAGAAAGTGCGCGAGAAAATCGTTTTAACACTGGTGGGCATCCCTTTCAAAATCGTAGCTTGTCGTGAAACACCCTGACGTTTTCGTTTTTCCCGTGGCACGCACAGATCTAACGCCGTTTCCGTCGATATCAGCACATTTTAACTTGAGAAACCAATGCTGCTCTAATCAGGCAGCGGCTAGGCTGGGAACAACCTAGTATGAACGTGCCCGGCTTCTCGGATTCTCCGCACCTGGGGCCGCGATGTCGGGCCCGTTCGCTAATCGAACGCGAAAATGCGTCGCCAGTCCCGCTTCATATCAAAGCCCCGCGCATTAGCTTCGTCGAGCACATTGTCAATGCCGCGCGTGCTTGTTATTGAATTAGGCGGCGCAGCTCATCACTCGGCTCGACCTGAAAGTCGTGGCGAACAATCGATCGGTAGTGGTCCCATTGCGCGAGCGCTGCGGCGCGGTCACCCCGGCTGACATGAACTCTGATGGCAATTTCATGTCCCGATTCGCCCTCCGGCTCTTCCTGCATCATGACCTCAGAGATTGACAGGGCCGCCGCCGCGTTGCCATCTTCGAGCAGCGCCGTTGCTACGGCCACTCTGGTCGACTGGCGCAACGACCGAAGCGAGCGTTCCAAGGGTTCCGGTAGCTGCCGGTTACTCCCGTCGTTGGCGGAGGTCAAGGCGAGTTCTTCGAGACGCCGGTGTTCCGCGGGATGCAACGACCCCCATGACTTCGCGATCAGACGCCCAAAAAGCTGTGCCCACTCTCTCACGTCGACGGTGACCATCGGGCCGAGTCGATAGCCTAAACGCGACGTTTCGACGATGCAGTCGGATCCAAATGTCTTGCGCAAGCGGTGGAAATACACGTGGACGCGGTTGTGGCCGGCTTCGCCTTCGAGGTCGCCAAATACGTCGGTAGCCAGCTCTGCGCCGGTAAACCATCGCGGCTCGAGCGCCAACGCAGCCAGAAGCATGAACTCGTGGTGCCGAACGTCGACTCTCTTTCCATGAATGGTCAGCGTTTGATCGAGAACGCTAAGCCGGAAGACATCGCCTTCAACGAACCTCTCAAAGCGCGCCACGAACGAATCGAACATCGTTCCTGTTCCGCCCGCGCGCAGCGTTTTCAGCGCTAGGGCGGGTGCCTGAGGGTCAACCAGAGTCGCGAACCGCTCCGCTTCGTCCCAGGCCGTCGAGGACTCGTCGACCCCCAATGTTGCCAGTGCGAGGCGCGTGATTATTTGGTAGAAGGGGCGCGAACTTTGATCCGCCACGTCGATCGCGCTGCGGACCAACGCGATGCAATCGGCGCGATTCGCAGCGAGTGAGCTGGCCATAAGCAGGCCTTCGGCGCGCGCCTTGACGATTTCGAAGCCATATGGATGGGCGCGACCGTGGGCGCTCGCGATGAAGAATCGCATGCCGCGCGAGATGCTCGGCACAACGCGCTCCTCCAATTGTGCGAGGTATGCCGCCGACAGATCGTCCTCTCCGGCAAACCATGCCGCGAAAACGGCTTCCACGAGAACGATCGCGTGAATCGACATATCGCTGCCAACGCCAAGATCGATCGCTCGTTGCAGCGACTCGCGTTCCAAATCCCGGCGCCCCTGGAGGCGTTGAAACGGCGCGATGATGTCGTAGAGGTACATCGAATGAGACACCGGGGAGGCCGTGAGAAGAGGCGCGAGCTTTTGCGTCGCCGCTTCAATCGTGCCGCCTTTTCCGACGAACGAGTCGAGCGCAGCCCCAAACATTGTGACCACGCCCCAGCCGTTGAGCTCGTCGGGCTTTAGGCTTTCGGCGAAACGGTCGAGAAAAAGGCGCCCTTCCGCAAGCCGGCCGGGATTCATATAGCCGTTCACGACGGCGCCGGCGACCGAAGCCCGAGTGACGGGATCTTCCGTCCCGTCGAGTTCGTTCCACATGCCGAGGGCCGTCCGCAACCATTCGTCAGAGGTCATGGTGTAACCGCGGTGTACGATTGAGGCGCACCACAAGCGCGGAAAGGCATTCAGCACGCGCTCGTCGAGCGACGCAAGCACCGTCGATTCCGCCAAAGTGGGAGTTGAGATGAGGTAGGCGCCTATGTCTTGCAAGGCGCTGGCCGCGGCACGCTGATCGCCGAGAATGAGATGGATCTGGGCCGATCGTACTCGAGCGCCGGCGTCTTCCAGCATCTTCGCAGTCTTGAGGAGAGCGGCACGGGCGCGGTCGGGATAGCGCTCGCGCAACAGGCGCGTCAGCTCTGGATGAACGTGGACCTCCGAGTTGGTCAGCGTCACCGTTAATCTGGAAGTGAGCACGTCGAGGTCGTCGCTCGCGTGAGGGCCGACGGCCATTCGGACTTCATCGATCGTAGGTTGCGGTATGACGGCCGCCGCGATGAGTGTCTCGATGGCGCGAGACGGTAGCCCGCGCAGAACCTGGCTCAAAAGATATTCGTGCAATTCCCTCGTGGGCCGGCGCTCAACTTCGTCGAGCACGACTTTAAGCTCGGCTGACTTGCGCATGCGTGCGATGAGGCCGACGACGACCGGCCATCCTTCGGTCAGCGCGACCAGACGCTGCAGGTCCTTTTCGGAAGCTGGTCCGGCAACGGCGCTGACCTCACCCCGATTGAAGGCTAGGTCGGAAATCCCGGCCACGGTGAAGTCTTCGGGGCCTAAGCCGTGACCGAGCGGTACGTCAACCGAACGCCTCGCGCAGATCAATACCTTTCGATCGTGCGCGTCGAGCAATCGTCGGATCAGCCGTCCCGCTCCAGACACGTCGCACAGCGCTTCGGCGTTATCGAACGTCACGATGTTCGGTGGACCCGGCGACGACCAGGCGCGAATCGCAAGAAGCTCGAGATCTTCAGGGTGGCCAATGGCAGCAAGCTGCTCGGCGGCCCACGAGTTAGAGCGGGCAGGCTGGTGAGCACTCAGCGCCGCAACGACAGCCAGAGCGAACTGCGATAAGTTACCAACCTCGCCGCAATCGCATAGCGCCCTGCTGGGATATTGCGCGGCGACTTGGCTTGCGACGACCGTCTTTCCGTATCCCGCCGGCGCCGTGAGCGCGACGCAACGGGATTCGCGCCGTATCAGCCTATCAACGAGAGCTGAACGCGGTAGGAAACGCTCCGCTGTCCCGTCCGTCACTGCCCTTCTCCCGATCCGCGACCGATCCGGCCGCCCCGTTCTCAGTAAGGCGAATGTAAGGCCCGAGATGCTAGCGTTACGGTACAGCCTTCCGGCCGGCCTTTTGCGTGGCAAGGCGTTGCGAAATAGGGAGCGGTTTTTTAATGAACATCTCACATTCGGCATCTTATATATTTGGCATATCAGCGGCTGCGGCCGTGCTCGCCGGCTGTGGCGGCTCGGCGCAGCCCTCGTATCAACCCCCTGGCGCGAGCCAAAGCACTCGTTCACAAAGCGTTTCTTCGGCGGCCCTTGTGCATAACGCGTCATGCCAAGGTCAGCGGTCTTTCTCACACACCGGTCACCCACAGACGTTCAAGGTTCCAACCTGTGCGACGAGCATCTACGTAGACGCTGTGGGCGCGGCGGGAAAACGCGCTCCTTTAGCCGGCGGAGCCGGCGGGGAAGTGAGCGCAACCATCCCGGTGACGCCGGGCGAGACACTGGTCATTATGGTTGGCGGAGCCGGCCGTAGCGATGGTGGTGGTGGGTTCAACGGCGGTGGCGCGGGGGTCGAAAACCAGCAAGGGACCAGGATCGCTGGTGCCGGCGGTGGCGGTGGAAGTGATGTCCGTCAGGGCGGCAACACGCTGGCGGATCGCGTCGTGGTGGCGGGCGGTGGCGGCGGCCTCATCATCGGCCACAGCAGAGGCCGACCGCCCGCAAGCAAGGCCCGACAGTGGCGGCCGATTGGGGACGCCCTCAAGGATCGCCCCGAAGAAATCAATGGCGGCGGAAGCGGCGGGTTTCCCGACGGCGACAGCGGTGGAACTTACACCTGCAATCTCGTCGGCGATCCCGTCGGTGGCGGTGGCGGCACTCAGTTCGCAGGAGGCTCCGGAGGGGCAGGTACGAACGGCGGCTCGCTGGGCCAAGGCGCTGCCGGCGTCTCCTTCTGTGTGAATTTATTTGGTTTTTTCTCAACCATTAATTTCAGTGGTGGCGGTGGCGGCGGCTACTACGGTGGGGGCGGCGGCGGCGAGGGCGGCGGGGGCGGCGGCTCGGGCTACGCAGAGCCGTCCGCGACCAACGTGTCCTCGCAAGACGGTGCGAACAGCGGTAGTGGATCGGTCCACATCTGCTGGGGATACAGC
>JBAUZB010000069.1:0-7831 GCA_049585095.1 Candidatus Tumulicola sp.
TTTCAGGGGCTGGGACGCCGCGGATTGGCGCTCCTTCGGGCGGCCGCCGACCGCCATCGCCTCGCCGTCGTCACCGAAGTGCTCGACCCGCGTCACGTCGAGACGGTGGCCGAGTTTGCCGATATGCTGCAAATCGGCGCGCGCAACATGCAGAATTTTACGTTGTTGCACGAGGCCGGCCTCGCCGGGAAACCGGTTCTGCTCAAGCGCGGACTCGCGGCGACGGTCGACGAGTGGCTCATGGCGGCGGAATACGTGCTCGTCACCGGAAACCCGAACGTCGTTCTGTGCGAACGCGGGGTGCGCTCGTTCGATCCGGCAACGCGCAATTTGCTCGACCTTTCGGTGGTTCCGTTGCTCGCCGAGCTCACCCATTTACCGGTCATCGTGGATCCGTCACACGGGACGGGCCTGGCGCGTTTGGTTGAGCCCATGAGCCTCGCCGCCGTCGCGGCGGGCGCCGACGGTCTGTTGGTTGAAGTGCATCCCGAGCCGGCGGGTGCGGCATCGGACGGTGCCCAGTCGCTCACGCTGGAGCAATTCGCGCATTTGGTCTCGCGGGTGGGTGAGGTTGCCGCGGCGGTGGGTCGCCGCGTCGCGGCTCCGGGTGTCGCGGTATGATTATCACGCCGATTTTGAGGTAAAGGAATCCGATGAAACGCTTTTCCGGGATCGCCGCACTCGCCGCTGCCATAGGGTTTCTATCGGCGATCGCGCCCGCCGGGGCCCAATACGCCAACGAGTTTTCGCCGGCCAAGCTGGTAAAGCAGGGCACGACGTCGGTCGACATAGCCGGCAGCGGTTTGGTCATCGTGCAGGTTCAGGTCAACGCCGACGGTACGCACAAGGCGATTAAGGTAATCAAGAGCACGAACGGCGGCGACAACGCCGCCGCCTTGGACATCGCACAGAACTCGAGCTATCGTCCGGCCCACCGCGGAAGCACGCCGGTGACCGCGTTTTATGATTTCACGCTCAAATTTAAGGGAAAGTCGGTCGCCAGTTCGGAGACGGGGGGCGGCGGCTCGGGTTCGAGCGGCGGTCTGAGCCCAGCTGCGGCGGCCGTCGCCAACCTCATTCGCGCCAAGAACTACACCAAAGCCAAGTCGCAAGCGCAGGCGGGATTGCTTTCCGCACCCGAGGATCAATCGCTGCGGGAAATGCTCGGCATCGCTGCGTTCGATAGCGGCGACGTAACCATGGCCGCGCAAGCGTTCGATAAAGTACCGACGATCGGCAAGCAGTTTCAACCCGCGGCTGCGGCGAGCTTTGCCGCCGCGTCGGTCGCCGACGCCGAACAAAACCCCGCGCAGGCCCTGGCTTACGCTCAGAAAGCGGTCGCCCTCAATCCCGACACCAACTCACGATTCGCTCTGGGCACCGCCCAGCTCGTCAACAAGCAGTACGCCGACGCCATCGCCACGCTCAAGGCGGTGCGCGCCTCGGCCATGAACGATCCGAAGATCTCGAAGACCAACAAGGTCAACGTCGACGCGCGCCTCATGAGCGCGTATCTGGCAAGCGGCGACTCGCAGAACGCTCAGGCGATTGCCAACGAGATCAAGCAGCTCGATCCCAGCAGCACCTTGCCCGGCCGGGTCCTGGGAAATACCTACCTCAAGATGGGCGTCGACGCCGGAACGGCGCAAAAGTACGACGACGCCTTCAAGTACTACGACATGGCCGGGGCGCAGGGCGACCCCGAGGTCGCGGTCACAGCCGATACGGAGGCTGCGTTTCTCATAACGAAGACTCCGAAACCGGACTATAAAAAGATGCAAGCGTATGCCGACAAGGCGATAGCGATCAAGCCCGATGATCCGCAAGCGAACTTCGCCGAGGGCATCGCTTTGACCGGACTATGGTCGCAGAGCCACGACGACGCGCAAAAGAAGAAGGCGCTGGATGCGCTCAACCATGCCGACTCGCTCGCGAAATCCGCCGGGAACGAGGCGCTTGCGTTGTCGATCGAGACCTTCATCAAGAACAACCTGTCGCAAACGCCCGCGGGCGGCTAGGACGCTCGAATAAGCCGATGAACGTCACCAGGACTTTCCGTGAGGGTGGGCCAATGGGGGCCCCTCTAAGTCCAATCACTACCGAAACGTCAGCGTAACGGGAGGAGTCGGAACACCGTGTTTTCCGGATTTATTGGTCTCATGCAACAGGGCGGCTGGGACATGTGGCTGCTCCTGTTGATCTCGATCGTCGGCTTAGCCGTCGCCATCGAGCGCCTCGTTTTCTTCTGGTCGCAGCATGGAGACTCGAAGGGTTTGCTGCGCCAGATCGGTCAAAAAATCGCCGCCGACGATCTCGACGGCGCCATCAAGATTTGCGCCGCGCAAAAGGGCATGCTCCCTCGGATTCTCGAGTTCGGCTTGCGCCGCGGAGAGAAAAATCGCGCCGATATCACCGACGCGCTATCGATCGCCCTCATGGAACACCTCAATTCGCTCGAGCGCAATCTGGCGATCATCGGCACGATTGCCGTTATCGCTCCGTTCGTCGGACTGTTTGGTACGGTGCTCGGCATCATCAAGGCGTTCCAAGACATCGCGCTCAAGGGCAACTCGACGCCGGCCGTCGTCGCGGCGGGCGTTTCCGAAGCGCTTATCACGACCGCCAGCGGCTTGATCATCGCCGTCATCGCCGTGGTTTTCTTCAACTACTTCAAGTCGCGCATCAAGAACTACAACCAAGAAATGATCGTTGCGGCCAACCAGCTCGCGGAGATGTTGCATTTCCACAACACCGGCTCGCCGATCCCCACGGATCTCTATCAACCACCAAAGGCGGCGAAGTAGCAGCGGCTGACGCAAGGACACGACGATGAGCCTGCTATCGGCTAAACAAGACGAAGAGGTCATGGCGGAGATCAACATCACGCCGTTTACCGACGTGCTGTTGGTATTGCTCATCATCTTCATGATTCTCGCGGCCCTGGTGGCACCGCCGGGTTTCGAAAAAGAGCTGCCCAACAAGAACTCCAATACTCAGACGAACGAGAACAAGAATAAGAACGACATCGAAGTCGACGTCAACAATAAGGGCGTCATCTTCGTCGACGGGACGAAAACGAACGAAGTCGGGATTTATCCGGCGATGCAAGCCGCCGCGCGCAAGAAACCGCACCACCACGTCGCGATCGTGGCCGATGCGAAAGCGCAGTACGGAATCATCATTCGGATCCTCGATGCGGCCAAGATTGCCGGTCTCGAGGACGTCGGCTTCGTCACATCCTGATTCGCAAGCTACGACGGAGGCTTTGAAGTAACGTGGCCGTTTCTACGGGCCAAGGCGAAGATGAGGTGATGTCGACCATCAACATCACGCCCTTTACGGACGTGCTGTTGGTGCTCCTCATCATTTTCATCATTCTCGCGTCGGTCACGAAAGAGCCGAGGCTTCCCGATGCCTATAACAAGGACAAGGTGCAGCCGTCGCAGATCCTCGTGCGAATCGACGATAAGAACAATATCTCCGTCGGTTCGAACCAGGTTACGATCTCCGACGCCAAAACGGCGTTTGCAGAGCTTCAGCAGCAGACCGACTACAAGTTCAAAAGCGTGATCATCAAAGCCGACCCTCATGCAAGTTACGGGATTATCTTGCAAGTGATGGATGCCGCGAAGTCGGTGAACCTTACCGACTTCGGCCTGGCCAATCACGTCCAGGGTACGCCTGAAGGGCAGAATCCGTAGTGGCAGGCCTCTGACCCATGGCGGCACCGCGGAAAGAAGAATCTCGCTACATTACGACCAGCGAGCGCGTCGGCAGCTTCGTCGGAATAGCGATCATTTTGTCGCTCGTGATCCACTTGGCCGTTGGAGCGTTTCTACCGAACCTGGCCAACCAGCACGAGAACAACGACGTCGAGAAGGTCTCGATGACGAAGAAGATCCGCGTGCGCGTGCCGACGCCCCCGCCGAAGCAGACGCCGACGCCGCCGCCGACGCCGACGCCGAATCCACAAGCGACTCCGCCGCCGAAGAAATCGGTGGTGCAGCCCAAACCGCTCAAGGTGAACTTGGTCCACACGACCAGCAATCAGGCCGGAGGCTCGACCGAGAACACCGTCAGCCAGCCGAAGAACGGATCGCAAAACGGAGCGCCCGGCGGCACCGGTAATGCGACCGCGGGACCGGTCGCCACGGCGAAACCGGCGTGCGCGAATCCGAACGTGGAAGCAACGGTTTCGAATGCCGTCGCACCCGACTATCCCGAATCGGCGTTGGAAGCGGGGGTCGGCGCGGTCCAAGTCTTGGTCGAGGTGACGGTCGGGCCATCGGGCAACCTCGTCGGCACGCCGTCGATTTACAAGACGTCGGGAAATATGTCCATCGATCAGGCGGCAATACGCGCCGCGCGGGCGTCGAGTTATTCGCCCAAGCTCGTCGACTGCAACCCGGCCACCGGCAGCTACATTTTCCGAGCCGACTTCACGCCGGACTGACGCCGGCACCGGTCGAAGCGGCGTTAGAGCGCCGGGAGCGAAGGGGTCGCTTACGACGGCAACCGGACCCATGGTATGCATCTTACACGCTCGCAGCGTCTGCTCGTTCTCGCCTTTGCGTTATCGCTACTCTTGCACCTCGTCTTCGCGTACGTTGCCCACCCGTGGCGCAATCGGCAGGAGAACGAGGCCGAAGTGGTATCGATTCAGCATCGCCCGGTTGTGATGACGCGACTCCAAACGCCGCCTCCACGCCCGCGAGTCACGCCGGCTCCGCATCCGCGCCCGTCGGTGAGGCCCGCACCGATGCGAACGCACGGCTCCCAGTCGCTAGGAAACGGGTCCGGAACCGGTAGCGCTCCGACGAACCCGCCGGTCGAGCCGTCGCCGGTCGCCAGTGTGACGGCCAGTGATTGCCGGAAATCCGATATCGGGGCGGCCGTTACCGAGAATCCGCCGCAACCCGACGTGCCGAATCTCGCGCGAGCCGAGGGCACCAACGGCGTCGCGACGATCGACGTGCAACTCGACGCGCAAGGTGGGGTGACGGCGGCCGCCGTTTCGCAGAGCAGCGGTAACTCGTCGCTCGACGTCGTCGCCTTGGGAATGGCGCGCGACGCCCGTTACAGCCCCGCTCTTCGCGCGTGCAAGCCGGTACCCGCCACATACGCGTTTCGGGTTCGGTTTTACGCCTGGTAACGCGTTGAGCCGAAAGGCGGCGCGCAGAGAGTGGCGTAACGATGCGCCGTGACGTTTTCGCAGGCGCTCGTGCTGGCGCTCTTACAGGGCGTAAGCGAGTTGTTTCCGATCTCGAGCCTCGGGCACACGATTTTGGTTCCGGCGCTGCTTCACTGGAACAACATCGACCGGTCGGCAGCATCGTTCTTGAGTTTCGTGGTGGTGCTGCACCTCGGGACGGCACTCGCGCTCATCGTATTCTATCGCCGCCAATGGGCGGCGATTCTTCGAGCCCTAGTCGTCAGCGTGGTTCGCGGGCGATTGAGCGACGATCGCGCGGAGCGAGTCGGCTGGCTGCTCGTCGTCGGTACGATCCCGGTCGGCATTCTGGGCGTGACCCTCGAGAGCTCGGTTCGAGCGCTCTTCGGATCGCCGGCACCGGTCGCAACCTTCCTATTCCTCAACGGGCTGTTGATGTTCGTCGGTGAACGGTTGCGGCGCAACGCGGGCCGGGGTACTTGTCCGCTCGAAAGGCTGACGTATGGCCAGAGCGTGCTGATCGGCTTCGCGCAGTCCGCGGCGCTGCTCCCGGGAATCTCGCGCTCGGGAATCTCGATGGTGGCGGGTCTGTCGTTCGGACTCGACCACGAGGACGCGGCGCGCTACTCGTTTCTGCTGGCGACGCCGGTAATTTTGGCGGCGGCGCTGTTGGAAATGCCCAAACTGTTCGCACCCGACGCGCACGTCGTGCTGCTTCAGGCGATCGTGGGCGGCATCGCGGCGGGACTTGCGGCCTACGCTTCGGTCGCCTTCCTCACGCGCTATTTTCGGTCGAACGATCTGCGCCCGTTCGGCTGGTATTGCATTATCGTCGGTGCAGGCTGCTTCATTCTGGCACGCACGGGAGCAATTTCATAAATGAAAACGATCGCGCTTATTCTCGCCGGCGTCTTTTTCGTACTCGGCATCTTGTACGGCATGGGGACGATCAACTGGTTCACGCAGTCGGGCGCCGGTCACCCGCATCACATCACGCACCTCATCGTCGCATGGTTCCTCGCCCTTCTCTGTCTGGTGTGGGCCCGGTTCCAAAGCGCTCCGTCGCGCTACTAAAGACGCTGTTCCGTGAAAAAACCGACGCACGTCACGCCGGCGGGCAACGTTACGATGGTCGACGTCTCGGGAAAGCGCGACACCGCTCGCAGCGCGCGTGCGCAAGCGCTGGTGCGCATGAGTCCAGCGGCGCAAGCAGCGTTGCGGGAAGCGGTGCTGCGAAAGGGTGACGCCTTCGTGACGGCGCAGCTTGCGGGCATTCTGGCCGCGAAGCAGACTGCAACGCTGATACCGCTGGCACATCCGCTGCCGCTGTCGAACGTCGAGGTGCGCTTCGAATGGACGCAGGACGGTGCGTTACAGATCGACGCGAGCGCGCGTACCGTCGCCCCGACTGGCGTCGAAATGGAGGCGATGGTCGCCGCTTCGATCGCGGCGTTGACGATCTACGACATGAGCAAGGCGGTCGACAAGGGCATCACCATCGAATCGGTGCGTCTTCTGCAAAAAAGCGGCGGCCGGAGCGGAAGCTGGTTGCGTTCGCCCGACCGCAAGGTGCGGACCAAAAACCGTGTTTAGAGCGGCGTTGATCGTCCTCTCCGATCGCGTGTCCCGGGGCGAGCGGGCCGACGGCTGCATTGCGGTAATGAAAGAAAAGCTCGGCGCCGCGTACGCGGTGGTTCGCGAACGAATTCTTCCCGACGATTCGGCTGCGCTGCAGGCAGAGCTGATCGAACTCGCCGACTCCAACGCCGTCGACCTCATTCTGACCAGCGGCGGAACGGGCTTGTCGCCGCGCGATCGCACGCCGCAGGCAACCGCCGCGATCCTCGACTACGAGGTGCCGGGAATTGCCGAGGCGATCCGGGCGGCCTCGATCGCGCTCGTCAAAACGGCGATGCTGTCGCGAGCGGTTGCCGGCGTGCGCCATCGCAGCCTCATCCTCAATCTTCCCGGTAGCCCGAAAGCCGTCGGCGAGGCCCTCGACGTCGTCCTGAACGTGTTGCCGCACGCGCTCGAGCTGTTGAGCGACCGGGTCGTCGACGGGTGATCGGCGTTCCCACGTTCGAACGTGCCGAAGCATATTTGCTCGGCACGATCGACGAAACGACGTCGCGCCGAACTTCGTACAAACTCGACCGGATGCGCGCGTTTCTGCACGAACTCGGCGATCCGCATCGCGCGTACCCCACGATCCACGTCGGCGGCACCAGCGGAAAAGGCTCGACGTGCACGATGATCGCGAGCGTCCTGCAGGCTTGCGGTAAGCGCACCGGTCTGCACACTAAGCCGCACTTGCAGATCGTGACCGAACGGGCGCGTATCGACGGCGTCGCGGTGGATCCGGCGCGCTTCGCGGCGTTGCTCGACGACATGATGCCGGCAATCGAGCGCACCGCCGCCCGATACGGTCGTCCGACGTACTACGAAACGTTGCTCGCGTTGGCTTTCGTGCATTTTGCCTTGGAGTGCGTCGACGTCGCGGTTATCGAGGTGGGTCTCGGCGGGCGGCTCGATGGAACCAACCTGCTGCGACCCGAAGTCACGGCGATCACCTCGATCGGCTACGACCATACCGAGATCCTTGGTGAAACACTGGAGTCGATCGCGCGCGAAAAGGCCGGCATCGCGCGGCCGGGAGTGCCC
>JBAUZB010000070.1:0-1563 GCA_049585095.1 Candidatus Tumulicola sp.
AGTTCGACGACGTCGTCGCCGGTGCGCGCCGCGTCGGCATTAGCGCGCTCGCTCGTTTCGCCGCGAGCTTGCGCGTGCGTCCGATGGAGTTTCTCCAGCGCACCCAGATCCTGTCGACGGCGGCGTACGCGTTTGGGCTCGATCCACTCTATTTTTTGCCGGAGGGGCCGGTCCGCTACGATGCGCGCATCTACATGCGCGAGATCAACCCGCGCCACCCGGTACCTGAAGCCGACATGACGCGGCGCAACCCGACTCTCAAAGCGCTTTCGGAAGACGCCCTGCTCGATCAGCTGGGTAAGGCGGAGGTCGAAATGGCATATCTCCTGCGAGCTGCGGTCGAGCAGGCGGGCGGGACGCTGTAGGCGCGCCGTGTAGGGTTCTCATGAGGGGCACCGCGAACGAGGGGTTCCGATGCAAGGAGTGGATGGAAAACGAATCGCGGCGCTCATCGGAGATGGATTCGAAGAAGCCGATCTCATGGAGCCTCGGCGGGCGCTGGAGGAAGCGGGCGCGGTCGTGACGATCGTCGGGATCGACGAGCGCGCGCGGCAGCGCATTCGCGGAAAGCGCGGATTGGACGACGGCCAGAGCGCGCGCGCTGAGGAACTGGTCGCGGACTGCACCGCGGAGGATTTCGACGCGCTGCTGATTCCGGGGGGAACCTCACCCGACCGAATTCGCGGCGATCGCGACGTCCACCGGTTCTGTCGCGAGTTCGACGGGGCAAAGAAGCCGATGTTCTCGATCGGACACGGCGCCCACGTCCTTATTTCTGCGCAACTCGCGCGCGGGCGCCAGATTACCGGCGCCCACTCGATCGCCGACGATATTCGCAATGCGGGCGGACTGTATCGCGACCAACCGACGGTAACCGATTCGAATTGGGTTTCGACTCGCGGCGGCGACGATATGGCGCAGTTCAATCGCGCGATGCTGGAAAAGCTCGCGACCGCGGCTCCCCCTCAACCGGTTTAGTTTAGCCCGCCTCGATTCGCTCGGCCGGTCAGCCCGCGACCGGATCGTAGCGAGCGAGTGCTTCGCCGTACTGGCGTAACGCCATGAACGAAACCAGCGCCGCGAATCCCACCTCGGCCGGGACCGAACCGACGAAAACGGCGAGGGTGAACGCGACGCCGCTGACGGCGCACGCCAGCACGACGTAGAGCAGTCGCGCCGGCCCGGTTCGGATCGTCGCCGAAAGCGCGGTCAGCGTAGCCGGAATGACTGCCGCAACCGCGATCAGGAACGCCGCCGGAATTCCGCGCAAACCCGCGAGAGCGGCCGCCGTGACGTAGGCGAGCGTTGCCAGCGTCGCGACGACGCATGGCACCAGCGCTTTGGCGCGCGCCAATTGGCGTCCGAAGAGCGGCGCGCTTTGTTCGCAGAGGTCGAGGTGGGGATAACGGCCGGGGCCTTGCACCAGTGCGATCAGGATACCGAGAAGCGAACTGAAGAACACCGGACCCGCCAGGCCGTGCGGCGCAACCGCACCGACGACCGCCGCCGCAGCGCAGGCGTAGACCACGGTCCGGCGCTCCGCCCGCACGCGTGCCTCGACGA
>JBAUZB010000071.1:0-2299 GCA_049585095.1 Candidatus Tumulicola sp.
ATTCGAACCAACGAAATGACGGAGTCAAAGTCCGTTGCCTTACCACTTGGCTACACCCCACTACGGTCCGGGCGGGCGGCAAGGCAAATTATCGCTTGCGGAGCGAGGCCCCTGTCAAGCTCTAAGGGCGTTTCGAGCGCTAGTGCGGAGAGATACGCTTGGCGCCGACGTAGCGCGATGCCCAGTAGGATTCGGAGAGCTTGCTGACCATCACGCCGTGGCTCGAACTAGCGTGCACGAACTGCCCGTTCCCGAGGTAGATCCCCACGTGCGAGACCCCGCCGTAGGTATCGAAGAAGACCAGGTCACCGGCGCGCGGGCCGCCGGTTGCGGGCTTTCCGGCGTCGTATTGGGCGTCGGCGGTCCGCGGCAGACCGATGCCGAGCAATCCGAACACGTGCTGGACGAAGCCCGAACAGTCGAATCCCGACGAACTCGTGCCGCCGAAAACGTAGGGCGTCCCGAGGAAGCGCAGCGCGCTGCGAGCGAGGGTCCGTGCCAGCCGCGAGGTTCGCGCGAGAATTCCCCCGGCGAAGCGACCGATGCCCCCTTCACGACGGGGCGGCTGGGTAATGATCAAACGCGAAGTCCACTCGGCGACGTCCGGGCTCACGGCCGCGGCTTCAACGCTGCGCGACGTTGCGGACTGCGAGTAGATGAGGTCGGACGAATTGGGCGGCGTATCGGCGAGGGCGACCGCGCTTGAAATCGCGATCGAAAGGGCAAATGCCCCAGCAGCTAACGCGTGACGCAAGAAATTAAAACTCCTCTTTCACGACACTTGCGAGGTTAGTTGACGGGTTCGGACGGAAAAGAGTCGCCCTAGAGCCGGACCGGCTCACTCACCCCTACCTGGGAATCCCCCGCTCGGGCCCTTCGTGGGACCCGACTCAGTGATCTTGTGCAGGCGTACCGTAATGCCAAAACCTGAGGATTTGGCTACGCGGTGGTGGTTGACGGTCGCTGGGCGATCTCCTTCTCCACCGCCGCGGCAACGCGAGCAGCCACCTGCTCGACGACGCTGCGATCGTCGCCTTCGGCCATGATGCGGATCAGCGGTTCGGTGCCCGACGGCCGAATGAAAAGCCGCCCGCTGCCGTTGAGTGCGGCCTCGCCGGCGGCGATCGCATCGCGCACCCGGGGGGCTTCGAGGACGTTGCGGCGGCTGGTTTTCACGTTCACGAGAATTTGCGGTACCGGTACGATCTCGGCAACGAGGTCGGCAAGCGTAGTGCCCTGCGATGCAACGATTCCGAACAGCGTGATCGCGGTCATCGGACCGTCGCCGGTCGTATTCCGCCGCAAGTCGATGACGTGCCCCGACTGCTCGCCGCCCAAGGTGTAACCGCCGTCGCGCATGCGTTCCAAAACGTAGCGATCGCCGACCGGCGCGCGCACCAGTTCGATGCCCCGCGCCCGCAGCGCGCGCTCGAAGCCGAGATTGCTCATCACGGTACCGACGATGGCATCGTGCGCCAGCTCGCCGTTCGCGTGCATCACGTTGCCGATGGCGAACATCACGTGATCGCCGGTTACGACGTTTGCCGTTTCGTCGACAAACAGCGCCCGATCGGCGTCGCCGTCGAACGCCACGCCGACCACTCGCCGTTCGCCTCGGCCGATGCGCGCACGCACCGCGGCTTGCAACGGCGCGAGATCGGTCGCGCCGCAGGCCACGTTGATCCGGCCTCCGTCGTTCTTGCAATGCAGTTCGGTCACGGTCGCGCCGAGTTTCCGCAACGCATACGGAGCGATTGCGTACGCCGCCCCGTAGGCGCCATCAACGATCACGTGGAGTCCGTGCAGGTCGGCGTGGCTCTCGTAGAGTTCGCGATAGTAATGCCGTGCCAGATTTTGGGCCAACCGCGCAACGCCGACGCCGGCGCCGATCGGCCGCGGCAGATCTTTTGAATCCACCAGCGACTCGATCTCGCTTTCGATTTCGTCGGAAAGCTTGAAACCGTCGGGCCCGAAGAATTTGACGCCGTTGTCCGCGATCGGATTGTGCGACGCGCTGATCATCACGCCGGCAGCAGCGCCCTCGCATCGCGTCACGCACGCCACCGCCGGCGTCGGAACGATGCCGAGCGACACGGCGTCGCGCCCGACCGACGTGATCCCGGCAATGATCGCCGACTCGAGCATCGTCCCCGAGAGGCGCGTATCCCGGCCCACGATGACCGGGCGATGCCGATCGCTCGAGTGGGCGAGTACCGCGGCTCCCGCCCGGCCGATCCCAAAGGCCAACTCCGGCGTCAAGTCGGCGTTGGCGACGCCGCGCACGCCATCGGTTCCGAAG
>JBAUZB010000072.1:0-3160 GCA_049585095.1 Candidatus Tumulicola sp.
CTCACGCCCTGCGAGCGCAGCACGCGACGGCTTTCCGCATCGCGAACCGCAGGATCGGCTCGGCTGCCACCGCTGGTAAGGTACAAGCACGTTACCGCCGTACCGCCGGCAATTTCTTCGCGTATCCACGGGATCGCCGCGTATTCGTCGTCCTGATGCGCGAAAAGGAATAATGCACGTGCGACCCTAGCAACCACCGTGAGTAGATGCGGCGGCGATACGGACCGCACCCGTCAACGGACCTTCTGCCGTCGAGGTCGCTTTACGAACGCGGGCGTGCGCTCGCTATCTCCGAGCGAGGAATAGGGGAGGGCGTTCCGCTGCGGCGAAGCTCTCGGCCTCCGCCGGCGTGGCGAAAGGAGAACCTGTCTTGACAAGGCTCCCGGTTTTGCTCGTTGCAGCGTGCTTCGTCGCGTGTAGCGGTCCGGTATCGCAATCGGCGGTGCCGCAGGCGCCGGTGTTCGGCTCGATGCAGGCAGCCAATGACGCGAATATGGCTGCAGGAACGACGCATATCAAATACGTGATCGTGATGGTGCAGGAGAACCGCACCTTCGATAACTTCTTTTACGGGTTCCCCGGCGCAAACTATGCCAAGACCGGCTACGGCCACGGCAAGCTCTACACGATGCAGCCGATTGCTCTGAAATGGAAGTTCCCGCTCAATCATAGCCATTCGCAGTTTCTCGAGGACTACGACAGCGGCCAGAACGACGGGTTCGACGCGATGATCTCGGGCTGGGTCCACGGCTGCAACGACTATCGCAACCATCCGGCGTGCTGGGTGTACTATCCCGAAAAATCGGTCAAGCAGATGGCCTTCTCCTACGTCAAGCAAACCCAGATTCAGCCATACTGGACGATGGCACAACAGTACGTGCTCGGCGACAACACGTTTGCCTCGAACAGTGGACCGACGTTTCCGGCCCACCAATACTATATCGCCGGACAGTCGGATCACGCGTCGGAGGTTCCCGCCGGGAACCCGTGGGGCTGCGACGGCCCAGCCAGCAACAGCGTGGTGAAGCTGATTTTCGGGTATTCGACGCCGCCGCACGACTTTTCGAAGCCGACCGGCCACGAGGTCCCGGGACCGTTTCCGTGCTTCACGTATAAGACGATCGCCAACTTGCTCGACGACGCGGGCGTTTCATGGCATTACTATGTCGCCAACCCGATCGACTCTTCGTTGAACGGTTTCGCTGCGGTAAAGGCCATCCGGTACGGGCCGGATTGGTCGAAGATGGAAACCAACACCAACATCTTCAACGACATCAAGAACGGAGCGTTGGCGCAGGTTTCCTGGGTGACGCCCGACCCGCCGGACTCCGACCACCCCGGTCCGGATACCGGATCGGGCGGCCCGGATTGGGTCGCGTCGGTGGTCAACGCCGTCGGCGAGAGCAAGTACTGGAATAATTCGGCGATCATCGTCATGTGGGACGATTGGGGCGGGTGGTACGATCACGTGCCTCCGCCGCAGTTAGCCGACGTTCAAACGCACGCTTACGAAGGCCTCGGGTTCCGCATTCCGCTGATCATCGTTTCGCCGTACGCAAAACCGCACCACGTCACGCACCAGCTGAACGAGCTAGCGAGCAGCATGACCTTCATCGAAAAGATCTTCGGGCTTCCCTCGCTAGGGCAGGCCGACGCCCGCGCCAACGCCTTCGAAGATGCGTTCGACTTTCGGCAAAAGCCGACGCCGTTCACGCCGATTCCGACGCATCTCAAAGCACAGTACTTTATCCACCATCAGGTCGCCGGTCAGGTCGACGAACAATAGCCTGGTCAGTGGTCGAAGACGATTTCGTCGACGCGAACGCCTACGTCGCGCACGTCGCCGCTGATCCCCATTTCGTTGTGATTGACCGTCGCCGATGAAACGATGCGCACTTTGGTCACCTGTCCGCGTGGAATCGCTTTGTTGCAGCGCAACGTAATTTTTCCGGGAGAGGCAGGTGCGCGGCTGACGACGTTCCCGTCTACCTCGACGGCAACTTCGCTTTTCTCCGGGATTCCTGCCGGAACGGTTGCCTGAACTAGCCAGCTGCGCACGTCGCGCAACGGCTCGATCGTGAACTCGAGCGCGCCGTCGGTCCAGCCATCCTCGTAGCCGCCCTTGATCTTACCCGTCTGCCGCACGTAGCCAACGAGCGGCAGGCGTAACAGGGGTAGCAGACCGGCAAGGCGTGCGCGGTAGATATCGGCAATTGCCTTCGCCGATTCCAACGTGTCGGCACGCGCCGACACCGCATCGGCGACGGGTTTGCCGCTGGTGGCACGTGCGTAAGCGCGAATTACGTCCATGCGGTCGCCGAAGGCGGCGACGCGGCCCTTATCGAGCCACAGCCCGACGTCGCAATGTGCGGCCACGTCCGCAGTGTTGTGCGTTACCAGCACGACCGTCTTGCCGCTGGCCTTGAAATCGCGAAGCCATGCCATGCACTTGGTGGAGAAATGCTCGTCGCCTACCGCAATGACTTCGTCGATGAGCAGGACGTCGGGAACGACGCGGATGGCGATCGCAAACGTCAATCGCAAGGTCATCCCCGTCGAGTACGTCCTTACCGGTGCGTCGATGAACTCGCCGAGCTCCGAGAACTCAATGACGTCTTCGATCTGCGCTCTGGCCTCTTCGCGGCTCAGGCCGAGCATCAGCATTCCGGCCAGCGCATTTTCGCGGCCCGTGAGATAGGGATTTAGGCCCGCGCCGGTCGTCAGCAGCGGCGCGACGCTGCCTCCGAGGCGGATTTCACCGGAATCCGGCTTGACGATACCGGCGAGCACGCGCAGCAGCGTCGTCTTGCCGGAGCCGTTCTCCCCAATCACGCCCAGCGACTGGCCGCGCTCTAGCGAGAAGGTGACGTCGTGCAGCGCTTCGACGACACCGAAGTGTCCTTCGTAACGAACGCGCTGCAGCACGGAGTCCTTGATCGTCGTGGGTCTGCCGCCGGCGAGGAAGCGGAAGCGTTTGGTAATTCCGATTGCGTCGACCATCGAGCGCGTTGCCCCGTCGACAGCGCTGTTGGTCGCTAGCGTGGAAGTCATTGAGCGGAGATTCGTGACACCACGGTAGGAGGTCCCCCCCGTCTGCCGCTAAGCACCCTTGCGTGGGCCAGCCGAGCGCTTACGGCGAACTCGTCGCACGCCTGAGCGA
>JBAUZB010000073.1:0-1660 GCA_049585095.1 Candidatus Tumulicola sp.
GCGTCAACTGCGCCGGCTCGCCGCCGCCGCGTTCGCGATCCAAGGTGCAGCAACTGCGCGCATCGCCGTGCTGCAGAGCAGCGAGCGAGAAAACCTCGGTCGATCGTTCCCCGGCGCATCCACTACGACGGCTCTGCTGCCTGCGGCCGGCTCGTCGTTCACCGTCTCGCCCACCGATCGGATCGATCCGAATAGCCTCTACAAGTTAACTGACGCTTCGACCGATGCCGCGCCGTACCGCGGAAAAACCATCCACGTCTTCGGCCTGCTGGATACGCAAGCGCCTGCGGCGGCCTTCTGGGTCCGCGTAGACGCATCAAGCTCGACGCCGAACGTCGACATGATGCTCAACCACATGCCGCAGCCTGGCAAAGGGTTGCAGCCTTTTTCGATCGTGCTTCCGGTCCCCAACGATGCAACGCAGATCCACTATGGCGTTTGGGCGGGCGGTACCGGCAGCATCTCGGCCTCGCACGTTCAAATCGAAACGGTCCCAAACGAAATGCCTTCGACGGAAGGCTGCACTTCGTCGTGTTGAAACCATGGATCCCACAATTACCTTAGCGTCGTAACCGATCGTTGATCGGCATATCTAAGGTCGCGCCAATACCTACCTGTGCAAAATCTCGATGATTTGGATTCAAGAGAACGTTATTCTCGATGCGTGCAATCGCGCTTGGCACAAGCAGCGCCACGGATGATCCACGCCGCACCCATTCGTCACCCGCCGCTTGACACTCCGGTGGAGCTGGTGCCTTATACCACGTTGTAGGCAAACGCGAAACGTCTAGCGTTTCGACGAGATGATCGGGAAGTCCGACGACTGAGTAGACCATGTCGGGCGGGACGCGGCCCGGGCGTGCGTTCGCCATAATTTCAAGAAGTGCGAGCGCAAATGACGAAACGACGTAAACGATGGGAACGCCGACTGAGTTCCAGCGCCCTCCATAGAGGCGCGCACCCTCGCCCGTAAAAGCGGTAGCTTCGTGCTTACTCTCAAAGGTGCGATACGCGCGCAACCCTTAACTGAAAACTCCATGCTCGATGCGGCCAATAATCTGTTCGACTTGTCGCGCGCCAACCTCCGTCGCGAGGAGATCGATTGGGGCGCGTTGCCCCAACGCCCAATTCTGCTCGTGCAGCCAAGCGATACCGTCTTGGTTGCCCAACGCTGCAATTGCGAGAGCAGCAATCCGCGCAACCCGGACAATCCGATCCGATTCGTCCGTCTTTAGGCGCGACCGTTGACGTACACGGCGCCCAAAGGTGCTGCGATCGATCCGAGTGACTTCTTGGAGGGCTGTGAGCGTCGTGCCGGTACTCGCGGCAAGCTGTCGCACCGATTCGGCGGGCAACCCTTCACGCACCATCGTCTCGAGGTCACTTTCCTGGCGAATCACTTGCCAGATCAGCTCAGGCCCACCAAGCAGAGTCGTAATGCGCTCCCACTGTGTCATTTGATACCTAGCATAGCATCATTTGAGTCCAGCTTCAACGCGTCGAGCGGCGTAACTGGAGGACGCTTCCGGCACGCGGTTCTGGCGCGGTGCATTCAGGCGCCTGCTTGTCTTACTCCTAGAATGGCGAATGGCAAACGCACCACGTCGTTCGGCCGATGCGCCCTCTCCTTTAGGTGCGCCTCTCAGTCCTCGATGTTGTA
>JBAUZB010000074.1:0-2211 GCA_049585095.1 Candidatus Tumulicola sp.
CTGCACGAGTATGGCGGTCCGGAGAAGCTGAAATTTGAAGACAACGTTCCCGAGCCGCGCATGAATGGAAGTACGGTACTGATCGCGGCAGTCGCTGCGAGCGTCAATCCGATCGACTGGAAACTGCGCTCAGGGATGCTGCAGAAAGATTTTCCGTTGTCGTTTCCCGCAATTCTAGGCCGCGACGTGAGTGGCGTCGTACGGGCGGTGGGCGCAAATGTAAAGCACTTCAAACCCGGCGACCGCGTTCTCGCACTATCCTACGCGACCTATGCCGAGTTGGTCGCAGTGGACGATTCGGAGGTGACTCATCTGCCGGATGGCGTGGACTTGGCGAACGCGGCGGCGATCCCGTTGATTGCCCTCACTGGAGACCAACTTGTGCGCCTTGCGACAAACGTGAAAAAGGGGCAGGTTGTTCTGATAACGGGAGCGCTGGGCAGCGTTGGGCGCGCTGCAGTGCGTACCGCAAAAAAGATAGGGGCGCAGGTGATTGCTGGCGTTCGCGGGAAGGAGTTGGATGACGCCCGCTCCCTCGGTGTCTCTGACGTGCTCGCGATTGATGATGATAAAGCGATTGAGAAATTCCGCCTCGTGGATGCAATTGCGGACACCGTTGGCGGTGAGGTTGCGGCGAAGCTGATCGTGAAGGTAAAGCAGAGCGGCTCCTTTGGCTACACCGCTGTGTTGCCGGAAAGCGCGGCGGCCCAAAATCCGACAGTGAAGATTAGGCGTGTGTCTACGCAGCCTGATCCTTCCAAGGTGCGTGAGTTTGCCGATGACGTGCGCGATAGCAAGTTCCTCTTGCCTATTGGTTGCCGGATGCCGCTGCGTGATGCGGTTGCAGCACATGTGCTAGCAGAGAAAGGCGGCATTGGGAAGATCCTGTTGCTGGCGCCGGACTCACAATACTGATTTCTTCACCGAGCCTCAGTGGAGTGCATTACGGCTAGCTAGGCCATCCACCTTGGACGAAACCCAGCCTTGGACAAGGAAGCTGATAACTGTTGAGATCACAATTACACTCACGATCCCGGTCAATGAGTGCAATCGCGACAGTTGACGCGTAATTCTCGATCAGTAGGCGGTGCAAGGGGCATCACCCCGCAGTTTGAGCAAGCTATTGATCTTTTCGGACTCAACCAACTCTGCGGCTTAGTGTTTCTTTTTGGGCTTGGACTTAATGTTAAGTCGCTCATTCCATCTGCTACGCCGGAAGCTCCACCTTCGCAAGGCAAACGTCTGACTACAGTTGTTAAAGGCAACCGCCGGGGGCGGAAAACATTCCAAGGGACGTAAGGGTTAATCCATATAAAAAGTCGGAAGGCCGACAGGAGCGGTTCTCAGTCCTTACGCGAGGTTAGCCAACAAAAGTGAAGGAAGTGACATGTGATTTTGCGGGATTTAAACATGGACGAGAATAATACAGTTCTTTCTTTCAGCGGTGACCATGATTCGTTGATTCGGCGTGAACAGGCGCTTAGAGATGCTAGTTTCGACGTTGTATCTGTTGAAACTGAAAGTCAGGCCCGGTTTGAGATCGAAATGGGTCGTTGCGGAATCCTGCTAATCTGCTTCCGTACACGTCCTGAAACGACACGCGAACTTACAGAACTATTCAGGCGTAACTGTGAGGGAGGGCGCGTAATCTTTGTTGCGAACCAGGGTGGCGGCAGCGTGCCTCCGCATGTGGATTTCATTGTGCCTGACTCGGCAGGACCGAAAGCTATAGTCCAAACCCTCCGATCTCATCTGACGACCGATGCAGCCTGATTGCGCGAATGCACAGCACCTCCCACTCGCTAACCGTCTCTCCGCGCGCGAAATCGACGAGGCCGCTGCCGGGCTCAACCGAAGCCACCAGCCTCATAGGTGAACTGCAAGCCACTTAGGCACGCGTCCTTTGGGGTCTCTTCTTCGCAACGGTCTGTGTCTTTTGTACGGGCTTCCTGGCAGTATCACGTTTCTTCGATTCCAACTGAGCTAAGCTCAAGCGAATCTGCTCCATAATGTCCGGAGCGCCTGTTTTCGGGATTGCGGGTGCTGATTTGGTCTCGATACGATTACTCATTTCCGCATCGATAATTTTGTGTATGCGTTCTTGGTAAAGGTCTTTGAATTGCGCAGGATCGAACTCTCCCTCATAACCCTTGATTAGCGCTGTTGCCATCGACAGTTCTTTGTTGCTGAATTTAGTGGTTAACTCCAAGT
>JBAUZB010000075.1:0-9795 GCA_049585095.1 Candidatus Tumulicola sp.
GCACCATAGCACACACGCAATACGAGTTCGGCAGCATCTTGAAATACATGGAGTACACGTTCCAACTTGGTTCGCTGGGTACGACCGACGTTCGAGCCACGTCGATTGGAAAACTCATGGATTTGAAAAAGGCGCCGCTCCCGTTCACTCCAATTCCTTCGAAGCGGTCACGTCAGTACTTCCTGCACCGGCCGCCGTCTTACGAGCCGGTCGATACCGAATAACTGCGCTCGACCTCGCCGGTAATGTCGCGGGCACCGCGCGGCGCGCCGGCCTCGTAGACCCGGCCGAGACGTTCGGTGCCGGCGATGCGTTCGGCGCGCGCCTCGATCGACGCGACGATCTGTGCGCGCAACGCGTCCCGCTCGCGCACGAGTGCGGTAATCTCGGTCCGCACGTCGTCGCGCGCGGCGTCGTCGCGCGACCGGAGATCGAACAGACGCGCGGTCAGATCCCTGCGGGCGCCGTCGAATGCGATGGCGTCGCGCATATTTTGCGCATCCGGATGAAGCATCGCATCCGGGAGCGCCGGCATCGCCGGCCGCGGAAGGTCGTGCATCGCCTTGGTGTGTGCGGTAACGTCCGATGCCATCGACGCCGAGTCCGCGAGCGCTTGCGCGCGCAGCCGCTCCTGGTACGCCGCCAGCACGCCGCGGTCGCTCCGGCGCCGGTTTTCGAGCAGTGCGGCCTCCTGCCGGTCGAGCGTTCCTAACTCGGACTCAAACCGACGCCGAGTCGCCTTGTCGAGATGCAAATCGCGCAGCTTCAATCCCAGCACGAGCCTTCGACCGGCGTGCGCCCGGTCGAAATCGAATGCGGCCGTCGCTTCGCTTTCGCGCAACTGTGCCGCACGCAGATCCAGCGCGCGTGCGACGCGCGCCTGCGCGGCTTGCTCGAACGATGCGATGGTTTTGCTGCCGAAGACGCTCGACGATCCGGCACGCGCCGGCCGCGGCGCTCGAATGGCTTGCGTGCGCAAACCGTGCAGGCGGCTCGAAGCCGTCTTCAGGCGACGGTCGAGATCGGCGGCGTTCGCATCGATCGCTTGGTGCACGTTGGTGAAAGCGGCGATTCCGGCGGCCCGTCGTAGCGTTGCGATGTCGGCGTCGTACTGCGCCAGCACCGAAGCGAAGGGATGATGCGCCAACGCTCGTGCGAGATCGATGCGGGCCGGAGGACCGTTTCGCGGCCATTGCGTTTGCGCTGCCGGCGGCGCCGCGCAGCCGACGAGGACGGCCAGAATCGCCAATACGAAGCGCTTCACGGGAATTTGCGCCCCACCTTGACGTCGACGCCGTTGGTGCCGGTGTCGAGCGGTATCGTCGCAGCACTCCCCATGTCGAGGCGTTGTATCAAGAACGGCTGGTATCCGAGCAAGGTGCCTTGCGAGCTATACGCCGTGAACTCGAACTGCGTCCGGTCGCTGGGATGCGCCAGCAGGCTCCACGACTCGCGCCGCGGTTCGTTGAACGTATCGGCGAATACGAAGCTCATGTCTTTGCCGAACGCCTTGACGGCATTGAGTCCAAGGCCGCTGTGCACGTCGTTGGTAATCTGCAAGTCGGTAAGGCCGAGGCTATTCCCCATGGCCAGCGACAACGGCTCGAGCAGGTTGCGCGTGAAAATCGTATTGACCTGGCCGCCCGCTAAGCTCGAAACCGCCGACGATGCCGTAACCGGCGAACTCCCGGACGTCTGAACTCCATGCACCGCGCCGAGCGACTGCGCGTTGACCAACAGCCCGAGGATTTGTTCGCGGTCGTACGATGGGTCGGAAGCAAAGGCGACGTCGAGATGCGTAGCCGGGCCCGTCACGCGCAGCGCCACGTTCGTATCCGGATTCGTAATGAACGTCGTCGCGGACGCGTCGACGTCGGGCACGATGCCGCTTGCGGGGTCGAACGAAACCGTGGCGTTTTCGATTGCGAACTCGCGGAAGAAGCTCACGGTTCCACCGGTCGACGTGAAGGTACCGGCGAGTTGCGGCGCGTCCAGCGTTCCGGTGAGGTGCGCCGCGCCCCGCGTGCCGACGTCGACGTTCGGGCTTACGACGCGCACGTCGCTACCGGCGATCAGACGCAGATCGAATCCAAGGTCGGGCAGACTCACGGGCGCACCGCTCGACGATTTCGGATTGTAGAGTGCGGTCATCGGTATGCGCGCGGCATCGACGGCGACCGTTCCGCTCAACGCCGGACGCAAACCCGGCGCACGCGTGAGGTGAACGTCGCCGTCGAAGCGGCCTTTGATGTATTGCGGCAGATCGAGCCGGGCGCCGCGTGCCTGAAGGTCGAGCGCCACCGAGGCGCGCGCCGGGTCGCGCAAGTCGGGAATCGTTGCGCGACCGCCGGCTGCGATGATGCCGCCGCCCACGTTGGCGTGGGCGTTTTGCAGCCGAACCGACGTGCCCGAAAATGCCAGCGCGGCGGTAGCGCCGGTTATCGGCATGCGTTCGGCGGGGCCTGAAAAATTGCCGTTCGCCAACGTCATAACGCCGCTGAGCCGCGGTGCCGCAACTCTGCCGCTTACGCGCACCTGCCCGTCGATGCGGCCGCCGAGCGTCGTCTTCGCGGGCAGCAGCGCGGCAACGTTCGATGCCTCGACGTCGTCGGCGGTGATTGCCGCCGACACCGGGCCGTCGCGGTCAATTCCGAACGGCTGCAAACGGATCGGCGCGCTCCCCCGCGCCAGAATGCGCCCCTTCTGCAGGTCGATCTCTCCGGACGTCAGCGTGACCGCTCGCTCATCGGCGCGAAGATGACCCGCGATACGCGCCACGTCGAACTTTCGGTAACGCGCGGCAGTCAGCGTAAAATCGTCGTCCAGCGCCGGATGCCGGAGCGTTCCGCCGATTCGTAACGCCGTGTCGAACGATCCGGCGGCATCGATCGTCTTGCCGGTCAGCGTGTGATCCAGCGCCGCGACGTCGGGAGTCGTCGCACGGAACGTCAACCCTAACCGGTCGCTCGAGTGAAGGCCGAACGTCCCGCCGCCGGCGAGCCGCGCGTTTGGAATTGCAAGCGTCGTGCCGTCGATGCGGCCGCGCCCGTGGACGGTCGTCGCGGCGATCGAAAAACTCGTGACCGGCACGCGGCCCACGCTTCCGTGGGCTACGCGCGCGTCGAGACGAGAATCGAAGTCGGGATAGCGGCCGTCGATCGCGATATCGGCTTGCGCCAGGCCGGTAACCGGAACAACGAATCCGGCCATCGGAAGCCAACGCGCAAGATCGAAATCCCGAGCGTGCGCCGTCAGGTCGACGCTTTCGTCGAAACCGACGCTTCCGACCGCCGACATGCGACCCGACGGTCCAGCGAATGCGACCGCGGCGTCGATGCGGTTGCCGCCGCCGTTCCACGAACCGCGCGCAGTGCCGATGTCGAATCCGCGCAACGCGACGTTACGCAGTTCGGCGTCGCCGCTAGTGGCGACGACGGAGCCGCCGGCGATCGCGAGCGCGGCGCGAACGTGGCCTTCTCCGCCGAGCACGTCGCCGGCGTCGAAGAAATCGTTGAAATCGGCAAGGTCGGCGTTACCCGCCGTCACGTTTACGCGTTGGGACGACGAACCGATGCTCCCGTTGAAGGCGACGTCGGTCGATCCGATTCCCACGCTCCCGTTGTCCAACGCCATCCGTGCCGGCGTGCCATGAATCGAGGCATCCAAATCGTGAAATGCCAAGCCGTTCACGGCTCCTTCCGGAAGCCGCGCGGTACCGTCGATTTGCGGCGCGGCGCCCGAGCCCGACACACGCAGCCGCGCCTCCAGCGAGCCTTCGAGTAGACCGGCGGCGCGAGGCTGAACCATTTCCGCCAGCGATGTAACGTCGGCTGAATGCACGTGTGCGCGCAGGTCGAAACGCGGCGCGCCGCTTCGCATGCCGTTCACCTCGCCGCTGGCGTCGGCGAACGTCCCCCCGGCCGCCGCTGCCGCGTCCTTCACGCGGAGCGTATCGTGGTCATACGACAATATCGCCGTTGCAACCGCGCCGAGTGCGCCGACTCCGCGGGCGTCGATGTCGACGCTTAATGGAGCACTCGCCGTGCGCCCGAACTGCAGATTTGCGCGCGCGACGTTCCCTGCCGGCGTACGGATGTCGCGAAGATTCGCGAATCCGGCCAGTTGGAACTGTTCGCCGTGCGCGTGGCCGGCGACGATGGAATCGATCCCGGCGGCAAAACGCGGCGGCGCAGCGAGGCCGAGCCCCGGTAGCGACGGCGTGCGCACCGCCTCGACGCGCAGATTCGAAGCGTCGGCGTACGCGTCGTACGTGCTCCGAGGTCGATCGAGCGCCGCGATCGCGTAGAGCGATTGCTTCGGTCCGGCAACTCGCAGCGGCCCGAGGATTCCGGTGCCGTTCGAGCGCAGGTCGAACGGCGCTTCGAGCCCGCGGTCGCGGCGAGCACCGTAGACCAGTCCGCGAGTTTCGAGAAGCGCCGGCCGGTCGCCGGTTGCCAAAACGGCAGCGTGGAGCGGCACACCCGGCGCGAGCATGTTTGCGTACGGCAGTGAGTCCGCGGGGGCGTCGAACCCCGCCAGCATTTCTACCGCATTGGATGGGGCGTCGAGCGCAATTTTTCCCAAAGCGGTCAGGCGAATGCGTGCGTAATCGGTGTGAAAGCCGACGACGTCGACTTCGCGATCGTCCAACGCCACCAAGCCGTTTGCGCCGTCGAATGCGTAGGCACCGTAGGCGGCGCGGGGCGAGCGCAATTCGACCAGCGCCATCGGTTTGGCTAAGGGCCCTTCGATCGCAACGTCGATCCGTATCGGACCGTTCAGCGGTAACCGCGCCGTTTGCGCCAGAATGGAGCGAACGTTCCGAAGGTCGCCGCGGCCGGTTACCGTCAAGCGGGCTCGCGGCGACGTCGACCCAAAAACCCCGCCGCCCAAACGAATGGGCATGCCGGCGAGCGTCGCGTTGACGTCTTGCAGCAAAAGGCCGTCGCCGTACACAGCGAACCGGCCGGAGACGTTGCGCAGCGGTTTCGACAGGCCGCGAATCACAATGCCGCCGCCGTCGAGGGTCACCGTAGCGCTCACATGCTGCGCGAACGTGGCGTCGCTTGCGCGTAAGCCGACGATGCGCGCATCGATATTGCGCAACCGGCCGCTCGATATACGAAGCGCGGCCGAAGGTAATGCAAAATCGGCAACGCGCGCGAGCGGTACCTGCGGCGCCCACCAGCGTTGCAACCCGATGCCGGCGGCGACGTCGACGTCACCGCGCCCGTCAATCGGGAACGTCTGCCCGTCTTCAACGTAGTTGAGGTGCACCCGGTACGACGAGCGCGCGTTGCTCGCAACGTCTGCATCGGCATCGAAGTTCTTGACGGCGAAGTGATGCTCGGGTCCGCTACCCTGCGCCAGATCGTAGACGTCGAGCGAAGCCCCGCGCACTCGTCCGCGCACGACGTACGGCGTCGTCGAAGGCGCCGCCGAACCTCCAAACGACCGAAGCGGCACGTTCAGCGTTCCGTCCCGGTGGCGAATTATGGTTGCGTGCGCGTTCTCGACGTCAAATCCGACCAAGCCGAACCGGCGCGCTCCCCAGAGGGCGTCCGCCATCGAGTATCGCAGCCGTACGCTTCCGACGTCGGCGATCGCTTCGCCCGCCGCACTTTCGACGTGAACGTTCGTCGCCGAAAGCCAATCGCGATGCACCTCCAGATGCCCGAACGAAAGGTGAAGTCCCAACGTCGCGCCGACAGCGCCGACGATGGCCGCGCGAACGACCGTTTGCCACATCGAAGCAAGCAGCACCACGGCAGCGACCGAGGCGATGGCCACTCCCGCGATCCGGTGCCGGCGTCCTGAAAGCATGACTCCGTTCTTTCCCGCAAGCGGCGCCTTGGAAGCGGCGAAAGGGCGCTCGGTTCCTTACCAAGGCGCTCTCGACAGGGAGCGACCTTCGATTCCCCGCAAGCCCTGGGCCATGGAGCTGCGCCGCACGCTGGGGCTCACGGACGTGACGCTGTTCTTCGTGGTGGCGGGGTCGAATCTGCAATGGGTGGCAACCGCGGCGGCGGCGGGCCCGTCGTCGCTCGTCGTGTGGGTTCTCGGCGCGTTCGCGATGTTCGTCCCACTGTCGATCTGCGTCGTGTACCTCACGTCGCGCTACCCGGAAGAGGGCGGCATGTACGTGTGGAGCAAGCGCGCATTCGGTCCGTTTGCCGGATTTTTTACCGGCTGGACCTACTGGGCTTCCAACCTTCCGTACTTTCCGGCGTTGCTGTACTTCGCCGCCGGAAACGCGCTGTTTGCGAGCGGCAGCAACGGCGGAGCGCTGGGGCTCTCGCCATGGTACTTTATCGGCGTGTCGATTTTCGGATTGACGCTTGCGACCGTGGTGAACGTCCTCGGACTGGACGTGGGAAAATGGTTGAACAACCTCGGTGCCGTCAGCCGCTGGACGGTGACCCTGCTCCTCATCGGGATCGGCGTTCTGGCGTGGTGGAAGTTCGGCCCGGCGACGCCGGTGACGAGCCAAACGATTCGTCCCGGCTTTGCCGTCAAGGATCTGATCTTTTGGTCGGTCATCGCCTTCGCGTGGACCGGTCCGGAAGCCATCTCGTTCATGGGGGGCGAAGTTCGCAATCCGCGCCGCTCCATTCCCTACGGCTTGGCAATGGCCGCGCCGGCAATCGGCGTCATCTACATCTTAGGAACGGCCGCCGTCTTGGCGGCATTGCCATCGCACACCGTCGACGCGTCCTCGGGCGTGATGCAGGCGATCGCCGCAATCGCCGCACGCATCGGCTGGAGCGTCGTGACGCCGGTGGCGGCAATCTTGGTCGCGGTGAGCTGCTTGGGAAGCTGCGGCGCGTGGCTGGGAGCCGTAGCCCGCATTCCGTTCGTCGCCGGCATCGATCGTTATCTGCCGCCGGCGTTCGGCCGGCTGCATCCGCGCTGGGGCTCACCGGTCGTAGCCTTGCTCACTCAAGCGGGGATTGCCGCCGTATTCATCTTCTTGGGACAGAGCGGAAGCACGGTCAAAGGCGCATACGAGATTCTGGTCAGCTCTACCGTCCTGATTACGATGTTGCCGTTCATGCTGCTATTCGCATCGGCCATGAAGCTCGACGACCAGACGGCGGAGTCCGGCGGCGCATTGCGCATTCCAGGTGGCCGCGGAACGATCGTTGCCGTCGCGCTGGTCGGATTGACGACGACGGTTGCGGCGGCGATTCTAGCCGTGTTCCCCGCCGACGACGACCCGAACAAAGTGCTGTCGGTGATGAAAGTCCTAGGCCTGACCGCGTTGATGGCCGGCGGCGGCATTGCCGTCTATCTCCTCGGGCGGCGCCGCAGCAACGCGATGGAATAAAAAGAGGGGAGCTCCGGCTTGCGGAGCTCCCCAACGAAGGCTGCTTCGAACTTTAGTGTGACGGAGCGACCCACATCGACGAGTCAACCCATTTCACACGCGTCGGAATGCACGACTGTACTTGCTTTCCGGCGTACGTTACGTCGTTGTAGAGGTCGAAACGGTGCTGGATCTCGGTGCCCGGCGAAAACGTACCGTAGTCGGTAACCGTGCGCAGAAAATGTTGTGCCGCATTGCGATAGGCAACCGCAAACGTGATGCTCGCCGCCGCTTTCTTGCCGTAAATGATGTAGTCGATCTGCGTGCCGCCGGCGTTCTTGCTCAGTGGCTTGGGAGCAATCACGAAGCACTGCTTCACGAGAACCGGCGCAGCGGCGAATGCCGGTGCGTACGATGTCGCCGTAAACGCCGCGCAGAGAGCGAGTCCCAGAGAAAGACGTCCGAGAAGCTTCATGGATTCAAAAAGTTCCTTTCCGGAGATTTGGGAGCATCTGAACGGGCGCTCCCCAGGTAACCGGCTCTTCGACGCAGGGAAGCCGGCTTCCGTTTACCAGGCGACTCCGGCGGCGTGCAAATAGGCGAGCACGGCGACGGCGACGGTCGCCGCCGCGATTGCGACGAGGATGGGGACGCGGCGCGGCCGGACGTGGCGGTCGGCCTCGTCCTCGTTGGCCGGATGGTCGCGCGACTCTCGGGTCATCTCGACCCATTATACCAGGCTTCAATGAGGCGCCCGCGGCGCCGTAGAAGCGACTGCGGCCATGTCGTTCGTCTACACGATGTACCGGGTCGGGAAAGTCGTGCCGCCCAAGCGTCAGATCCTCAAGGACATCTCGTTGAGCTTTCTGCCGGGCGCGAAAATCGGCATTCTCGGCCTGAACGGGGCGGGAAATCGACGGTGCTGCGGATTATGGCCGGCGTCGACACCGACATCGACGGGGAGGCCAAGGCGATGCCGAACATCACCATCGGATACCTCGAACAAGAGCCGAAACTCGATCCCGAGAAAACGGTTCGCGAGACCGTCGAGGAAGGCTTGTCCGAACTGATGTCGGCGCGCAAGCGGCTCGACGAGGTTTTTGCGGCATACGGACAGGCCGATGCCGACTTCGATGCGCTGGCCGACGAACAGGCGCGGCTCGAGGCGGTCCTGTTCGCACACGGTGCCGACGACGTGGAGCAGCAGTTGGAGATCGCCTCCGATGCGCTGCGCTTGCCGCCCTGGGAATCCAAGATCGGGCCGCTCTCGGGCGGGGAGAAACGCCGCGTTGCACTCTGCCGGCTGCTGCTTTCGAAGCCCGACATGCTGTTGCTCGACGAACCTACGAATCACCTCGATGCCGAGAGCGTCGAGTGGCTGGAACAATTTCTGGCGCGATTTCCCGGAACGGTCGTGGCGGTAACGCACGACCGGTACTTCCTCGATAATGCCGCGGAGTGGATCCTGGAACTGGATCGTGGACGGGGCATCCCGTGGAAGGGCAACTATAGCTCGTGGCTCGAGCAGAAGCAGGAGCGGCTCGCTCGGGAAGACAGCGCCGAATCGGCGCGGCGAAAGGCGCTCAAACGCGAACTCGATTGGGTGCGCTCCGGCGTTCAGGGTCGCCGCTCGAAAAACCAAAGCCGGCTGACGCGCTTCGAAGAGTTATCCAGTTACGAATATCAGCGCCGCAACGAAACGCGGGAGATCTTCATCCCGGTGGCGGAGCGCCTCGGCGATCGCGTCATCGAATTCCGCGGCGTGAGCAAGGCTATGGCGACCGGCTCTTGATGGACGACGTGAGTTTCACCATTCCCGCTGGTGCGATCGTCGGCATCATCGGTCCAAACGGCGCGGGCAAGACGACCTTGTTTCGCATGATCGCCGGAAGTGAAAAGCCCGATGCAGGGACGATCGCGATCGGGTCGTCGGTGAAGCTCGGAGTCGTCGAGCAAACGCGCGAGTCGCTCGACGATGAAAAGACCGTGTTCGACGACGTGAGCGGCGGCCTCGATTTGGTAACGGTCGGAAAGTTTGTGATGCCGACGCGTGCGTATCTGGGGCGCTTCAACTTCAAGGGCGCCGATCAGCAAAAGCTCGTCGGATTGCTTTCAGGCGGCGAGCGCGGACGGTTGCATCTCGCCAAAACGCTGCTCGGTGGCGCCAACGTCTTGCTGCTCGACGAACCGTCGAACGACCTCGACGTCGAAACGATGCGAGCGCTCGAAGACGCACTCGGTGAATTTGCGGGGACCGTTTTAGTGGTCAGCCACGATCGTTGGTTTCTCGACCGAATCGCAACGCACACGCTCGCATTCGAAGGCGATTCGAAGGTGTTTTTCTTCGAAGGCAACTACCAGGAATACGAAGCGAACAAAAAAGAGCGTCTCGGTGAGGCGGCCGCCGGACCGCACCGCATTCGCTACCGGCCGTTGGCGCCGAAGTCGCTTTAGGCGGCAGTCCGCCGGCCGGCGCCTCCCAGCGTTGC
>JBAUZB010000076.1:0-12636 GCA_049585095.1 Candidatus Tumulicola sp.
GTCCAGCTCCGCGAGCCCGGCTCGCCCGGCACCGCTTGCCGCTTGATACGTCGCCACCCGCACGGCGCGCAATCCGGCAACGTCGCGTACCGGCGCCAGCGCCGCGCAGAGCAAGATCGCGGTGCAGTTCGCCACCGGAAACAAGCGGTGCTCGGCGCGCAGCGCGCCGGCATTCACTTCCGGAACGAGCAGCGGCACGCCGTCGCGCATGCGAAACGTTGCGCTGTTGTCGATGACCACGCAGCCGCTCGCCGTTAGCGCCGGTGCGTAGGTTTCGCTGGCATCCTCGCTGCCGGCAAAAAAAACCACGTCGAAGCCGCGCAAGGCCTCGGCACTGGTCGCGCGCACGTCGAGTGCCGCGCCGCGAAACGTCAACGCGCCGGCCCGCGCCGCCGTCGCAAACGCCCCGAGCGCGCCGAGCGGAACGCGGCGCTCTTCCAGAACGCGAACGATCGTTTCGCCGACCGCACCGGTCGCGCCGACCACCGCTACGTCGATGGCGGCACCGCCATCTCGTCGAGAATAGCATCGAGCCCGATCGTCAGGCCGCGCGTCTTCATCACCGCGCGCACCGCCGCAAACATCCCCGGCGCGAACGATTCGCGTGCAAACGAGTCGTGACGAATCGTCAACAATTCCCCCGGGCCTCCGAAGAGCACTTCTTGATGCGCGACTAGTCCAGGTAGCCGCACGCTGTGAATTTCGGGCGCGGTGCCGCCGGCGCGCTGCATGCGCTCCGCAGTTTGCAGCGACGTGCCCGACGGCTTATCTTTTTTTTCGGCGCGATGCATTTCGACGATCTCGGCCGCTGGGAAATAGCGCGCCGCCTGCTCGGCGAAGCGCATCATCAGCGCCGCGCCGGTCGAAAAGTTCGGCACGATCATCGCGCCGAGGCCGCGTTCGGCGGCCTTTCGCGCCAAGGCGTCGCGTTCGGCGGCGCTCCATCCGCTCGCGCCGATCACGGGGCGCACGCCGTTGGCCAACGCTTTGTTTGATATTTCGACCGAACCGGGGTGCGTCGTGAAATCGAGCAGCACGTCGGGCCTTCGTTCGGCCAAGAGGTCGTCGAGGCTCGCATAGATCTGCTCGCCCGGATCGGCCACGCGTCCGATGCCGCCGGCGTAACCGAACTCCGGCGACGCGCGGAACGCCGCGACCGCGACACGACCCATGTTGCCGCGCGCTCCGGCAACCGCCACCTGGATCACGGTATCGGTGGAGCTTCCCTAGAGTTTTTCGAGCGGGGCGTACTTCAACATCAGCATTTTTTGGCCGACGTTCGGAAAATCGATCGTCACCAGGCCGTCTCCGCCGGCACCGACGACGCTTTCAATCGTTCCCTCGCCCCATTTGGGATGGCGCACCTTGTCGCCGCTTTCCAGTCCCAAATGAACGCCGGCGCCCGCCGATTCGTGAATCGCAACTTCGCGCCAGCGGCCGCCTCCCGGACGCGGCAGCGGCACGCTGTCGCTTTCAAGAATTTCGAGATCCGGAATCTCTTCGAGGAAGCGCGACTTCGGATAGGCGTAGGTATTGCCGTACAGCGCTCGCCGAAAGGCAAACGTGAGGAACAGGCGATCCATCGCGCGCGTCAGTCCGACGTAGGCGAGCCGGCGCTCTTCTTCGAGTTCGGTGGTGTCGGTCAGCGCCCGGCTGTGCGGGAAGACGCCCTCTTCCAAACCCGTGAGAAATACGCTGCCGAACTCCAGGCCTTTGGCGCCGTGCATCGTCATCAGGGTAACGTACGAAGCGTCGTCGTCGAGCGCGTCGAGATCGCTGATCAAAGCGATGTTCGCCAGAAAACCAGCCAGCGACGGCTCGGGATCGTTCGTTTCGTACTCGCGCGCGACGCCGACCAGCTCGTGCAAGTTTTCCAACCGCGCACGCGAGTCGTGCGTATCTTCGGATTGCAGTTCGCGGACGTACCCCGAATCTTCCATGACGCCGACCAGTAGATCGGCAACGCCTAGAGTCTCGGCACGCTTGCGAAAATCGCCGACCAGCTCGGCAAAACGTTCCAGCTCCTTGAGCTTCTTCGGCACGGCCGCGCGCAGCAGTTCGCCGGAGAAAATCGCCTCGCCGACCGACAGGTGCGCGGCGTTGGCCGACTGCACCAGAGCTGCGAGGGTTTGCTGGCCGATGCCGCGACGCGGCACGTTGACGATCCGTTTGAACGCCAGCGCGTCCGATGGGTTGAGGATGTAGCGCAGGTAGGCGATGACGTCTTTGACTTCGGCGCGCGCGTAGAAGCCGACGCCGCCGACCACCCGGTAGGGAATCCCTTCGGCGAGCAGCGCTTCCTCGAAGACCCGCGACTGGGCGTTGGTTCGGTAGAGTACCAGGAAGTCGCGATACGCCGCACCGTCGCGAACCAAAAATTTTACCTTTTCGACGACGTACCGCGCTTCGTCGCGCTCGGTTGCGGCCGGATACACCGTGATCGGCTCGCCCCCGTCGCGCCGGGTGAACAGCTTCTTCGGCGCGCGCGTCTTGTTGTTGTTGACCAGCGCGTTGGCCGCATCGAGAATCCGCTGCGTGCTACGATAGTTTTCTTCCAGCTTGAAAATCTTCGCGCCGGGAAAATCTTCTTCGAATCGCAAAATCATGCGATAATCGCTGCCGCGCCACGAATAAATCGACTGATCGTCGTCGCCGACCACGGTCACGTTACCGTGATGCGCGGCCAGCAGCGCGATCAACCGGTACTGCGCCGGATTGACGTCTTGGTATTCGTCGACCAGCACGTACTCGAATTTGTGCTGGTACTTGTCGCGGGTCGCCTGGTCGCGCTCTAGAAGGTCGATGGTGCGCACGATCAGATCGTCGAAGTCGAGCGAGTTCGATTCGCCGAGCCGGCGCTGATACTCGGTGTAAACGTTGGCAACGCGTTCCGCGACGAACGACGAGGCCTTCTCGACGAAGGCGTCGGGCCAGATCAACGCGTTCTTAGCCTTGCCGATCTCGGCCAAGCACGCCCCCGGCGACAGCTGCCGCTCGTCGTAATCGAGGTCGTCGAGAATCTCTTTGACCAGCTGGCGCTGATCGGTCTCGTCGATAATCGCAAACCGCGGGGCGATGCCGATGCGCGAACCGTCGCGGCGCAAAATGCGCACGCACATCGCGTGGAACGTGCCGACCCATAAGTCGCGCGCAACGGCCCCAACCATGTCGTTCAGCCGCGACTTCATTGCGCCGGCGGCTTTGTTGGTAAACGTCACCGCGAGAATGTTCTCGGGGGCGACGCGCATCTCGCCGAGCAGATACGCGATACGATGCGTGAGAACTCGGGTTTTCCCGCTCCCCGCACCGGCAAAAATCAGAACCGGGCCATCGGTTTGCCGAACGGCGGCGGATTGCGCGTCGTTGAGAATTTCGGTTTCCAGGAGCATTTCAATAGTTTCGCCGCGCCCCTGAACTGTGCCTCCGCCCATGTCATCCGGAGCGGAGCACCACGTCATCCCGAGCGGAGCGAGTGCAGCGAAGGACCGATTCCAGCGATTTTTAGCGATTAACCGCGCGCAACGTTCGAATTTGGCGCTCACCCATGGCATAGGCTCCGGCGAGGAGCGCGAGCGTCGATTCAGCGCCCATATTGCGGTTGACGGCGTGCTCCTCCAAACCGTCGTAGCATCCACCGCCGTGCGCCATCGTTTCGGAACGCGTGTTCTTGCCATAGTACCAGGCCAAGCCCAGTTCGGCGTTGGCGAAGTGCTCGGGCACGTCGGTCGCGTCGAATGCCGCCAGTTCCGCATCGATCAGCGCATCGGCCTCGAGCGGCTGTTGCGCGTAGATGGCGCGCGGACCGCCGCGCGGGTACCACCCCTGGTTTCCGATGGGAATGAAGATTCCGGTCTCGAGCGTTACCCGCTCGTAGAACGCCAGCGTCGCCAGTCCGGCGTCGCCGTAACGCGCCTCGGCAAGTGCCGCGCCGGCGCGAATCAGGGCTTCCGGCAACCGCGCGTTATCGTAGGTCATGACCGGTTCGAACCACGGCCAGTCCGGACTGCGCTGCGATTCGTACGATGCCAGCAGCGAATCGCCCAAATATCGTAACGCGACGGCGTAGGGCCGCTCGCGAAGCGCGGCGTGTGCGTGCGCGAGCCCCAACATGCTGTATGCGCGCGGATGAACGTACTCGAACGAATCGATCGTGTGCATCCCGCGGTCGAAAAGCGTCCGGCACACGCGCCGCCACGCCGGCGTCGGAGCGTAACGCACCCCATAGCCCAGCGCCCACATCGCACGGCCGCAACTGTCTTGCGTTCCCGCTTCGTCGAGCCAGGTACGCTCGTAGCTCATGAAGTTGTGAAAGCGTCCGTCCTCGAGTTGTGCCGACTCCAAGAACGATAAGTACGTGGAGGCCAGGCGCGTAGCCAACTCGTCGCGCGGAGCCATGCGCAACCGCGCGAGCACGACCATGAAGGCGCGCGCAACGTCGTCGGTACAGTAGCCGGTCGAACGGTTGGGCACCGACTCGTTGGCATGCTGAATGACGCCGGTTCCGTCGGTGAGCACCGCCAAGTGCTCCAAGGTCGGCAGCAGCGGCGTGCGATTTCTCAAGCCGACGACACGAGCTCCAGCGAGTCCGGCGGTGCCAACTCGAGAAAGAGATTGCCGTATTCCACCGCAACGTGCGGCCAGGTCATCTGACGGCCAAACCGGTAAGCGCGCCGCTCCGTCGCCCGCCGCAGATGAGGATCGTCGAGCAAGAGGTTGAGTTGCCGCACGATCGACGCCGAGTCGCGGAAGTCGCACAAGAAACCGCGATTGTGCGCCAGCAGTTCCTGTGCGTACAGATACGGCGTCGAAACGATCGCCTTGCCGCAGCCGACGGCGTACGCCAGCGTGCCGCTGACGATCTGATCCGGATTGAGATACGGCGTGAGATAAATGTCGATTGCCGCAAGATAGCTTACGAGCTCGTCGAACTGAAGATACTTGTCGACGAGCTGGACGTTGTACTGCAAGCCGTACTCGCGGATTTTGGCTTGCAGCGTTTCGCGATACGACTCGCCCTCGTGGCGGCGCACCACCGGATGGGTTGCGCCGAGAATGAGGTAGAGCGCTTCGGGATGCCGTTTGACGACGTCGCGCATCGCCTCGACGGCGTATTCCAAACCCTTGCCGCGGCTGATCAAGCCGAAGGTCGAAATGACCGTGCGCTGCCCGATGCCGAACGAGGCCTTCGCGGCGTCGGTGCTTTGAAACGGGACGTCGGGGACGCCGTGATGGATCACGCGCAAGATGTCCGGATCGATTCCGTAAACGCCCTCGAGCAAGTTCCGCCCAGTTTCGGACAGCGATACCACCCGATCGGCGCTGTCGCACAACTCGCGAGTCACGCGCATCATCGTTTCGTCGGGATGCGGCAACACCGTGTGCATGGTCACGACGACCGGTTTTTCCAGCGCGCGCAGCATATCGATGAGCCACTCGCCGCGGTCACCGCCGAAGAGCCCGTATTCGTGCTGAACGTTCAACAAGTCGGCGGGATGCCGGTTGATGAAGTTGGCCACGTCACCGTACGAGAAGCGATCTTGTTCGGAAAGCCGCGCGACGACTTCGGGGCCATAGCGGCGCATATCGCCGCCCGGCTCGTCGATCGCGACGACTTGGCTCGAAACGCCGAATGCCCGGTTGTACGAGTCGACGACGTCCTTTGTAAACGTCGCGATCCCGCACTCACGCGGAGGATATGAACCTAAGAATAACGCGCGCGGCGGCAACATGACGGTACGGAAACCCCCTCCACCTCTTGTGGATCTGAACTTACCCGCCGCGGCATGCGGCATAAACCTGAGGAAGCGGCCGGTGAACCGTTTTTAGTTCGCCGGGGCCGCTTTCGATGGCGCGGGGCCTGCTCGGCTGCCTGCTTCTAACACCTGGCCCGGCTCGATGGTTACATCGTGGCCGATGACGCTTCCCTTGCCGATCTTCGCTTCCGGGCCGATGGTGGCGCCGCTGGCGATGATCGCTTCCTCTATGTGGGCGCCGGGACCGACGCTGACCCGGTCCCACAGGACCGAGTCGCGGATGACGACGCGAGCGCCGAGGCTGCAGCCCTTGCCCAGCACCACGTTCGGCCCGATGACGGCGGTCGCATCGACGATCACGTCGTCGGCAGCGTGGACTGGAGGCACCACCCCGGGATGGCCGCGCAAAGCCTCACAGCCGGCGCCGGTGAGTCCCGGTTCCACCTTGAGCGGCATCGCGCCGATGAGGATGTCGCGGTGGGCGGCGAGATAGTGCTCCGGGCGACCGACGTCGATCCAGTAGTCCGCGGTGGTATAGGCGTAGAGGTGCTTGCCGCCGGCGATGAGGTTCGGAAAGGTCTCGCGCTCGATCGACACGTTGCGCGCCGGTGGAATCATGTCGAGGACCTCGGGCTCGAGCAAATACGTACCGGCATTGATTTCGTTGGTCTGCGCCTGCTCGCGCGGCGGTTTCTCGACGAAAGCGCTGACGAGTCCGGAATCGTCGTGGGCGACGCAGCCGAAGGCGGATGGGTCGTCGACCGGGATCAGGTGCAACGTGCCGATTCCGCCTTTTGCTTCGTGGTATTGTAGCATCGCGCCCAGGTCGAGGCTTGTAAGCACGTCGCCGTTAAGCACGAAGAAGCGGCCGGTAATGTGCTGCTCGACGTTCTTGATCGCGCCGGCGGTTCCGAGCGGCGTCTCCTCGATCACGTAGGTGATATTCATATCGAGCCGCGACCCGTCGCCAAAGTAATCCACGATCGCCTGCGGCATGTATCCCGCCGGCAGAATCACGTCGCGGATCCCGGCCTCGTAGAGCCGCTCCATCGTGCGAGCGAGAAACGGGACGTTCAGGATCGGCACCATGGGCTTCGGGGTGCCGTAGGTCAGCGGCCGCAGCCGCGTGCCCTCGCCGCCAACCAGAACGATCGCCTGCAACTACGCCTCCTCCCGCACGTCGAACGCTCTCTCTTCTACCCAGAGACGCCTACCGCATCTCGAACTCGAGCACTTGAAACCTCAGTCCCTTGCGAAACGGCGGTACAATGCCCCCATGGGCAAGAGACCGTGACCGAACGGGCACGCCACGCACACCGCGTGCGGATCGTGCGTGACATCGTGGAAATCGTGGCATTCCTGGCGGCCGGGGTTTGGGCGTTCTACACTTTCGCCTACGAGAACCGGATAAAGCCCTCGCTCGCCAACCCCGAGTTGAACTTCGTTGTGACGATGGAGAAACTCGGACAACGCAACGGGTTGATCGGCGTTCGCCTCCACACAGAAATCCATAACATCGGGACCGTCCCGTCGAACATCGTCGGATTGTCGTATTGGATTGTGGGAAAGCGCGTCGACCCAAGATCGGAACCGCAGAAGCCGGTTGTTTCGCACAACACCGCCGTGTTGAAGGCCTTCTATCGCGAATCGCCGGGAACGCCCGTCTATGGATCCGCGTACCTCACCCACATGGCCGATGCAAAAAGTCTTTCCAGAACGGAGATCGAGCCGGGCGGCGATCTCGCGCGCGACTCGGTGTTTTTCGTGCCGGTAGGTCGCTTCGACTATCTAGAGGCGCATCTCAGCGCTCGCTTTACCAAAGAAACGAAGGCGACGCCGACGACCATCAGGTTCAACAAGCAGGGCGTCCCGGTCTTTGACGTAGCGCCGAACCGCCCGGATGTCGACGAGAACTCGGCGATTCCCAGCCAGCTCGACCTCAACGGGAAGTAAGGCGCGATACGCGCTACGCCATCGTAGGGCTGCAACCCGAGGGGCGCTTCGGCGGATTAGAGCCATCACCAATTCATCACGAGGAGATTATGGATCTAACGGTAGACAAACCGCGCAGCGCCAAAGACAAGCTCGTTGGGCTCGTCTCGCTGAAACGCGTCATCGATAAAGCCAAGGCGCACAACGAGGGCCACCTTGGCGAATACGACTACGATTGTCCACACGATAAGCCGCTGTTCGAGTTTCTCGGAACGAACGGTGAACAGTTCGCCCGCAAGGTTAAGGAACTTGGAAGCGACGATGCGATTGCCGCGTGGGTGCGGTCGGAGTTTCTTTCCAAGAAGACCCCCGAACAAATCGAGCGCTTCAACAACGATCGCATGCGTTGGCATCCGGAGCCTGGCTCGCACGCCGCCGAGTATTTCAACGGTTTGCGCGAGCAAGTTGCCCCCGGGCGCCCGGACATCGTCACCTGGTTCGACGTGCTCGATCTCGACGAGGGGCGTCCCGTTCCCGTTGCGACCAGCCTGAACTGACCATTGCACTGCGCTTGGTTCACAAGCGGCGGTTGCAAGAATTCCAACGGTCGGTGTAGTATTACCTGCGCCGACCAATCCCGGGTCGTCTAACGGTAGGACTGCAGCCTCTGGAGTTGCGTATCGGAGTTCGAATCTCTGCCCGGGAGCCACGGCCCTATCGTCTAGAGGCCTAGGACGCCGCCCTCTCACGGCGGTAACGCGGGTTCGACTCCCGCTGGGGCTACCAAAATTGTCCTTATCCTATATGAGTTTTTCGCGATGCCTGAGGCTCCGTGCAACAGAAATGCAACGGAGCCTTTTGATTCCCTAGCCCACCAACCTCTCGAAGGCTCGAGCGGCGTCGGCATCTCTGTCTGAGTAAACGTGTAAGTACCGCTCGGCCGTGATACCAATAGACGCATGGCCGAGGCGCCGACTTACGACTTCGAGCGGAACGCCAGCCTTGGCACACAGGCTCGCGTGGGTGTCGCGAAGCCCGTGTAGCGTGATAGGCGTGACCTTGGCCCGCTTGATGCAGTCGATCACCGCCCGACCAAAGTTCCACGGGTCTACCGGCGAGCCGTCCGCACGGGCGAAAACAAGATCCTCATCCTTGCATGCGGCTCCGAGGGCCAGCCGTTCTTTGGCCTGCTCTGCTCTATGACTTTTGAGAATCGCGCAGAGCTTATCGGGCACGGAGATCGTCCTCGTCCGATCATTCTTAGGAGACTTAATCTCCATTTGTTCCGTAATCGATCTGGCGATCGTGACGGACCCCTTGTCAAGGTTTGCGTCACTCCACCGCAAGGCCAACACTTCCCCGCGCCGGGCTCCGGTGTACACCGCGAAGGCAACTGCCGGATAAAACCACGGCTGGGAGCTGAGATAGCCGCGTTTCTTCGAGCGCCCTGTGGGAGACTTGGCCGCTTTCAGGAGGTCCCGAACTTCCTCGTCTGTTAGTGCGACGGGCTTTGGTTTGAGCACCTTAGGGAGATCGTCGTCGCTCACGAGACGGGCGACGTTCCGACTGAGAAGTTCGCGACGGACGCCCCAATTTAGGATATTACGAAGCGTTTCGTGAACGTGCCTGACGGTTCGACCGGATACGGCTTTACCATTTGGGCCTTTCACTTGCCATTGCGTGTACGCGTCGGTGAGATGAAAAGGCTTCACGGATCCAGCCTTCATCGAACCGAAGCGCGGTTTTAGGTAAAGCGAAACGTACGTAGCGTATCGATTTACCGTCGTTGACTCTTTGGTTGCTCTCTTAGTTTCCATGAATTTGTCGAACAAATCTCCAAGAGTTACTTCGTCTTTGACCTGATCGCCGTTTTCGATTGCTTTGCGTTGCGCGAGAACTGTAGCTTCGCGCTCCGCCAGAATCGCCTCGGCTTGCCTTTTCGATGCGCCTTCCAGGGTCTCGCGTTTCTGACGACGTTTGCCGCGTTCAGGAGGCAGATCGTAGATAATGCGATATTTCCGGTCACCGTATCTCTTTAGATAACCCATAACTGATTCTCCTCAAAATTATGGGTCCTAGCCGACGAAATCATTCGACGGCACCGCCAAGGAATTCCCGTAGCGCTTCTCGTGGGATTAGGAATTTTTGACCCACACGAATGTTGCGAATGGCTTGGGATTGCAAGGCGCTGTAGATCGCATCCCGCCCAATGGGCAAATAGTGGAGGAGGTCCCTGGGCGTGAGGATGTCCGGCAGTTCCTCAAACCGCAGACGTTGCTTAGCTTCCATGTCAGTACAGCCTAACGTCGCTCTTTAGCCGGAAAGACCTGAACGATTCTGTAAAAAGCAACCATTTGACGCAGCGCGCTTCCCGTTCAGCAGTTCGGCCTTCTGCCGGAAACGACTCAACTGATCGCATGAGATTTATGCTGCTGGGATTTCATCACAATGGCGCGAGCTCAACAACGCAACGAAAAGAGGCCTTCATTTGAAAGCTCCGGACTCTAACCGCGGACTTTCGCCAGCATTATAATGCGAGTAGAAGTCGCGTAAGCTGCCGCACCGCAATTATCTCGCGCTTCCTGGGGTGCGTCAACCCGGCACTATTCTTAGTCGCTAGAGTCATCGGGAATCGAACCCGCAAATCGGGGTCCCGCCGTTCCCGCCGACTGCCAAGAAGTCCCGTCCTGTAAGGGATTTTTCGTTTCCGGGGCCTGGCTTGTCCTCTCGAATCCCAACGATTCCCGGGGAGTCCGTTAGACGGACTTCCTATTTTCTTCATCGCAGATTGCAAAACGCTTTACGTGTGTACACAGCGGACCGGCGATGTACGCGGGTCCGAAGGAGGAAACCAACTCGTGGGGGCCCGCCGCCGCTCCCGAGCCGCCGCAGATCGCCGTACTGTCGCCTACGTACGCGTTAGCACGGAAGACCAGGCAACAACGGGTGTCTCACTTGACGCTCAAGAGGCGAGAATCGCTGCGTACTGCACGGCAATGGGATGGGGAGTATCGGAAGTCGTTCGCGACGCCGGCGAGAGTGCCAAGAGCCGCTTTAGTCAATGTGCTCAAAGTCAGGCGCGCCTACAGGGACCTCATTCCCCAGCCTTTATCGCTCCGTTCCGCAGGCTCTACAGTCCCCTCGATGGCAAGAACCCCCACGAGCCGCGGACATACCGCTCGATGGCAAGAACCCCTACGAGCCGCGGACATACAACCAGGAAGGGCAAGCGGCGAAGCGCGACGCAAGTAAAGCGTGTCATCGAGCGATATGCGATGAATGAGCGACCTAGCATTAATTTAGAACGAAACGCTGTGAGCAAGCCGTGATTTCAATACCGCTTCCACTCTTGCAGTCCGTTGAATCGGGTTCCTGTGTACTTTTTCTAGGCGCTGGAATAGGACATCATTTGACCCGCGACGGCGCCACTATGCCTGATGGGACACAACTAGCACGCGATCTATCGCGCCACTTCGAACTCGACACGGACGGTTCTGTCGATCTCTCCGAAGTTGCACAGTTTGTGGAGCTCGCAAAGGAAGAGCCGCACTTGATGCATTTATCAGAGAGGCCCTATCCGGGTTCAAGCCGGACGACACTCTCATTGCCCTTACGAGATACAAATGGCGGGCAATCTTTACAACCAACTATGACGACGGTGTAATTTTCGCTTACGAAAGCAGTGCGAACCCAACACAAACCCCCATTGCGATATCGAGTTCCGGAGCCATTCGCTATTGCGACCCCCGACTAAATGTTCCCGTATATTATCTTCACGGTTCTATTGCGCCAGGAATCGAAAACCGGCTGATACTAACGCAAGAGGCTTTTAGCCGGGGCCCTGTCGCTGTGGTAAGCCGTGTCGGCGGTTGTTTACGACTTAGTGCACGTAGTTTTGGCCGTGACCTTCCACACTCCGCCGACCTTCGCTTCGCCGAGATCGACTTGCTTAGTCATGGAAAGCATGGTGAACGTGTCGCGAATCGGCGTCGCCGTGCCGTCTGTGTCGTAGAACGTCCCAATCCAATGGATTGTTTTTCCGGTTTCCTGCGACGACTCGGTCCCGTATTTTCCGCCGGAATCCGCGAATGGCGAATACCAGCTTTTCGTTTTCGCGAGATACGCGTCGTAGGCGGTAACGTCGCCGTTCGGGCTCGCAGTCCTGATCATGATGTTGCCGTCTTTGAGCTTAGTCGCCGTAATCGTAGTCGATGCTAACGCGCCCAGCTCTGAGGGGTGCATCGAGTTCGTGCACGACCACGTACCGACCATATAATCGTATCCATGCGGACCCGCGCCAACCGCCGACATCGGTGTGTCACCCAGCGCCGGTCCGGCAAGACTAGGCGCGAGCACAGCTGCACAAGCAACAAGCGCAATAATAAGCCGTTTCATAAAAGTCGCCTCCGTGGCTAGCAAAGCAAGCAACTGGGCCCTTTGCGAAAACGCAGAAGATCCCTGGTCCAGGACGAACCAGGGCATATACGCGACATTCGTCTTCGGGTGTCACATTTTGTCACGGACGAGGCGCTAACGTTTTAGCAACCCTTTTTCGGCAGCTTCTCGGCCTTTCGACTTATGCGCCCGTAATCGTCGATCCAGCGCAGTATCCAGCGCCGCAAGTAGGCGCGATCGGCGTCGTTGCACCCAAGCAGAGCCTCGCGGACACCCTGGAATTCCAGGACGTGTAAATCGCTGGCCATGACGGGCTATTCGACGGGCGCACTCTTCGAGCATTCGGGAATATACACGCCTAGGCGGCCGCTAACCACACGCTGGCGGTCGCTCCGCTATTTTGGCGTAACACGCATCTGAAAATGGTGGCGTTCGGCTCTAATAAGGGCTAACGAGATGGTTCGTGCTCCCTACAAGACCGCGTCGCGACTGACTGCGATCGGCCAGTTACCCGCGCCGGTCGACAGTTTGGTCGTCAGGTTCGTGAGGCTGGGAT
>JBAUZB010000077.1:0-4934 GCA_049585095.1 Candidatus Tumulicola sp.
GGCCCGGCCGGCGCGCACCGATCCGCGGCAGGTAGGTCGCCTCGGGATTGCGCGTCACCGCGCCGTTACGCAGCGTCGCCGCGCGCAGCACCGGAAGAAACGCGCGCACTTCGCGCCACGCCAGCGCTTGCAGTTCGGCGGTAGAAAGCCGCAAATAGTCGTCCGCAGCGCTCATGCTGCAACACAGATAGCCCGGCTTCTTTTCAAAGATCCACTGAAGCGGCGAGTCCAACGCCGCCGCAAAGTCGGTGCCGATGCTCGGGCCGTCGTGCCACAGATGCACGTCGACGATCGGATAGGCATCGAAGTCATCCAGACCGGCGACGCCGTAGCGTTGGGGATCGCCCAGCAGTTTGGCAAGCGTACGGGGTGGAACCGCCGGGACCACCGCGTCGAACTCGCGGGCAATGCGATCGCCCAGCAGCGTCAAGCTGACGGCGCTGCCGGCGCGCGGTTCGACGGCGATTCCGACGACCGGAGAAGCGAGGTGCACGGCATCGAGATCCTTCGCCGCCGCGCGTGCCAAGTGCGCCAGCGGTACGGTCGAGAAGCCGAAACGCGCCGCTCCGGGTTCGCCCAAAAACGCCGTCTTCAACACGAACGTCGCGTCCTGCGCGGTCACGCGTGCAAACGGCGCGTTCAACGCCGGAATGAAGAATGGATCCCAGAATGCCCGGCGCGTTTCGGCATCTTGTCCGGTACGCTTCAGCCACGCCTCGAACGTTTCGTTTACGCCGATTTCTCGCGGCGCATCACGTTCGAACATCGCGGCGGCTAAGGCGCGTGCGATGCGCACTTTTGCAGCCAGACTCAAATGCGGATAGAGCGCGAAGGAGCCCGCCAAATGAAACGGCGACGGAATGCCTGCGGCCGCGCGCAGGCGGCCCGACGTTCCGTCTCGCGCCAGCACCAGCGCGTCGAAGCGCTCCTGCACGTGCAGGTGACGCTCCATCCCAATGCGTCGTGCGAACGCGACGAACTGGGTACAGCACGCAAGGAAGACGTGTTGACCGTTGTCGACTTCGTGCCCGTCGATTTCAAAGGAAGTCGCGCGTCCACCGAGGAGCCGGCTGCGTTCAAAGAGTTCGACGTGAGCGCCGGAGTCTTTGAGTTCCAACGCGGCCGCCAGACCGGCCAATCCGGCACCGACGATCGCTATCCGCTGCTGCTGAGCCACGACCTCACCACGACTCGCAGTTTTTCGCTTTTCGACAGCGCCGCGCGCCCGCGCAGCGGGAGCGCCGGATCGCGTTCGATCTTCTTGAGCAGTTCCTCGTAAATGCCCGCCATCGTGTGCACGCATGCCGCCGGACGGCGTGGAATGTACCGCAGCACGTCGTAGCCGGTGAGGAAATAGCCGCGCGCCCGCCGTACCTGGTGCGCTACCAGGTCGCTCCATCCGGGAGCGGCGTCGCCGCCGAACAGCGAAGCCTCCGGAACGCCGAATCGCTGCAGGTCTTCTTGCGGCAGGTACACCCGTTGCATGTCGACCGCATCTTCGCGCACGTCCCGCAGAATGTTCGTGAGCTGGAGCGCGAGGCCTAACTCGTCGGCGCGGTCCAACGCCACCGGATCGCTGAAGCCGAAAATGCGCACGCACATACGGCCGACGACCGAGGCGACGAGGTTGCAATAGGTGTGAAGATCGTCGAAGGTCGCATAGCGCCGATGACTAAAATCCATCTCCACGCCGTCGACGAGCATTTGCAACTCTTCTTCGGGAATTTCGTAGCGTTCGATGGCTTCGGCAAGAACGCGTAAAATCGGATCGTCGCCGAAGTCGCCGTGCACCGCGCGCGAGATCCGCTCGCGATGGTGCTGCAGGCGCGCGGGAAGATCTTCGCTCGCCGCGTTTGCCGCAATGCCGTCGGCTTCGTCGTCGACTTGGCGCGCAAAATTGTAGAGCGCATAGATCGCCATGCGCTCGTGATGTCCGAGCGAGATGAAGCCCCAATAAAAATTGCCCGCCTCGCGGCGCGCCATGTCGCGGTTGAAGCGTTCCGCACGGTGCTGGTCGGAGTCCGGCGGGACTTTCCCCATAAGGGCCCGTTGCAAGTTAATCATTTCGTGGGATGCGGCGTGGTGGTACCCGACTGCCGCGCGGCCGTAGGGTACAGCGCTTCGAACACCGCACGCACTACCAACGCCGCCTTCGTCGCGCTCGATACGCTCGGCCGGTGCGTGGCGGTCTCGTAACCGCGCCGTTCGATCGCGTCGCAGATCGCGAGACCGCCGAGCCGGTACAGCGTGACCTGCAAACGGAGCGGGACGGGATCGACGCGACGCGCCAGAGCGCGTCCCGAGTCGAGCAGCGTGCGCGCGCGATCGACCAGCGCGCGGGTCGCTCCGACCTTCCCGCTGCGGGCAACGTCGGACTGCACCAAATACGAGCGACCCAAGAGGGCATCGCGGCTCGCGTCTTGCGCGTGGTTGGCGAGTTGCAGCCCGACGCACACATCGTCCGAAAGCCGTTCGCATTCCGGATCGGTGATGCCGAAAACGCGCAGCACCATTCGGCCGACGGGCGCGGCCGAAAGCGCGCAATAGCGTTCGAGATCGCTCCAAGCCGGATACGCCTTCATCTGCTGGTCCATCACGTTGGCTTCGATGAGATCCAAAAACGGCGCGGCGGGAATGCGGTGTCGCGCGATCGTGCGCTGAAGTGCGACGAGCACCGGATGAACCGGAGGATCGCTTGCAAAGAGACCCTCGACTTCGGCGCGCCAGCGTTCCAATCGCCGCAGCGCCGTGCCTTCGGGGCTTTCGTCACCAAGATCGTCGGTAGAACGGCAGTATGCGTAGATCCGCGCTAAATCGGTGCGGCGCGCGGCATCGATAAAGCGCGAGGCGACGCTGAAGTTCTCGTAGTGATGCTCGGTGAGAAATCGACAATAGGCGTCGGCCGCATCGAGCGTCAGGTCGGGCGCCGCCGCGGGTTCTTCTTTCCGCATGCCCCGAAGGTCTTACCCGCACGCACCGGGCCAACCTTCGTTTCCGGCGCTCGAGGGGGAAATGCGCGGCGTTATTGCTTCAACCGAAGCTGCAGCGTCTGCTGAGTGCTCTGCGACGTCGTCGGATCGGTTGCGGTGATCTTCAGGGTAATCGCCTGCTGCCCGGGCATTTGACTGATCGACACGTTGACTTTGAAGTTGCCCGCCGAGCCCGCGGTGGCGTTGGCCGCAAACTGCCCCGCGGGTGACGCCGCGGGACCGACGGTTACTTCCACGCGCGCATTCGGGACCGTGTTTCCCTGGACGACGAACGTCGCTCCCACCGCTTGATTCGGACCCGGCTGGTTGATGGTGAGGTGCATCTGCGCCGGACCGGATCGTACCACCGAGAACTCCCAACCGCGATCGAACGCCGTTCCGCCGAGCCCGCGCCCGGTAACGCGCACGGTGTGCGATCCGAAGTCGAGCGGTGCCGGCGGCGCGTACGAAAACGCGGTGCCGGAAACGCCGCTGCGCGACGTGACGTCGTTGCCGTCGAGTAACACTCGCACCGAGTTGCCGTTTACCGCAACGGTAAACTCGGCGGCGATCTTGGCGAAGCGGTTCGAGACTTTCGATCCGGGCGCCGGCTGCTGCGCCCGCAGCTGCACCAGGCCCGCCGGCGGCCCGTTGTTCACGATAGTGAACGACCATTGCCGATCGAAGCGTACGCCGGCGGTGTCGCCTCCGGTGACGCGGACGATATGGCCGCCGAACTCAAGCGGTGCCGGCGGCCGGTAGGTGAAGCTCGTCGCTGAAACGCCACTGCGCGACGTAATGTCGTTGCCGTCGAGCCGTACGCGCACGCTGCCCGCGTCCACGCGGCGCGAAAACGCAGCCGTAATCACGACGAAGCGGTTGGCCAGCCGTTCGTCGGGCGCGGGTTGTTGTGCCCGCAGCGTGAGCATGCCGGCCGGCGGTGGCGCCGGCGGCGGATACGGCGGTCGTACCGGTCGCGCAGGCCCAAGCCCGCGCATATCGATCGACACCACCTGCGTCGATGCGTCGTAGCCGACGTTGGCGCCGAGCGACTGTGCCACAAAACGCAACGGCACGTAGGTCGTCGCCCCGACGATGAAGGGCGCGACGTCCAGCAGCTGCGGCTGCCCGTTCACCGTCGCCTGCGTCGAGCCGATATGCAGTGAGACGGTGGTCGGACCTTTGGTCGCATTGATCGTTCCCGCCGCGTACACCACGCTGGCGCCCAAGCGTTCGAAGATGCCGCGAAGCGGAACGAAGATACGTCCGGAACGTTCGATCGGGCCCGGCGTGAGCGACAGCGGCTGTCCCCCGACCATTACCGTCTGTGCCTGACCCGGCGTCGCCGCCAGCGCGAGCGCGCCCATCAGCACCGCGACCGCGACCGCGCTGCGCGTTGAATAAGAGATGAGGTTCACGTCGCTTCCCTCCCGCAAACGTCCGGCGCCAAAATAGTCGTTACCGTCCTTCGCCCCGCCGGCGGAGCCGGCCTCGGGCGAACCAAATCAGGCGTAATTTTTGATCGCCCGTTCGATCGCCGGACCGGCGCTTGCGAGGTCGTCGAGCGTCATCGCCGGGCGCACGGTCAAGCGCGCGTTGAATCCAAGAAAAAACGGTTCGGCAATTCGCGGTAAGTCGGCGGGCGTCGCCATATCCACGAACAGGTACGCAGTACGCTCGCCGTCTTCTTCGGCGAAATAGGCGGCTTCCGGCTTCAGCTCGTCGAGAATTTGCTTGAGTTTGTTCGGAATCGCCCCGCTCTTCATCGCCTCGTTACCGGGCGCCGTCGGGAAGTTGACCTTGACCAGCATACGCATGGGAAACCGATCCTCCAAGAGAGCAGCGTGGGTCGCGTAGCGTTCACCCGTCCGGCAGCGGAACCTGCCGGCACCGCGTTACTTGCCGCGCAGAACCAGGCGCGGCGTGTTGCGCAGGTCCGCGAGGGTGCGCGCGCCCAGCGCGAAC
>JBAUZB010000078.1:0-28078 GCA_049585095.1 Candidatus Tumulicola sp.
TTTCAAGACCGCCGCATTCAACCGCTCTGCCACCTCTCCACGTCCCCGAGCCTCGGGCAAAGTTCAGTGTCCCTTGCAAACCTATGATTTCCTTGCATTACGGTCAGACTCGTATTTTGGTCCCGAGGGCTAGGGCGTTAGGCGGTAAATCGTTCCGTTAGAATACTTGCCGCCGCTGGACGTAACGCCATACACCGTGCTGCCGCGCACGTACAGTTCGCCTTCGGAAAACCTACCGTTGGTAGTATCGAATTTTTCCAAGACTCGAAACTTCCCGTCGGTTCCAAGTTCGAACGCCGTCCCGCTATCGTTCGTGCCGCCGGACAGGGTTGCGCCGTAGAGCAGCCCATTAAAAACGGCCAGGCCGCCGGACGGGCTCGCGTCGTCGGAGGTGAAGCTGTGAACGATCTTCTGTTTGCCATCCTTCTGCAGCGCAAAGGCCGTACCGTGTGCGTTCTCGCCTTCGCCGCTCGTCGTTCCGTAGAGAACTCCGTCGACCTCGACGACTCTGCCCGCCGGGTGCGCTCCGTCGGTGCCGCCTTGAAAACTGTAGACCACATGCGCCTTTCCGTCGACCGCGATGTCAAACACGGTACCCTGATTTTTTTCACCGCCGATGGACGTCGTCCCGTAAAGGAGACCGCCGATCTCTCGCAGTCCGGACTCCGGAAGGCCGCCATCGCCCCCGCCGAAGTTGTGCAGATTCTTCGCGCCTTTGCCGTCGAGCCCGACGGTGAAGACGTTTCCCCGGTGCGCGGGCCCCCCCAAGTTCGTCGTGCCGTAGAGTGCGCTTCCGATGAGGACGAGCTCGCCCTTCGGATGATCGCCCGTAGTCTTGGGATCGAAGGTGTAGATGACTTTTTCCGTTCCGTCAGGTTTCACTTCGAAAATCGTACCGCTGGCGCCACGCGCTCCGCCCTGGGTTGTGGTGCCGTAAAGGTTGCCGTTGACCGCGAGCAGGCCGCCTTCCGGGCGGGAACCGTCGCCGTTCGCCGGGTCAAAAGCGTGAATCGCGCGATAGTCGCCGTGGGAATCGATTTTGAAAATGCAGCCGTAGTTGTATCTACAGCCGTGGTTTGCCGTGCCGTAGAGCTCGCCGTTGAGCTCGGTCAATCCCGCCAGCGGGTGGTCCCCAGTCCCGCCATCGAAATTCCAGACGACGCGGAAGTCGGTCGCGGAGCGCACGTGGGCCATTACGTTCGCCCCGGGCATCGGCGCCACGGCGCCTTGATTCGAACACGCGGCCGCAAATGCCAAACTCACGATTGCCAAAGACGAAGTGCAACGCATTAAATATTCTTCGCCGTTCGACTGTGCAGGGCCTGGGTGACGAACCGATCGCTCGGAATCGCGACCGCCGATATGCGTACCGAACAGAGCACCACAGCGGCGGCGCCGATGCGCAGGTCGAAAGGTCGTGGGCGCGTTAGAACGCCTCGCCGTTAATCCGCTCAGGGAGCACCGGTATAGCCCGCTTTATACGGGCCCTCAAAACCATCCGGCATTACGACCGGTGGACGCGGCGGCTGAGTGAAGTCGAAGTCTTGGCGAAGGTCGCCTAACTGCGCGGCGGCTTCGGCAACGCTCGCGCGCGGGTCGGGACGTCCGTCGGTCTTCGGGTTGAGCCGCTCGCCGTTTAAGAAGTCGTCTTCAATGAACTTCACGTACGCATCGTGACTGAGTATCTGGTGATCGATGTATCCCTTGTGCGCGTAGGCGCTGATGACTAAGCCCGGTACGCGCAGACCGTAGCCGAACGTGTTGACGTTAGGCGGCGCAACGTGATCGTAGAAACCACCCCAGTCGTCCCAGCTCAAAAAGATCGCCGTCGAATCCCAATATTTGCTTCGCGCGATCGCGTTGACGATACCGGCGACGTAGGCTTGGCCCGCGCTCAGTAGACCGGGAGGATGCTCGCTGTAGCGATTCGATGGAGCGAGCCAGACGACCGACGGAAGCATACCGTTTTCGACGTCGCGAAAGAACAGCGACGTATCTTTGACGTTGCCGAGCTCGCCGTCTTCTTTTACGTCGGTGAAACTTGGAAGCGGGTTCCAGATACTCGGCGTACGCGCGGATTGCGGCTTCAGATTGCAGCTTTGAGCATCCCCGTCACAATCCGGCTCGAACCCGTCCATCACGTAGTATGCCCACGAGATGTGATGTGCGTGCAGGAGGAAGGTGAGGTCCGTCCAGGGCGACGACGGCCGGCCGAGAATGCGCTTGTCGGGCGCGAGGAGATCGCGTGGCAACTCGTCGACGTCCGTGAATTGCCGGTCTGCAACGCAAGTCGCTGCATCGTCGGGCGTTTCGCAGCGTGCGGCCCACTCGGAAACCATGTAGAGATGCGCCGGCAGACTCCACGAGCGTACCGGTGCAAACAAATGATCCTGCAGCACGTAGTCGCGGGCGTACGCCCAATAATCCGGCAGTTCGCGATCGGTATGGTATCCCATCACCCAATGCTCGCGACCTTTGACCGAGCAGGTCGGAATGTCGGTAGGGCAACCGCCGGTCGCCGTTGCGCCTTCCATCACTCGAATGAAGCCATCCATCTTGCCGCCGTCGATGTCGACATCGGCCGCTCTCGCACTGTGCGGGCCACCCATATCCTCGTCATCGGTATCGTGGTAGGGACGCACGCAAGGCTTATCGCCTATGCTCGGAATGCAGGCATTCGGAACGCCGTCGGTCATCGCGATGCCGTCGGCTCCGGGGTAGGTGCCGAAATAGCTGTCGAACGAGCGATTCTCTTGCATGATGACGACGACGTGTTCGATTTTGTGGATGCCGTCATGGGCTAGCGGCGGCGAGGGCGGGGCGACCGCTGACGACGCGAGCAAGGCGCACAAGGATGCTGCAATACGTTGAAACACGTAAACCACCTTAGCTGGGATTCCACAAAACCCGCTCCATCTGCGAGTCGTCGCTGTCTTCTTTTGCAGGCCATCTTGGCCGGAAACCCACAATTCCCGTTCGCGGGCTCTTCCTGAGGAGGACGTGATGCGAAGAATTCTGCAAATACTCGGGCTTCTCGTTCTGGTTCTCCTTGCGGTTCCGGCGATCGCGTGGCTTATCGCCTGGGCCACCGCGCCGAAGCCAGGGCACGTTCTCGATGAAGCGCTGACGGCCGGGCGTGGCGCCGCCACCTTTAAAGCCGCCGACGAGGATTATTTCAAGCAGATGGATGGCGGCATCCATCTCACGCCGGAGGAAATACAAGGTCGCAATACATTTCTCGTTTGGACCGGCGGAAACGATCGCTTTTGGGATCGAATGGCGACGCTCAGTTTCGGAAGCTTCGATTTGCTCAAGACGCTATCGTCATATCCGACCCTGAAAGTGAACCGGGACAATCGTTGGGCTATCCTCGGCGTGGTTAACGAACCCTGTTTTGAAAAAGCGACAGCGCCGAACCCTGCCCGTTACGGATTATGGTTGGACGTTCGCAAGAAAAACTGTCCATTGGATCCATTCGAAAACGAACAGAAGTACCCGGGCGTTGCCATTGGCGCCCGAGGCAAGAACATCCCGGTCGGTTCCGACTACGGATATGCGAGCGGCGTCGTGGGTCTCCGCATTTTTCCCAATCCCGATTTTGACGAGAAGGCCGCCAAGGCGTGGGATCCCGTGAAATACTATGCGGATCCATCGTACTATGACAGCAAGAACTTGATTCGTCCGTATCGAGTTGGAATGTCTTGCGGATTCTGTCACGTTGGCCCCAGCCCGGTAAACCCACCGAGCGATCCCAACAATCCCATCTGGGCAAACCTTCGCTCGACGGTAGGGGCCCAGTACATGTGGACAGACCGGATATTCTCGTGGCGGAGCGACCCCTCGAACTTCTTCACGCAATTGTTCACGACGTGGAGGCCCGGCACACTCGACACGTCGCTAGTTTCCACCGATAACATCAACGACCCAAGAACGATGAATGCGGCGTACAACGTCGGGCCGCGCTTGGAACAGGGTCTACGTCTAGCTCACGAGCAACTGGGGGGCGGAGGGCTCGACAATCGTCAGATCAACGATTTTATCAAGTCGGGCTCATTCACGAAGTTTTATAAGGCACCGAAGGACATCTGGGTACCGCATGTCTTAAAGGACGGTTCCGACTCCGTTGGGATGCTCGGTGCACTCAGTCGAGTGTACATTAACATCGGCACGTTTAGCGAAGAGTGGCTCCTCCACTTTAACCCGATCCTCGGCGGCAAGCCGGTGAGCCCAATTCCGATTCGCGTATCGCGGGCACACTCGGCTTTCTACGCGGCAACCGAGAATCAAACGATGAACGAGGCGCTCTTCTTGCTCCGAGCGAGCCGGGACCTTGACCACTTGCGCGATGCACCCGGCGGTTCAAAATATCTCACCACGGATCGGCGAGTACTGATGCGAGGCAAGATCGTATTTGCGGAGAATTGCGCGAGCTGCCACTCGAGCAAGCTCCCCGGCTCGCCGCTTCCCGGACTCGACTCGAGCGACTGTATCGGCCCGCAGTACCTGGACTGCTTCAAGAGATACTGGGCGTGGACCAAAACACCGCAGTTCAAAGCCCACATGCGCAGTATCGTTTTGGCGCCCGACTTTTTGAACGAGAATTTTCTGTCTACCGACGTTCGCGTGCCGGTTACGCTGCTGCACACCAACGCGTGCAGCCCGCTGGCCACGAATGCAACCGCCGGCAACATCTGGGACAACTATTCATCTGAATCGTACAAACAGCTGCCCTCGGTCGGAACGATTACCTGGTACGATCCATATACGGCGCAACCGCACCGATACCGGATGCCCGCCGGTGGACGTGGTTACACGCGACCGGCGTCGCTGATTGCGCTCTGGTCCACCGCTCCGTACTTGCTCAATAACAGCGTTGGAGGCCCGTTTGACGCCAATCCTTCAGTCGACGCGCGCATGAAACTCTTTCAGGAATCGATCCAAGAGATGCTTTGGCCGGAGACGCGAGTGCACGATAGCGTCAATGGAAGAAGGCTACCGGGCCATATCGATCGCACGACGGTGAGGTCGTATCTACAGGTGCCGAGGGGCTATCTTCCCGACGGGGTTCCGGTCGGCTTCCTCCAGCCAATGTTTCCATGGGCGTTTGGTAGCGCTAACAATCCGGGCCTCGAGATCGGACCCATTCCTGCGGGAACGCCGGTCGACCTGATCGCAAACATCCGTTTGGGGGCAGAGGACCTCACTGGATCGGACCGTTCGGACTACCAGAAGAACGCCGCAGTCTTGATTCCAAGGTTAGTAGCCGACTTGTCGCGTCTCTCGAACGCCACCGATGAACAAGCCCGCACGACGTTCAAGAATATTTATCCGAACCTGTTGGCCTTGAGCAAATGCCCCGATTTTGTGGTCAATCGCGGTCACTATTTCGGCACGTCGGGAGACGCCATCGCCAATAAGGAACCCTCAGAACCGGGCCTGGCCTTAAGCCCAGGACTCAGCGACCAAGATAAACGCGCTCTCATCGAGTTCCTTAAGACGTTTTGAGAGGTTGACAAATTTGTGAAACGTCACGCCGCAGACTGCACCGCCGCAGTATCGCCGTTCGAAAACAGGGACGGGCGCTTTCGCGCCCGCCCCTGCGTGTCTGGAATCGCGGTGAGTGTCCGGCTAGAGCGCTCTGATGGTTTTGGGCGAGCCCCAGCCGCCTGGACCCGAATAGGTCTTATACTGATGCGTACCTGCCGTACAGAGATAGCTTCCGCCGCAGCTGCCGTCGTTGCCGCTCGTGATGTTATGCAGGCGGTGTGGCCGCTGTCGTCCGGTGATTTGCCAGATAGTTTCTGCGCCGTTCTGACTCGAAGCGTTGCCGGCTAGCGCCACGACGCCGGCGAGGAGGGGGCCTGCGACGCTGGTGCCGCACACGCCGGTCCAGCCGCCGTAGGTGCCGGAATACACGGAAACTCCGGGCGAGCAGCCGGACTGGGCCGATATGTCGGAGTCGGTGCGGCTGGTGCAGCCGGGATCGTGTTGCCACGAAGGCTTCGGGATGGCGGTGCCGACCTGAGCCGCGTCGGCGCACCCGGCACCCGCATCATCCCAAATACTCTCGGTAAATCCGGAACCGCTTACCTCCAGCTGCGTTCCCCCGACTGCGATCACGCTGTCGAGTGCCGAGGGCGCGCCTATGTTGTCGTACGCGGCATCGCCGGATCCGGCGAGATATGTGATACCCGGTGTGTCGAAGTAACTCGAGAAGTTGGATATCTGGCAGTTCGAACTGCCGTAGCAGATCCAACTGTTGCTGAGGATCGTCGCGCCTAGCGTGACCGCTTCGGCTTCGGCCGTTGCGAGATCGCTGAAGAAGTTGCCGCCGGCCTCCATGAGCATGATGTTGCACTTCGGGCACGCGGCCGACACCATGTCGATATCGAGGTCGGTCTCAAGGCACCAGCCGTAGTTTTCACAGCTCGGCGGATAATCGCTCTGTTGTCCCTCCTCGTTGACCTTCACCATATTCGCCGTCCCGAGGCCGAACTGCGAGCGGTAGGTGGCTAGATCCGATGTAGCATTGGCGAGGTCGCCGACTTCGATCACGGCGACCGTCGTTCCGGATCCGTTTTTCAGCTTCTTCGTAAGGCCGTACGCCGTTTGGAGTTGCTGCGGTGTAAAGCCGCACGTTGTCGGCGAGCATTGCGGGACTATTCCGCCTTTCAGGACCTGCAGCGCCAAGCACGTCGGTCTTCCGACGACTTGCGGACATGCAGCGCGCGCCTCGTGCCTCGCCGCCCACTGCGGAACGTGCTTGAACGTGACTGACCCGGTTTGGGACGTGCCGGACGATGCCGGCACGCTCGTGGTACCGCTCGCGCTGCAAGCGGCGATTGCAAGCGTCGCTAGCAGCGGCGCCGCGAGTTTCAACCATCGGTTCACAAGAATCTCCTTCGATGAGAAAAGTAGACTGGGTCCAGCTGCCATTTCGCGTGGATGTTGCCTCAATTAAAGCTGTCGGAGAATGAACGATGACGATCGTCAAGGCAAACGGTTATCGCTCCGACGCCGTTCATTCTATTCGCCAGAAACCAATCCTGTGACAGTACGCATGCTCTGGGTTCATAAAAGTAGGTCAGCGCGAGGTTGCCCGTCCGTTCACCCGCTGGGGCACCGGTACCGGAACTCCTCTGTTACAGAAATGGAATTTTTCCCACACCGGCCTGACCTCAACGACCCGCGACGAATTCGTCAATCCGAACGCTCGGAAAATCAGCAGCCCGCTCCTCCCCGATTTAACCGTGGTTTCGCGATAGGGTCGCTAACGCTTACGGAGGGCTTTGACCCGAACGCACTAAACGGAGCCGACGTGCCCCTCTATTTCGCCAATTTCACTGACCTCAGTCTCGTATTGCTAAGGCTGATGGTTGGCCTTGTCTTTCTCAGTAGCGGTTATAACGATTTGAAGCGGCCCGACGAGCGCGCCAAAGGTCTCGGGTTGCCGCGAACGTTCGTTACGTTCTTGGCGTGCGCCGAACTGGCCGGCGGCCTCGGCGTCATCGCCGGAGTGCTGGTCCAACTCGCGTCCGTTGGCCTGATCCTCATCATGCTAGGAGCCGTGCAAAAAAAGATCTTCGTCTGGAAAATCGGCTTTTGGGGCAAAGACGGTTTGGGCTGGAACTACGAATGCATCCTCATTTCAATGCTACTCGTTACCCTATGTACGGGCGGTGGGCGATACACGATCCTGCACTAGGTACTCGTCGTGGCGAAGTTGGTGACGCCAACGTTACGAAAGCCTTAACCCCGCGGGAGATCGGGCGGGTGCGGAGAAAATCTCAATTACTGTGAACCGCTCTCTGGCGTTCGTTGGCGCATTCGCACTCGCAGCCGCGCAAACCGCTGTGACGCTCGGCGCCCCTCCGGGAGGCCGGGCGGTTTCTCGCCCGGCGGCTCCGGCTCTGCACCCTGTTGCTCGCGGCGGGTCCGCTAATCAGGACAACATCCAGGTCCCATTCCACGTCAACGTCCAGCCGCTAATGGGACCGGAACATTTCACGGTTCACTCGCCCAGCTTTAATCCGCAAGCGCTAGTCCTTCCATACCGGCGGTACCGCTGGCAATCAACGCCTGACTACCTTTGGTATCCCGCGTTGTATGGACCAGCATGCTACGCAACCAATAACTTTTTGAACACACCGAGCGAGCAACTTCCGGCGGACTTGACCATTGGATCGCTGGTCGACGGAAAATCCAACATCCTCTCACCGCTTTCCTATAATGCCGGCTACGCAGCAGGGAACGGTCCCGATGCGGCGAGTTCAAGTCCCTTCGCGCTGCAGGTTGGATTTTACCCGACAGCGTGCGGGGCGTCGAGCTTCACGAACTGATAGCGAACGCGCTGCGATCGCCGACGGTGAAGGTTGCGCTCCATTCCCGTCGGATCGCGGTTTACTGCTCCATGAAGCTTTTCACGATCGCGACCCTCATTGCGCTAGTCCTACTCGTCGGCGGAGCGGCTACGGCCACGCCGAAGCGTTTGGTCGTCGGTAACACGATAGTTTCGAATAGTGGACCGCAGGTTCGCGTCACGATGCCAAAGGAGTCGGTCTACATCGGCACCGACGATTGGACGCTTTACGGCATCACCGACTGCCAGGTCTTCGTCTTCGTGGAAGCCGATGCGGCCCATCGCGTGCAAAGACTCTATTGGGTGCAGTTCGAGCAGTATCTCGCCTCGATGCCTAAGCTCGCATACCAATACACGTCGCCGCGCCGCGCTCGACTGGGCACCAAGGATTTCATCGTCGACGATTGGACTAGTACTTCAGCGACACCGTCGCCGCCCGACTATTCCGGCATCGAAAAGTTTCTCGCGTCCCTCGGGTATCCACCGCCGGTAAACCTTCGTACAGGATCGGATACGCAGCACGTCGTCGCGTTACTTGCCGCCAAAGGCTTTAGGCTACCAACGCCTCGCGCGGCTATCCGCCTGGTACATCTTCTCGATGCGCGAAAGCGCGGAGAGTTGATGATCATTTTTGCCGAACCCATCGCTACCCACACGCAGATAGATTGGCAATTGCACGAGTCGCTGCTTTCCGACGCACTCGCGCACCTAAAGATTGTCTTTCCCTAACCTCTATTAAGTGCGGAGAGGTCCGAACTAACCGCGGGCAGTGCCTGGCTGCCCACGTCCAATCTTCGCGAATACCCGGGGCAGGCGACGACAGCCATGGTAAGAACGCCGCGAACGTGCATCGCCTTTGCATTACGAAAAAGGCGAGGATGGTCCTTTAGGTTTTCTGGAAGCGCCGGCTTCCCGCGAGCCAGGTTTCATTGACCGCAATGTTGATGATATCCTCGGGGTGCACCGCGTGCGGATCTTGCGCGAGGAGCACGAGGTCGGCATACTTCCCGGTCTCGAGACTGCCGACTATTCCATCGGAGTGGCACTGCCAAGCGGCGTCGATCGTGACCGCGCGTAGTGCCTGATCAACCGTGATCCGTTCCTCCGCGTTGAGGACATTGCTCGTGCCGCGCATCAGGCGCGTTACGGCGTTGTGCACGTAGATGAGCGGCCCGATCGGAGTAGTGTTGTAGTCGGAATGAAGCGAGATCCTCAGTCCATTGTCGAGCGCGCTCTTGCATGGATCGATCAGATTTGCCCGCCGCTGACCGAATATCTGCGACTGGAACGGAGCACCCCAATAGTAGACGTGTCCGATCGTGAACGACGGCGAAATGCCTAAGACGTTCATGCGCTGTAATTGATCGAGATGACAGACTGTCGAGTGCTCGATTCGGTGCCTTGCGCCCGCTCGCGGCGTCTTCTGCAACGCGGCTTGATAGGCGTCGAGCCCCATGTCGATTCCTGCGTCGCCGTTGCAATGGATCGCTACTTGCCATCCGGCGTCGTTGGCCTGCTCCACGGCTGCCAGCAACTCCGCTGCAGTGTAGTTCGCGTCCCCTTTTGACGAACCGTTCAGGTACGGCTCGCGCTGGAACGCCGTCTCGCCTTGATTCGTTCCGTCGACCCAACATTTTATTCCGGTGAAGCGCAACCGGTCGTCGCCCTGATTCGGCGTAACGCCTAGCTTCTGCCACGTGGCATAGGCTGCAGACGACAAAAACGCCGTCATGCGGACCGGTGCATCTGCCTTGAAGGCCGCCTGTATTGTGTCGTAGTCGAGCTGCGGATTCAGCAGGCCGACTCCCATATCGTGCAAGCTCGTGCAACCAACGGACGCGGCAGCGTTAAAGAGGTTGAGGACGTTCTGCACGTATTGCGCGGGCGTGATTGCGGGCAGCAGGGGAATGAAAGCCTGCATTGCAGGCGTCTCGTTCAACTCTCCGGTGAGCCGGCCCGCGGCGTCGCGCACATAGCGCCCCTGCGGCGGATTAGGTGTGGCAGCGGTGATTTTCGCGGCATCGAATGCCCTGCTATTCACGAAGGCGACGTGCCCATTGTCTTCGAGAATGAAGAGCGGATTGGCTGGTGCGAGGGTGTCGAGCCCGGCCAAGCTGGTGTCGAACGTCCCGGGAATGATCAGCGGATCGAACAGCTGGCCGACAATCCACTCGCCGGGCTTTGCCGCTGCGATTGCAGCCTGCAGCTTTGCCTTCACCTCGTCCATGCTGGTGTTGACGAACGGACCTAGATTGAGGGCACTGTCGAAGAATGCATAGATGTAGTGCATGTGCGGCTCGACGAATCCAGGCAGCAGGGTCTGCGTACCGATATCGATGACCGTCGTGTCTTTGCCGCGGTAACGCATGACGCTTTGCAGGCTGCCGACGGCCTGAATTTTTCCCGCTTTGACCGCGATTGCCTCTGCCGCCGGTGCCGCCGCATTCATCGTGTAGACGCGCCCACCGTGGAAGATCGTATCTGCCTCGGGACCGCTTGCCAGCGCCTTCCCGGCCGTCGCAGTTTCTACGACGGCGCCGGCCGCGAGTACAGCCATGCCTTCGACGAATGCGCGCCGGTTTACGATGCTGCGCATAAAATCAAGAAGCGAGGGCTTACAAGCGATACACATATCTATCCGAGTCCTCTTCGGTATGGTAGTCAGGCGACGCTCGACATTCTACGTCTTATCAATGCTGGCATGTGCGGCAGCGATCGTGTTCGCCCTCGTGAGAATCCGGCTAAAGTATACCACGGAAGCCCGCTAAGGACGAAAAGGAGCCGACGCCTCTCATTCGCCTATGGCATCATTAGCGGCAGGGAAAGGCCGCCGGAGCCGTAGTACCTTCCACTAATGGTCGTCGATGCGCCGCCAGCGGTAGACGCCTGGTCGATCTTCGTTCATACACGGTCCGCCGTAACGGCGGCGCAGTACCCGTGGCGCATCGATTATGATGTTGCCGTCGCCGGTTTTGATGGCAAAGTGCCCGTCACGGATCACTATCGAGCTAACTGCGAACCAAATGATGGAACGATTAGAATTTTTCCCATCAGCGACGAGCAACTAGCGAAGCCTGCGCCAGTACCCCACGGCTTCAACACAAAATTCACCTTAGCGATTTGCTTCGGCTTGTGCATCGGGGTGCGACTACCCATGGGACACCCCGCACCGTACCAGGACCTAATTGGCGAGCCGCTGATCTCACCGACGTACATGTTTGGCCTGCGATATACGAACGCGACAAAGCGCGACGTCCTTCCCGTAGAAAACAATCCCTTGCCCACGATTGCTGTCGTATCAACACAGGCCCGCGATTATCAGGTGACATTGCTTAACACCGAGGCACTCGATAACACGCAAACATATCACCTTCTCCTGAAGCCACTAAGAAAACCTAAGGACAATCGGCTGCGGGAACTGTGGGTAGGAGTTAACGACTATCTCCCGAGGAGGGCGGTACTCTCGGGAAACTTTACGGCTGCCCCGTTGGTTGACGTTCCCTGGACTGTGGACTTTTCAGTTCGAGGCGGAGCACCTTTCATTAGCCAGGAAAGTGCAGATGGCACACTGTATCTTCCTCACCATCGCGTCGTCCAGGACGCTACCATCGCATTCGAGAGCATCGGCGAGGCCGGCACTACGATCTATGACCGCCCGCTGCTTGCGCCAGAATCAACGGACACAACTCTGGCCGAACCTGAACATTAACAACCATCACAGGACGTAGTAATCCGGGGCGATTAGGTGCGTTATGGTTGGCTCCTCGCGCAAAAGCAGCGACATCTGCTGCTGGATACTAGCATCCGCATTCGTGACCCGGTCGTGTTGTCGTAGGTGCTCGCTCCATGACGAGACAAAGAATGTCTCCAAGAAGCAGCCTCGTTGGGCGGTATCTTCAAATACACCCCAGGCGTAAGCGCCGTCTCGAAGTCGCTCTTGCCGTAGCTGACTCATGGCGACGAGAAAAGGGTGCCGTTTACTTTCGTCTGTGAGGTGATATTCAACGGTAACGAGCACCGGCCCATCGCTACCCGTGATGGCGTGCGAAATAACCGGCGCCGGCCAATGCATCGATGGTGTCAGGTCGAGCTTTCCTTCTGTCGGAAGCTTCCAACGCCAGGTGAGGGGGATTGCGACAGCGATGCCTGCGGCCGCAGCAAAATGCGCCCACGAAAGACTCGTAATGCTCGCCAGCTGACCCCATATCGCGCTGCCGATCGTCATGGAACCGAACATAACCGTAATGTACATTGCTAGCCCACGTCCCCGAACCCAGTTCGGCAACGCTTCTTGGGCCGAAACGTTAAGCGTTGCCACGCCTGCAATCCAGGATACGCCCGCGATGACGCTGGCAATCAATGCCACGAAAGGCTCTCGGGCGACGCCAAAAAGCACCAACGCGACCGCTGTTCCGGCACTTGCCATTGCGACTAACTTGTCCGCCCCGATCCTCACTTTCCAGTAGGGCATCAATAAGGCGCCGCCGACGGCCCCGAGCCCAATGGCGCCGAGCAAGATCCCATAGAGCTCCGCCCCACCGGAAATGCGCGTTCGTGCAACCAGCGGGAGAAGAGCCCAGTACGCGCTGGCGAACGCGAAAAACGCAACCGTTCTGACTAACGTCCTTCGCAGTCCGGAATTGTTTACGGCGTACCGCAAGCCGATTCCAATCGCACCAGTGAAGCGCTCCGGCGAGAGCGCGCTTGGGTCCGCTACCGGGCGCCATCGCACGAGCGCACCTATAACGCCGAGGTTGCTTAGGGCATTGATGACAAACGGCATCGCAATCCCAAACGGGCCGATAATGGCTCCCGCAAGGGCGGGACCGATGGCGCGACTGATATTGAATCCGGCGCTATTGGCGGAGATTGCACTAGGAAGGACCGCTTTCGGTACGAGACTTGGAACGACGGCTTGCCATGCCGGCGAAGTAAGGGCGCTTGCGATGCTAATGAGAAAAATAAACCAGAGCAGCGACGTCGGCGTAACGAGGTTCAGCAACACCATCGCTGCAAATGCGGCCGAAAGAACGGTCGTCGCGCTCTCGCCAACGATTAGTAACCGTCGCTTGTCCATGGTATCGGAGAGAGCACCGGCTATGAGGGCAAAGAGAAACAAAGGCGCATTGCTTGCGACTTGGACGAGCGATACGACGAACGCATCTCTCGTGAGGTTTGTCATCAGCCAACCGGCGGCAGCGCTGTACATCCAGCCGCCGATGTTCGAAACGACGGTCGCAATCCACACGATCGTGAACGTCTGATATCGAAACGCCGCCAACGGCGATGTTACCGGTGAGCGCTCTTCCTTAGAAGCTACGGACGAGATCGGGTTGGGCATCGTCTCTCATCCCGCTCCCCCAGGGCGATCCGCACCCCAGGGTGACGGCGTATCAGCACGAGGAGACCGACGGAGTCCAGTGCGCGACGGTCCAGCGCCCGAGGGGGAGACTCGGAGCTTTCGACGGTCGGACTGACATACTCGTGTTGCAGCAGCACCGCCATCAGAGCCGAGTCTTCTCATAGGAGAGACCTCTCCACCTTCGCTTGCAGCGCGGCATCGTGAAGTCTCAACCAGAGCGCGGGGCTCCCGAATGCCGGACGCCCCAAAGGGCCAGGCGTTGTCTTTAAGGTCGGTTAAGACCCGACCATGAGACGAGTCGCGTGGCGCCCGGTGCTTCTGGCGATTTGCGCGCTCGCGACGTTCGTCCAGATAGCGAGTATCGTTGACGCGACTGGGATGGGCGGCGCTCCACCGTGGCAGGGCTCGTGGGGAGCCAACGCGGGCGCCTCTTCGGAACCCTTTTATCTCACGATTACGTCTATCGATCGCGGTGGCCCAATCGCGAATGCCGGCCTTCGTCGAGGCGATCTCATTGACATCCGGGCGAACACCCTTGTCGAGCGTTACTCACTTTTCAAAGTGCCGCTCAATGGACGACCTCTCATCCTCGCGGTGCACCGCGGTTCGCAGCAAGAAAAGCTTACAGTCATACCGCAGGCGCCAAGACTCACGTGGAACTTCTGGCTTGCCACGTTTGCGGCTCTCTGGCTTCTGCTGTTCGCAATCCTGATTGCGTGGCGTGGCGCCGATATGCCCCAGATGCGACTGCTATCGTTGTGGATCGCGACCTTTGTTTTTACAGGCGCCTTGCTTGGTTTCGCGGCGCCCTGGGCCTGGGTGTATGTCCTTCTGAATGTCTCCGTCAGCCTCGTTGCACCATTGTCGGTGGCATTGCTGGCGGCATTCGCAAGCGGCTTCGGTCGGCCGCTCTCGCGGCCGTCGAATCACACGACGGCTGTGTTACGCATTCCTCGCGATCTTCACCGTGATCTCTTTAGTTGGGACGGTCGGAGTCATCACGCTCCGGTTCGGTCCGATTCCTTTCGTTGATGGGAACGCGGGGCTCGTTTTCATTGCGGCCGCCGTCCTCATGGCAGTGCTTTGCGGAGTCCTAGCAATCGTCGGATCCCGCGGCGTCGAACGTCAGCGAGCGGTATGGACGCTCGTACCTCTTGCCGCATTTTTTACGGGATTTCATCTTCTCATCGCAGGCCAAGGATCACTTGCAACGCAAAACCTAGATGGTTTCCGCACGCTGGTCACGACAGCATCGCTTTTTGCCTTTACGCAGCCACAGCCTTGGGGCTCCGTATGGAAGCTCGGCGGGGCCGCTTTCGCGCTGACGGCCATTCCAAACACGCAAGGCATTCCCGTCCAGATCTTCGATTGCTCGCATCCTAAACAAATAGTGGCAATAGGCACGATGATCGCTTTCGCGGATCCGCGGAAACCGATTCCAGTCATCGTCGGCCACGCCAGGCAACTGGCGTTCAGCACGGACAACCGAGTCCAGAGAAAAGTTCTGGACCTCGCTGTGGCGGATCTGCAGAATCAAATCGATTGCATCATTAGGCGTTATCGTCTGAAGAATGCCGCGGAGACTATTCCCGCCGACGATGCCGTGGCGAACTCCGGATGGTGTACCTCCTATTATCAGGGGCTTCCGCCCCCATTCCCAGTGACGACCACGCCCATTACCCCGATGTTGTACCCAACAACAGTACCGGGTATCTTTTTCGGAACGCCTATGCCGTCGCCCACTCCAAGCCAGTCCCCATGAGCGTCGTCGCCGTTACACCGCTTCTGCAGGGAGGCGTCCGCACGGCCGATAATGCGCATTCAAGAGTTTTGTGACATCGACATGGGCTTTATCTGGTCTGGGTGTGCTGGAATACTTCGGGTTATAAGGGGGTTGAAATGCGGCGATTGGATCTAGCCAAATTCTTGCTCAAGCTTGCGACCAACGCTCGGGAATTAGACAAGTATGAGAACATGAACAAAAAGCAGCGTACGGCGCGAATGGTGAAGGCCGGCCTAAAGCGCGCTCAACAAGCCGCCGTATTGAGCGGCGATATGCGACGAGTGATGGAGGCGTTGAAGGCGGAGCTCGAGGGCGTCGTAGAGACTATCGACGAGGGCATTATGGAACAGGCGCCGTTCTGCGAGATTAACGCGTGAGTCGCCGCATCGGTTCGCTCTCTGCTGTTGGAATTGGCATTCGTGCGCCTGCACAGGTGACGCTCGAGGCATCCTCGCGGATCGAGTGGGCCGACAAAGTCTTTACGATTGTAACGGACCCATTGGCTCAGTACTGGGTCCAAGGCCTGAACGGGAACACGGAATCACTTGTCGGATACTACGTCGCCGGTAAGGAGCGGTGCGAGACTTATCACGAGATGGTCGAGCGCATCGTGGCGTCGGTTCGGGAGAATCTGCGCGTCTGCGTCGTTTCCTACGGCCATCCCGGTATCGTCGCCTATCCGCTTCACGAAGCGGTGCGACGCGTGCGCGACGAGGGATTTCCGGCCGAGATGCTCGCGGGGGTGTCGGCCGAGGACTGTTTGTTCGCCGAATTGGGAGTCGATCCGGCAACCGCTGGATGGCGCAGTTACGAAGCCACGGATTTTCTCGTGTACCATCGCGGCGCCGACCCAGCCAGTAATCTCGTCTTGTGGCAGATCGGGGGCATCGCCATATCTAAGCACATGCGAGAAGCCGATGCGTGGAATCGAGAAGGTCTGGTCGTGCTAACAGAAGCGTTGCTCGAAACCTACAGACCGGAGCACGAAGTCGTCGTCTACGAGGCCGCCCGGCTACCGCTGTGTAAATCGGCTATCGAGCGCGTAGTCCTCGAGCGTTTGCCATACGCCGGCGTGCGCGCGCTGTCGACGTTATACGTTCCGCCGATGACGAATCCCACGGTCGACGAACGAATGATGTGCCGACTCGGGATTAGCCTACCGACAAAAGCACCTCCAGCAGAGTTCGAGTAACGCTGTACCGGCGATGACGAGTCTCATACGCATCCTCATCGTCACCGTCATCGGCGTTTGGATGCTCGGCACCGGGGTCCCTGATCTTAGCCGCCTCTGGCATCCCTTTCCGAGCAATGGCCTCACCACCGATTACGACGGCGTCGTCACCGACGTCGAAGCCGGCTCGCCTGCCATCGCCGCCTCAATCGCGCCCGGGGACCGCATTTTGCCGCCCCTGCCTCGCGATCTCTTCCGCGACCCGCCGGGAACCATGTCGTTTAAACTACTCCACGCTGGCAGAACTAGGTCGGTCAGTCTGTCGCCTCGACTGCGCAGCCTAAAAACCGAGGAGAAGTTGCGCCTCTTGGCGCTGTACTTATCTTATCTCATTTTCCTCATCGTAGGATCCGCGGTTCTCTTGCTGCGGCCGAACGCGATGACGTGGTCGTTCTATCTCTACTGTGTGCTGCGGCGGTATGGAGACCTAGGGTTTTACTGGCCAGGTTCGCACGCGTTTTTTTGGTTCAACCTCATTGCGTTTGCGGCATTGGGTGGCGCGGGCTGCGCACTGGTGGTGATCTTCGCGTTGCGCTTCCCGAACAACCGACTCGACAGATGGCGCCGTCCGCTGAATCGTGGCGCACTTGTCTTTGCGTTCCTGTTGCCCCTTGCATGGCTCTATGCTTCTATTCAAGTGAGCTTTCTTGAATGGCCATCGCAATCTCTCGTCAATGTCCTAACCTGGCTGACATCTGCGGTCTATTTGATCGCCGCGGCGATCTTTATCGTGACGCTGCTCCAAAGTCGCGGCGAGGATCGGCAGCGGATGCAGTGGATCCTGGTGTTCCCCATTGTCCTCGTTATGCGCGTAATCGCGATCAACGTTCCGTCCTCGTTGTTTTCGGATATCTTAGCCGCTCTCGCGATCGGCATCCCTCTTGCGGTCGCGTATGCGGTCATCCGGCGTCGCGTATTCGACATCGAGTTTGCGATCAGCCGTGCGCTGGTCTATGGTACGATCACATCGCTCATCGCCGGGACCTTCCTGTTGCTGGATTGGTTCATGTCAGAGCAGTTCGCAGAGACGCGCTTTACCCTAACGGCGGAGATCATCGTCGCCTTGGCGTTCGGTTCGTGGCTCAACTTGTTGCATCGCAACGTCGACGGCTTCGTCGACAAGACGTTCTTTCGTCAACGTCATCTCTCCGAGCAAAGGCTCGCGCGTGCGGCGGCCGCGGTGCTTCGGGCGGAGTCGCACGAGGCGGTGGACAGATTCCTTGTTCACGAACCAGTTGCGGCCCTCGAACTGATGTCTGCTGCGCTCTTTCGCCGCTCTGAGACAAATGGGAGATACATCCGCGAGATGGCCATTGGTTGGAACTCTGGGGACCCGCAGGAACTGGGTTCTGACGAGCCGCTCGTGCTTCACCTCCTGGCCGAAGGCGCGCCTCTGCGCCTGGCAGACGTGCGCTGGTCCTCGGACGAGTCGCCATTCCGGGTCGGCAACGCCGTGCTGGCGACTCCTGTGTTGCTCCGCGAGGAACTCGCCGCCATCGTGCTCTACGGCCCTCATCGGAGCGGCGCCGACATCGATCCCGACGAAGTTCGCGGCCTGTTGCCTTTGGCGGAACGCGCCGGAGCAGCCTACGATCATATCGAGGCGCGAACGCTCCGTGCTCGAGTCGCGACGTTGCTCCAGGAGCGCGATGAAAAAGAACATGAGATCGTCGAGTTACGGGCTGCGGAGAAGGCGACCCGGCGGCCGTCTGGGGCGTAGCGGCTCGGCGCCAAGGCGTCCGGTGAATGTCTTGGTCGTCGAGCCATCGGCAGAAACGTCACCGAGACGTTATCGACCACAGCGCCTGCCGGGTCGTTATGGTGTGAACGAGGGCATCGTTTTGATAGATCGTCGCCCTATTCGATGAATTTACTACGCAGACATACGTCTTGGCACAGACGATTACCTGGGTTGGGTGGGCGACGCCGTCCGTGATCTTTATCGTCTTGCCGGTTTGATATCGTAGTCGAGGACCTCGCTCCGGAGCGTGGAGTCCGCGGCAATATACAAACGACGCGCTGCCGCGTTGATTGCTATGTCGCGCACATTCCTAAGCTCGGTCGGTATAGTCAGCACAAGGTTGTAGTCGGGGGGCTCGTACGCGGTGACGTTGTAACCAGAATAGTTGCCGACGTAAAGCCTTCCATTGCGGTCGAAAACCATCGAGTAAGGCCCGTTGACGCCGTCTGTGATCTTTCGCATCGGCGTCGTAGCGCCGGGGGCGTACACCGTGATCACGTTGCCAATGTTGCCGACGTAGAGATTGCCCTCCTTATCGTACGCAAGCGACTTAGAATTGGCGATCCCGTCTTTGATCTCGTACCAACCGTTCGACCCACCGAACGGAAAGACACTCACGATGGAACGGCCATCATTACCGACGCCGCTGTTGATCACGGCCACGTCGCCTTGGGCGTCCAGCGCAATTTTTCGCGGCTCCTTGAGATTTCGGGTCAGCCTTCCAATATATTTTCCATTCTCAGCTAGATTAAAGGCCGCCACCTCATTTACGTCGGTGTTGGCACGTAGCGCTGCCCGAGCACGCGCTCAAGAATGCGGCCGCGCTCAAAGCCGCCAGAATCAGATGTAAACGAAAGTGCTTCAAGGCACACTCCTTTTTGGTGAAACGGCTGATCCAATGCTAGTAGTGTCGGGTCGAGATTTCGCTTCGGCGTTGGTTCGGGACTCCGAACAGGCTCCCGCCAGTCAGGTCACTCTTGCCCTTAGCACAAGCAAGCTGGGGGCAAAGGCTCGGCGCGCCGAACACTCACTCGGCCTTATTCTTTGCCACGGTCGCGATGGCGCTTATGGTATATTCGATTGCGATTCCGTTTTTCGAAGTCGATTATACTTCGCTGCCGCTCACCGTTGGTATACTAAGCGGCCTCATGTGGTTTCCACTCTCATGGATCATCGAAGCGCTGGCGCAGCCTCGCGCACTAGTCCCGCACCGAGGCATCCGGAGAGCTCTCGTTTTTCGACACCCAGTTACGATGGAACTCGGCATCCTTCATCGAACGGGGCAGGAAGTACAATATGGGGCGTCGCGCTTACCAACTCGTTGTTGAGGGCGCGGCGTTCGACCCGTTTGGGCGAAAGGATACGTAGCATGCCTGGAATCTCCCGAGCGCTTCTCGCATACGTGGTCGCAATAGCGATTCTCGCCGCCATCGGCTTGTCCGTCGTGCGCATCGAGGCTCAAAGTATGCCGACGGCACACGGTCTCGCCGTCCGCCCCGAGTTTACCGAACCAGTGACGCTGGCCAGCAAAGACGGCGTTCTCGAGGTCACGCTGACTCCGCGTCAGAGTACCGCGCGGCTCGACACCGTCGCCAAGCCCGTCAAGAACATGCTGCTGTTCGACTACTCGGTGCAGCGCGGAACTGCGTCCGACGGACAGATGTCGGGCGGACACCAATATCCCGCGCCAACGCTGCAGGTCCAACCGGGAGAGAGGCTGATCGTCCACCTCAACAACGAGTTGCGCAACCTGACGATCCGCGACTTTTACGACCCGAAGTACACGCCCGTGGGCCAGACCGTACCGCTGTATCCGACGATGATGACGTCGGCGCCGGTCAATCTCCACGTGCATGGCGCGCACGTCAGCCCGCGCGGTAACGCCGACAACGTGCTGCTGCACATCGATGCCGGTATGTCGAACACGTACGTGTACGATATCCCGAAGAACATGACCCCGGGCACGTTCTGGTATCACAGCCACCTGCACACTCTGACGGCGTCGCAGACGTACTACGGTCTCGCCGGTATGCTGCTCGTGGGCCGCGCCGACAGTGAGATCCCGCTCGTCACGCAAAACAAAATTCCGATCCGTACGATGCTGCTGCAATACAATACGGTCTTCGATCGCGTAGGCGGCCTAGCGCAGATGACCAATCCGAACTGGCCGCAATGGGTGAGCAGCCTGATACCACCCAAGGGCAACGAACTCGCCAACGGCACGTACCACCCATCGCTCGCACCGGTGAACTTTTTGGAATCGCAGAAAGGGACGCAGTGGGCCACCGTGTGGTACGCAGGCCCGCTGTCGATTGCGAACATGCGCGGGCGCTTCCAGTTCGTGCCGACCAACTTGCAGCGCTTTACGGCCGCTGCTGGGTCCGGCGGCCCCAACATGAAGGCCAATCCAACGCTTCCCGACTACCAGCGAGACGTGCAATTTACGATCAACGGGTTGTTCGAGCCGGTCCTCAAAGTCAAGCCCAGGCAAACCGAGATTTGGGTGCTCGCTAACGTCAGCGATATCGCGTATATGAACGTCGAGCTCACCGAAACCGCGACCGGATATCATCCGAAGATCGCAATCGTCGGACAGGACGGCCTCGCCTACGGCGAAGTGCACTACCCGCACGAACAGGATGGGACGCAGTTGTTGATTCCGCCGGCGACGCGCTTTGCGATCGCCGTGACGATGCCCGCCAAGGGATCGTTGCGCCTTTCACTGCCGGGTTTGGGTTCGGGCGCCAGGACGCTTTCCGCACCCGGCGTCCTCTACACCAATAACGGCACGCCGAATCCGCCGGCGCATTTGGGAAGTCTCAGCATACTGCCGTCAGCGATCAGCTATGCCGACGGATTCTTCATCTTCCCCTCGCAAACGCTGCTCAATGCCGATCCGGACGCCGGGCAAGGAGTTACTACGGCGTTTAATCCCGGCCAGAAACTCGACGCACCGACGCCTTTCCACGATCTGTCGAAACTCAAACCCGACGTGAGCCGCACGCTGCTCATCAACGGCGGGTTTCTCAATAATCACGCCAGCAAAGCCGATCCCAAGGCGTTCGTGTACGCGTTCGACGGAAACGCGTTTCCCAACGTTCCGCTGATTCAAGCGCGGCTCGGTTCGGTCGAAGAGTGGAACTTCGTCAACCACAATAACGACGCACATCCGATTCACGTCCACGTCAACGACTTTCAAGTGACCAAGTACTTCGATCCAACCACCGGAACGAGATTGGGACCGCAGATGTTCGGCGAAGACAACGCCAACGTCCCCGCGCCGTCGATGGGGCCGCAGGAAGCCGTCATTCAAGCCGGCACGCTGACGATGCGTACGCATTTCATCGACTACCTCGGCTTATACGTGCTGCATTGCCATCGGCTCAACCACGAAGACAATGGGCTGATGATGCTGGTCAACGTTATTCCCGCCATCTCCGACTATGCCGTGGCGATTCCGGGCTCGCCGGGCCACCCCGCAACGGTGAAAGTCTTCGACGGTCACGGCGATCGCTTGATAACGACCGTCACGCCGTTCCCGGATTTCTACGGGACGCCCAGCGTGGCGATCGGCGACGTCGACGCTGACGGGATCTACGATCTCATCGTCGGTGCGGGCAAGGGCCACTCGCCCGAAGTCGTGGCATACTCGGGCGCACCGAGCGGTGGCAACCCGTTCTCAACCGAGCTCGCGCGCTTCCAAGCGTTCGACGCGTCGCAGACGGGCGGCGTGAGCGTTGCGTCCACGCAGATCGACGGCAAATCGGCGGACAACATCATCGTCGGTTCCGGCGCCGGCGCGACCGATCAAGTTCGAATCTTCAGCAGCGACCTTCCGGCAGCCGGCACGGCACCGGTAACGTTCGCCACCTTCGCACCGTACGGAAGCGATACGTCCGGCGTCAGCCTCGCCGCCGGATTCGTCGACTTCTTAACCGGACGCAACAGCATCGTGACCGCACCCGGAACGGGCGCAGAGGTCAAGGTGTTTTCGTATTCGCTGATGACGCCGATCGGCACGCCGCCGGCCTGGCCGAACAATCCGGGCAACGCGCACATGGACACGTCGTTCGCGCCATTCGGTGCAAGCTATCGCGGGCCGATCTCGATCGCGACCGGGTGGCTGGCCGGTTCGTACGGCGGCGCCGAAGCAATCGCCGCCGGGCAGCTCTCGGGAGCGGGCACCGTGAAGGTGTTCTCGACGGGAACGGCGCTCCAGGGCAATCCGATCATGTACTTGCGCAGCGCGATGATGCACGACATGGCCTCCAACTTCAGCGAGATCGCGTCGTTTAAGCCGTTCGTCGGCGCCTCGCGCGTTCGCGTTGCCACCACGTCGACCACGATCGGCGCCGACTTGCTCGCCAGCGGCGCCCCGGGTGGCAAGGTACAAATCGAGAAGTTCCGCCTCACGCGGTCGAACCCGCAAGCGCGGGCTCTGACGGCGACGCGCGTGCACGCGATCTGGTCGGGAATGGGAACGGCTCCGGCGGTGCTCGGCGGCGACTAGTGGCCACTAGCACCGTGACGGAGGACGTTGCGACCTTACTGCTCAGCGCGCGCGTGCGGCCTGAGTGCGTCGATGAGTTCAGGCAGTGGCACGTGCGCTGGCAGACGGCCGTCTTAGCCTCGCCGGGTGCGCTCAGCTTCGAGTTCTGGCCGGCGGCGCCGCCGGATCAACAAGAAGCCGTCGCTCTGGCGCGCTTCGAGAACGAAGAAGCCTTGCGCACCTGGCGCCGCAGCGACGCCAACCGGCATCTAGTCGCGGAGGCTGCCTCGTTTGCCGAAGGCGGCATCGTGATGCAACTCGTCGGGCAAGCGGCCGTCGCGTACTACGTGCAGCACGGAGTGACCTTTGTCGTCGTGACCGACATCAAGCCCGGTAGAGAAAAAGAATATCGCGCCTGGGCCGATAAAATTCAAAAGGTTCAGGAAACGTTCCCCGGTTACATTGGGTCGTTCGTTCAACCGCCCCAGCATCGCGAGACCGGCTGGACGACCGTGCTGCGATTCGATACCGCGCAGCACCTGAGCGCGTGGCAAAACTCGCCGCAGCGCGCGGCCATGATCGAGGAAGCGTCACCGTTGGTCGAGCGCTTCAACGCGCAACGCGTCGACACGTCGTTTCCGGGCTGGGTTCCCAACGATCCGGCCACCGGCAAACCGCCGAACATGTGGAAGACGGCTTGCCTGGTCTTGCTCACGCTGTTTCCGGTCGTCATGCTGGAAATCAAGTTTCTCAACCCGCACTTGCGCTCGTGGCCACCGGCATTAGCGACCTTCTTAGGCAACGCGGTCAGCGTGACGTTGACGACGTTTCCGCTCATGCCGTTGGCGATTCGCGCGTTTCGCCCGTGGCTCTTCCCCGAAGGGCGACCGCAGTGGCTGGTGGCGATCATGCCCTTGATTCTCGTGGGCTGCTATGCGCTCGAGATCTTGCTGTTGTGGCGGCTCCTGTAACGATCGCTGGGGTTTAACCGGCCGGCGCCGGCTCTAAGCCTTGCAGTTTGGCGAAGATCCGGTCTTCGGTAAACGGTAATGCCGTAAAGCGCAACCCGGTGGCCGCGCGTAGCGCGTTGCCGATGGCGGGTGCGACCGGATTGATCGTATTTTCCGCGATCGACTTCGCGCCGAGCGGGCCGATGTTGTCGTAGGTTTCGGCAAAGAAGACGTCGGTTTCGGGCGCGTCGGCGAACGCCGGGATACGATAGTTGCGCAGCGTCGGGTTGACGACCGCACCGGCGGCGTTGTAGACCATTTTCTCCTGCAGCGCGTAACCGACGCCCTGAACGACGCCGCCGATGGCTTGGCCGCGCAGTTGGTTCGGATTCATCACGACGCCTGCATCGACGGCTTCGACGCTGTAAAGAATGCGAATCTCGCCGCTTACGCGATGGACGCCCAGACGAACGCCGTAGACCATGAACGATACGGTACGCGGCGAGCCGTAGGCCTTACGGAACGCGGCGAGCGGATCGCCGGCATTTTCGGCGGCCGCGTAGAGTTCGACGAGCGGAACGCGCCGGTCGCCGCAAACGACCGCGTCGTCGCCCATGCGGCAACGATCGAGCTGCGTGCCGGTGGTGTGGGCGGCAAACGCCAGAATCTTTTCGCGAAGCGCGGTCGCGGCATTTTCGACGGCCTTGGCCGGCACCATCATCCCGACGCTCGCGAACGTCCCGCTGTCGTACGGCGTCTTGTCGGTGTCGGCGTTGACGAACGAGACGCGCGCGGTCGGGCAACCCATGATCTGCGCGACGATTTGCTGCTGCGCGGTCACCAACCCGTTGCCGATTTCTACCGAGCCGACGGTGAAATGATAACCTCCGTCAGGGAGCAACGACACTTCGGATCCCGAGCGTTGCTCGGTCGGCGGAACGCAGTCGAGCATCGACATCGCGACGCCGCTGCCTTCAAGCCAATCATCACCCTCGGGTTTGGGCAACCCGCGGCCGCTCGCGAGCGCATCTTCGACGGCATCGAGGCACTGATCCAGCCCGTAGCTGCCCATCGTAAGGTCGGAAATCTCCGCCAAGGCGGATTGCAAGTTGTCGTTCGGCCCGACCATATTCTTGCGGCGCATCTCGATCGGATCGATTTTCAGCAGCGCCGCCAATTCGTCGATCGCCGATTCGATCGCAAACGTCGGTTGCGTCGATCCGTATCCGCGGAATCCGCCGCCGCACTGCATGTTGGTGTAGACGGCGTAGCCGTCACCCTTTTTGTTCGGGCACTTGTAGATTGCCCAAGGTCCCGACATGCCGTTGGCGAGCGTCTCGCCACCGTGATTTCCGTAGGCTCCGGTATTCGATACGATACGATACTGCATCGCCGTAAGCGTTCCGTCTTTTTTCGCACCGAGTTTCACGTGCGTCTTCATCGGGTGACGCGTGGTCGCGCCGATGAATTGTTCCTCTCGCGTAAACTCCCACTTAACCGGACGGCCGGTCTTCATCGCGGCCAAGAGCGGAAGGTCTTCGCTCATCATGTCTTGCTTGCCGCCGAAGCCGCCTCCGACCCGCTCGGTAAAGACGTGCAAGTCGGCCGGCATGATTCCGAAGAGATAGCAGAGTTTGCCTTTAACAATAAACGGACCCTGAACGCTGGTGCGAACGTGCCAGCGGCCATCGTCGCCGCGCCACGCGATCGATTGCATCGTTTCGAGATGCACGTGCTGTTGGCGCGGCGCGTCGTAGGTTTCTTCGTAAATCGCGTCGGCTTCGGCAAATCCGGCATCGACGTGTCCGACCTCGCCGTGGATCTCGACGAAGATGTTCTTATCCGGATGGAGGATATGTGATTCGGCGCGCAGATCGTGCAATACCGGTGCGCCCGGCACCATGGCTTCCTCCGGATCGAAAACCGCCGGAAGAATTTCATACTCGACTTTCAGCTTGCGGCAGCCCTCCTCGGCAGCCGCTTCGGTTTCGGCGACGACGGCGGCGATGCGCTGGCCGACGAAGCGCGCGACGTTATCGAGCATGTAGGTATCGTCGGGGTCGACCCGGTTGTCTTCGTGAATCGCGGTCGAATAGAGCCGGCGCGGAACGTCCTCCCACGTCAGCACCGCAGCGACGCCTGGAACGGCCATCGCTTCGGTGCGATCGATCGAAACGATTTTGGCGTGCGCGTGCGGCGAACGCAGCACTTTGAGGTGCAGCAGCCCGTCCATCGGCGGGACGTCGCTGGTGTAACGCGCTTGCCCGGTGACGATGTCGTGCGCGAACGGATTGGGCACGCTCGTGCCGCTCGACGCGCGCGCCTTATCGGCCGTGACGTTCTTTACGCCGGCGAACGCGTCGCGAATCGAGCCGTACCCGGTGCAGCGGCAAAGGTTCCCTTTTAACGCCCGCGGCAGGTCGCGCTTTTGCTCGTCGGTGAGCGACGCCGCGGTCATAATCATGCCGGCGGCACAGTACCCGCATTGGAAGCTCTGCGCGTCGAGGAAGGCTTGCTGCATCGGGTGCAGCTCGCCGTTCTTGGCCAATCCCTCGATCGTCGTGATCTCCTTGCCTTCGGCTCGAAATGCCGGATAAAGACAGCTGTGTACCGGCTTCTCGTCGACCCATACCGTGCACGCGCCACAATCGCCGCCGTCGCAGCCTTTTTTGACGCCATACCAGCCGAGGTCCCGAAGAAAAACCCGGAGGCACTCGCCCGCCGCCGGCGTCGCGGCAAAACTCTTCCCGTTAACCTGAAGGTTCACGCCTTCAACTCCTGGCGAATCTGTTCGGCATAGTGATAGGTCAAATGCCGGCGATGTGCCGGCGAGCCGTGCACGTCGTCGAGGTAGATCGACTCGGATACCGCGACGTCGATGGCGTCGCGAAGCTGCACGGCTGTAGGCATCTCGTCAAATACTAGCTGGATCGGTTTGACGGTAGCAGCCGTTATCGTGAGGAGGAGGCCGCCGGCCGGCTCGCCGCGGGTGCCGATGAGAAGAACCGACGAACGCCCGAGGTGGGTGAGCTCGGAGCGGCGGAACGCGAACGATTTCGCCAACGCCGTACCGGGAATGTGGATGCTGCGGAGCAGCTCGCCGCGCTCGAGCACGTTTGCGTGGTTTCCGGTGACAAAGTCGGCGGCACGCACCTCGCGCTCTGCGCCTTCGCGAGGCAGGAGCGCGTAGGTTGCTTCAAGCGCGACGGTCAGCGAGATCATCGGGCCCGCCGGCAGCGACATCACGATATTCCCACCGATCGTCGCTTCGTTCCAAATCTTGAACGACGACAAGAAAGCCCGGCAGCATTCGCCGATGAGCTGCCCCGCCTTCCACTCTGCCGGCGGTTGGAACGCGTAGAGTTCGGCAATCTTACAGGTTGCGGCGAGCTCGATACCGTCCGGCGCGATTACGATCGCCGGCCAGCCGAGCGTTTCTAGGTCGATAAGGGTGTCGGTGTGGATCTGCGGCTCGGAGAACAGCCATGTCCCGCCTGCAAGCCAAGCATACCCGTCTTGCCAGTGACGGATCTCGTCGGCCGATCTTGGACGTTTGATTTCCGTTACCGTATTGAGGTTCATTTGGACCACGATCACTTCGACGTGGAGTCCGCGTTTCCCAGGCATACCGGGCCCACCGCCCGAACCGGATCAGCCGTGCGTAACGTTTTCGCAATCGTCGCGAAATGGCTCGAGGAAAACCGTTCGTTTGCGCTGGGAACCTTGGTCGCGCTACGCGACGCGGCCACCGCACCCGTCGGAACGACGGTTGCCGTTGACGAGCGCGGTTGCGTGTTCGGCAACATCGGCGCGGGTTGCTATGAAGCCGAAATCGTCGAAGCATGCCTACAGACCGCTCGCGACGGCCGATCGCGCCGACTCGACATCGATCTTACGATCGACGACGAGATAACCGGCGCCCCCGGGTGCGGCGCTGCGATGGAGATTGTCGTCTGGCGGCCAAAACCGGCCTTTCGGGATGTGGCGCGCGCGATCGCGGCCGGCGAGCGCGACGTGCGTTTAATCGTCGAGCACGCCGACGCGGACGGTTCGCGCGTTGCGTTCGAACACGTCTTCGCCCCGAAAGACACGCTGATTCTGGTTGGCGCGACCGCGCTCGCGGCCGAGCTGGCGGCGATTGCCCGGCGCCTCGATTTTAACGT
>JBAUZB010000079.1:0-19854 GCA_049585095.1 Candidatus Tumulicola sp.
CGCCGTGCCGAAGTCGCGCGTGAGCGCGTCCGCCTCGTGACGGAGTAAGCGCGAAGCGCGATCGTCGTCGCCGTGCTTCCACAACAGCACGACGGCGTGCCCCGCGGTCTTGAGAATCTCTTTGCAGATCTCGAACGCGAGGTAGTCCCCGCCGACGACTATAATGAGTGTCTCGGAAGCCATCGATGACATCCTCTTCGCCACAAGAGCGAGGCACCATCCGCCGGCCGCACCCACTAGCATCGGACCTGATCGAGCGCCTCCGCGGCCGTCCCGGCAGCCGCGTGCTCGATTTTTGCGCCGGCAGCGGCCGTAACGGTGCGGCGCTGCGCGAAGCCGGCTACGCCGTCGTCGCCCTCGAGGATTCAGTCGCCGAACGCGGCGGCGCGTTGCCCGCGGAACTCGGTGAATTCGCAGCGGTCATTAGCACGCACGGCTTGCTTCACGGAACCGTCGGCGCAATCGCGCAACGGATGGAATCGATCGCCGAGCATCTCGAACCCAACGGCCCGTTCTATGCGACGTTCGGGTCGGCGCGCGATGCGCGCTTCGGTCGCGGGCGGCGCATCGATGCATCGACCTACGCCCCGCTCGACGGCGACGAGCGCGGCGTGGCGCACGCATACTTCACGCGTGCCGCGCTCGAAGGTCTGTTGCACCGGCACTTCGTCGTGGAACGCCTGGAAGAACGGTACGTCGACGCGATTGCCGGATCGTGGGCACACCCGACAACGCCGCTATCGCAAGCGGTTCACTGGTTCGTCGTCGCCCGCCGGCTCCCGATGAGATCTTCCATTGGGCTAGATGCACTCGCATAGAGACGCTTACGCATGCGGCCGGCAAGGAATGCCTTTCGCCCCGCGACGACGGCGTGTTTCATTGCCTCGGCCATGAGCACCGGATCGGCGGCGGCGGCAATGCCGGTGTTCATCAACAAGCCGTCGACGCCGATCTCCATCGCAACCGCGGCATCCGACGCGGTCCCCACGCCGGCATCCACGATCACCGGAACGCCGGCCTGCTCTTTGATGACGGCGATCGAATACGGATTGCAAACGCCAAGCCCGCTGCCGATCGGCGCGGCCAGCGGCATCACCGCGGCACAACCCAACGCTTCGAGCTGCTTACACGCCACCGGGTCGTCGCCGACGTAAGGCAACACGGTAAAGCCGTCGCCGACGAGTTCTTCGGCGGCTTTGAGGGTTTCGCGAATGTCCGGATGCAGCGTTTGCGCGTCGCCGATGACTTCGAGCTTGATTAGATCGGTTTCGAGCAGTTCGCGCGCGAGTTGAGCCGTGAGGACCGCGTCCTTTGCGGTATAACAGCCGGCAGTATTCGGTAAAATCAGTACGCGGGTGCGGTCGACGTAGTCCAGCAGCGTCTTCCCGCTGGGATCGTCCAAGGCGATGCGCCGAATTGCGACCGTCACCATGTCCGTGCCGCTGGCGGCGTGAGCGGCACGCATCACGTCCATCGACGGATATTTCCCGGTCCCCACGATCAGACGCGAAGTCAGTTCGTATTTTCCGAGGACGAGCGCGTCGTTCACGTTATCCGCCCGCCGCGGCTTTGATGATTTCGACGTGGTCGCCCTCGACGATGCGATCGGAGCCATATTCGCCGCGCCGAACGACGCGCCGGTTGCGCGCGACGGCGATACCGCTCGCCGTGGTTCCGAGCAACTCCAAGAGACCGCCGATCGTCAGACCGTCGGGCAGGTCGCGCGGCACTCCGTTGATCGTCGCTTTCACGAGGACCCATTCGCGCCGGTCGGAGCGGTTTCCATTTCCGCAGCCGCCGAACTCGAACGAGCCGTTTCGAGCGCGAACGCCGCGGCCTCCGGTGGCCGGTTTCCATCGACGCATTCACAAACCAAGCGTGCGGTAATCGGCGCCAGCAGAATGCCGTTGCGATAGTGTCCGGCGGCGACGAAAAGACCTCCCAATGGCGTTGGCCCGATGAACGGCCGTCCGTCGGTACTCCCGGGCCGAAGACCCGCCCACGTTTCGCTGATGGTGAACCCCGCCAGCGCCGGCGCCGCGCTCAAAAGCGGACCGAGCAGACCGGCAACCCCACCGGCGGTCACGCGCACGTCGAACCCGGCAGATTCGTCGGTTGCGCCGACGAGCAGACGGCCGTCGTCACGCGGAACGACGTACCCGCCGCCGATCCAGGTCGCGTGCCGCACGAAGCCGATCGGCGTTTCCAACGCGAGCATTTGACCTTTGCGCGGCACCACCGGCGGTAGGCTCGATGCCGGGATTCCGTCAATTCGGCCCGCCCAGGCGCCGGCCGCGTTGATCACCGCGCCGGCCGGCGTAAAGCCGAGGTCGGTTCGTACGCCGAGCACCCGGCGGCGATCGGTCTCGACGGCAAGCCGAGACACGCGTGAGACGGCCACGCCGCGCTCGCGGCAGGCGGCGACGAGTGCCCGCCCGAGCCGGCGATTATCGACGCAGCCTTCGCCGGCCACGAGCAGCGCACCGGAAACGTGGGCGCCGAGCCACGGCTCGGCTACGAGCGCGCCGGCGCGATCTACGATTTCGCAATCGATGCCGCGCCCCCGAAGGTCGCGCTGCCATTCCTTCAGCCGCGTAAACTGTTCTTGCCCGAACCCGGCGTGCACGATGCCGTTGAGACGTAAATGCGGATCGACTTGACCTGCTTGCCGCACGCGATCGACGAAATGCGGGTATTCGTGCAGCGAAGCCGCGCACAAAGCCAGCAGAGCATCGTCGCTAGCGTGTTCGGTGTAGGGAGCGAGCATGCCGGCGCCGGCCCACGACGCGGCCCGCGCTGGTTCGCCGCGATCGTACAACCGGACGGTTGCGCCGCGTCCGGCGAGCTCGAAGGCGATCGCCAGGCCGATTAGTCCCGCGCCGACGATCGCAACGTCGGCGTTCTCAGACGCGTTTGGCCGAATCGCTTGCAAGCGCGCGAAGGCGCTGCGCTTGCCGCGCCTCTCCAAAACTGGCGATGAAAGGAGCATAGGTTTCGATCACATCGCGCGCGGCCGCATCGATTCCCTCGCGCCGTCCGCCGCCGCGTGGGAGTGCGTCGATCGTCCGGCGCTCCCTTTCGATCGCCGCCATCAGGGAGACGTATTCACGACCGAGCACGTCGACCACGTCGGACATCTCCGCTCGCGTGCGCAGCGACGCGTTGCCCGGGCGCCAGTTGCCCGCATCGGCGCCCTCGTCGCCGATGGCGCTTTGGACGTAGGTGCAGTGCGACAACAGGCGAGCCGCCAGATCGGCGTGCACGCGCGCACGAAGTTCGCTCCGTCCAAGGCGTCGCGCACGGTCGTCGCGCGCCAAAGCGAGATAGTGGTTCACGATGCCGGCGACGATCAAGCCAACCACCGGGATGACGACGGCGAGAACGGCCCAATGGTCGCCGGCCCACTGTATCGCGGCACGAAACCATTGCACCACGAGCGGGTCATCGGGACGTCGGTGACCGAACAATCCGGCGAAAAGCGGGGTGAAGAAAACTCGGCTCACATTCCGGTATAGACGGGACCTTCACCGCCCTGCGGCGGCACCCACGTGATGATTTGGTACGGATCGATGATGTCGCACGTCTTGCAATGAACGCAGTTGGTGAAGTTGATTTGCAGACGCCCCTCGACGGCTCCGTCGACCTTTTCGAACATCGGCTCGTACACCGCCGCCGGGCAGAAGTACTGGCACGGGTTGCCGTACTCCACGGTGCAGCGATCGCGGCAGATATTCGTGTCGGCCACCTTCAAATGGCTCGGCTGATCTTCTTCGTGCATCGTACCGCTGTTGAACACGTCGGTGAGTTTGTCGAACGTCAGCGCGTTGTCGATCGGAGCGCGCGGCGTTTCCGCGGGGCGATAGCCGGCTTTGACCATGACCTCGTATCCCGGTTCTGCCGGAAGTTTGTCGATCGCGCCGAAGCCGCGGCCGCCCGTCACCGTGGACAGACCGGCGTTGATCATGCCGGGCCACAATCCGTGCTTGAACCCTTGATGGAAGTTGCGCGACGAGCGCAACTCGGTAAACGCCCACGACGATTCGAAACGCCGCTGATAGGCCGACAAGGTTTCAGCGTCGTAGCGTTCGGCTCCCAGCGCCTCCCACGCCGTTTCGGCCGCCATCATGCCCGATTTTATCGCGAGATGAATCCCCTTGAGCCGCATGCCGTTCAGGAAGCCACCGGTGTCTCCGACGAGGAGCAGCCCGTCCGCGTAGAGCCGCGGCATCGCGAACAACCCGCCTTCCGGAATGGCCTTGGCGCCGTAGCGAATCAGCGTGCCGCCTCCGAGCAGTTTGGCGATGACCGGATGTTCCTTCATTCGCTGCAGCTCGTTGTGCGGATCGGTCGTAGGATTTTTATAGTCGAGTCCGGTTACGTGCCCGATGTCGAGAACGTTATCTCGCATCCCGTAGATGAAGCCGCCGCCAAACGTTTCCGGCGGCAACGGATAGCCGAGGGTATGAATCACCGCACCGGCCTTGAATCGCTCGTCCGGAAGCTGCCAAAGTTCCTTGATGCCGGCAGCATACACTTGCGGCTCGCGGCCCGCGTCGAGTTTTAAACGCGCGCCGGCTTGCTTAGCGAGCGTGCCGCGCGGACCTTCGCCGAGCACGACGATCTTGGCCAGAATGTCGGCGCCCGGTTCGTAATTCGACTTGGGATTTCCGGCGTGATCGACGCCTTTGTCGCCGGTGCGAACGCCGACGACGCGGTCGCCGTCCCACAACAGTTCCTGACCGGGAAACGCCGGAAAGACTTGCGCCCCGGCTTCCTCGGCTTTCTCTCCGAGCCACTTGCTGATTTTTTGCAGCGACGCAACGTACTTCCCACGATTGTTCAACGGCGGCGGCGTGATCGGCGCCTTGATCTTGCCCCCTTTGGTGAGAAACCACAGCTCGTCGGACGTTACCGGGGATTCGACCGGCGCACTCGCGCGCCAGTCGGGCAATAGCTCGTCGAGTGCCCGCGGATCCATCACCGCCCCCGAGAGGCCGTGATTGCCGATCTCGCCGCCCTTTTCGATTACGAGAATTTCGAGTTCGCGCCTACCCGCCTTCGCGAGTTGACCCAGCCGCAGCGCACCCGCCAAGCCGGCGGGTCCGGCGCCCACGAATAGGACGTCGACTTCGAGCTGATCGCGCTCAGGCATTTTTGGACTTCGCCATCGAGCGACCACGCTTCGCGAGCCGCCCCGTTGTGTCATCCTGATGGAGGCGTGCGCGGTGCGCCGCAGTCGAAGGACCCTCCACCCATGTCATCCAGAGCGGAGGCGTGCGCAGCACGCCGCAGTCGAAGGACGTGGCACTTACATCTTTCGAGCGGATAAAAGAGACACGTGGCGAAATATGCTTTTGAGCGACCCAGCATAAAAGATGAACGAGCCATTACACAAGCGACGGGTAACCTTGCGGAAGATTTCACGCAACGAAGCCGACCGAATTGACCGAGAAGATTGGCGCGGGATGACGCCGGCTCAAAAATTTGCGATGCTCTGGGAGCTCAGCCTCGTTTGGATGGACGCGCATGGAATCCCTGAGGAGCAGCGGCGACTTCAAAGAACTGTTGTCGCTCTTCAACGAAGAAAACGTTAGGTATCTCATTGTCGGCGCTTTCGCATTGGCCTATTTTGGCCGGCCGCGTTACACGAAGGATCTCGACATTTGGGTCGACCCCGCCGGCGACAATCCCACCCGCGTATTCCGTGCTCTAGCCAAGTTCGCCGCGCCGCTCGAAAACGTAAGCGCCGAAGACTTCGGCGACGAGGACACGATTCTTCAAATTGGCGTGGAGCCGGTGCGGATCGACGTTCTCGCGGGAATATCCGGCGTCGCATTCGACGGTGCGTGGTTGCGCCGAATACACGCTGAGTACGCGGGCGTCTCCGTCAACGTCATCTCGCGCGACGATTACGTTGCCAACAAGCGCGCGAGCGGAAGGCCCCACGATTTGCGCGACATTGAAAGCCTGCTCGAAGACGAGGCCCCGTAAGACCGACGCTCTCCACTCGGCCGCGCCTGCTGGGAAATCTTCGGTCGAGGCGCTCCATGCGCACCTTAGGGTTGGGAAGAAATGAATGTGGCGGCAGCAATGACGGCGATTCGATGCATGCGCAGTCGAATTTCCCACGGCGCACGGCTCGGTGACTCGAACGTCAAGGCATGCCGCGCGGCGTTGCGCGCGATCGCGAGCGAATACGACAAGCCGCCGAGCAGCGCCGCCTCGGCGAAGTGATCCGCCGTGATGCGGCCGCGCTCCCGCGTGCAGGCAGCGTCGTCGAGCGGACCCGCGGTTTCAAAGGTTTCAGTCAGAGGGTCGATGGGTAACGCGGCTTCATCCAGCGCCGCGACGACCGCACAGCCGATGTCGCCGCCGCCGTATTCGTAGCAGTAGAATCCGGTCGCGTCGGCATCTTCGTGCAGGTCGAGCGAAAGCGCGAACTTTCGGTCGCGATTGGCAGTGAGGATCGCTTTGGCTTCGGGCGATTGCCCGCCGCGCCCAAAGGTGCGATTGAGGTCGAGTCCGTCGATGCTTTCGCGCGTTCCCGCGTCGAACCCAGTGGGATTCGTGCACGGCCATACGCGGTACGCAAACGACGTATCCAGCTCACCCGACTCCACCAGTTCGAGCAGCGCCCACGGCGCGGCGGGTTCGTCGCCGTGAACGCCCGCCGCGATGGCAATCACCGGAAGCGTATCCCCGCCCCATTCGGCACACAACAGCGTGCGCGGCGCTCCGACGCACGCGACCTCGCGCACGCGCACTCCCCCACGGCCGCGTAGCCGCTTCCAACGCTGCTCGAGTTCGCGGTAGGTACCGTTCATCGCCGTAACGCATCGTTCGACCCATGAAGGTCCAAATCGGTGTGATGGGATCCGCCGGGGGAAGAATTTCCGCGAGAGAATTGGCGCTCGCCCGCCGGTTGGGCCGGCGCATCGCCGAACGGGGCTGCACCGTCGTCACCGGCGCGTGCCCCGGCTTGCCGCACGCCGCCGTGCTCGGCGCGGCCGAATCGGGCGGCCACAGCTTGGGTATTTCACCGGCTCTTTCGCGCGAAGAACACGTGAACGTGTATGGTTCGCCGCTCCAACCCTACACCGCCATGGTCTTCACCGGCTCGGGACTGATGGGGCGCGAAACGCACAACATCCACAGTTCCGATTTCGTGATCTTCGTCGGCGGCCGCAGCGGAACGCTGGGTGAGTTCTGCATCGCCTACGACGAGGGCAAGCTGATCGGCGTGCTGAGCCATTCCGGCGGCATCAGCGATGAATTCGTGCCGATCGCCAAGATGGTTCAAAAAGACACCGGATCGATCTTGGTGACCGACGACGAACCGGAACACCTCGTTGACCGTTGTCTCGATATCTACGTCGAGCATGCGATTCCGAGCGCGCTCGCTTTCAATCGCCACGGCGACTACGACATCCGCCGCCCTGCCGTCACCCAAGAGACGCGGTCGTAGCCATGGCGCAATTGACGTTCGTCGGCGCCGCCGGCACGGTTACCGGCAGCAAACACCTGCTGACGGTCGGCAAGCGCCGTATTTTCATCGACTGCGGGCTTTTCCAAGGCGTCGTCGACGTGCGCGCGCTCAACGACGTACCGCTGCCGGTACCCGCGGCCGAGATCGACGCGGTGATCGTGACGCACGGACATCTCGACCACGTCGGGTATCTCCCAAAGCTCGTCCGCGACGGATTTACCGGCCCGGTCTTCTGCACGCCCCCGACCGAGCCGTTGATGCAGATCGTGCTCGACGATGCCGCTCATCTGCAGCAAGAGCTTCACGCGCGCGGTTTCCATCACGAGCGGCCACACGCGCCGCCGCCGTACTACGACCCGTCGAACGTCGTCGCGACCATGCGGCTGGTACGGCCGGTTCCGCTTGGGAAGCCGTTCGACGTGCTCGGCGCCGCCTCGGCAACCTATCATAACGCCGGCCATATCATCGGTTCGGCCTTCGTCGCGCTCGAGTTCGAAGGCAAGCGCGTCGTTTTCTCGGGCGACCTCGGACGGTACGGGCGCCCGTTGCTCTACGATCCCGACGCCGTCGGCGCGGTCGCCGTCGTCGTCAGCGAATCGACCTACGGCGACCGGGTTCATCCGCCCGATCCGGCGGAGGACCTCCGCCGAACGCTCGACCGCGCGATCGAGCGCGGCGGCCCCATCGTCATTCCCGCATTCGCCGTCGAGCGATCGCAAGATCTCCTGCTCGCGATCGCCGAACTTCAAGCAATCGACGACCGGATCGCCGCCCTGCGGGTGCATCTCGATAGTCCGATGGCGGCCAAAGTCGACGCGTTGTTCGACGCGTTTCCCGATGCGCACAAGCCGATTCCGCGCGATGCATCCGGCACGCCGTTCGGCGTGCAAAACTTCACCGTCGACGTCACCACCGAAGAATCGAAACGGCTCAACACGCTCGCCGGACCTGCGGTGATCGTTTCGGCCTCGGGCATGGCTTCGGGCGGCCGCATCCTGCACCATTTGCACAACCATGTGGCCGATCCGCGAGCGACGATCGTGTTCCCCGGCTATCAGAGCGCCGGTACGCTGGGATTCCTTCTAACTCACGCCGCTCATAGCGTCCGGATCTACGGCGATACGATTCCGGTGCTCGCAACGATCGTGCACCTTTCCGGATTTTCGGCGCACGCCGACCAAAACGATCTCAAGCGATGGTTCGGTACGTGCCCGTCGAAGCCGCAGCTCTACGCCGTTCACGGCGAAGTCGAGTCGGCAACGGCGGTGGCGACCCTCGCGGCGTCGGCTTTTGGATGGCCGGCGGAAGTTGCACGCCGCGGCGTGACCGTGGAAGTGTAGCGAGCATTCTATGCAGCGCAGTTTCGCGAGCGACAATAACGCGCCGATCGCGCCCGAGATCCTCGAAGCGATCGTGACGGCCAATGCCGGCGACGCCGTCGGCTACGGCGACGACGAATGGACGGCGCGCGCGAAAGCGTGCTTTCGCGAACGCTTCGGCGAATCCGTCGAGGTCCACTTTGCGTTCAACGGCACCGGCGCGAACGTCGCCGCGCTCGCTTCGCTGCTGCGCCCCTGGGAAACGGTGCTGTGCCCGGCAACCGCCCATCTGCAGACCGACGAGTGCGGCGCGCTCGAGCGCTTCAGCGGTTCGAAGGTCGTGCCGATCGCAACGGTCGACGGCAAACTCCGTATCGGCGACGTCGAGCCGTTCCTGCACGCGGGTCACGGCGTGCATTTCCCGCAACCGCGCGTCATCTCGATCTCACAATCGACCGAGTTCGGCGGCCTCTACGAAGTCGCCGAGATCGCCGAGCTGTGCGCGTTCGCCCACGCGCGCGGTTTGCTCGTGCACGTCGACGGCGCGCGAATCGCGAACGCGGCGGTCGCGCTCGGCGTCGCGCCGCGAACCCTTACCGTCGATGCCGGGGTCGACGTTCTCAGCTTCGGCGGCACGAAGAACGGTTTGCTGCTCGGCGAGGCGATCTGCTTCTTCAATCCGGAACTGCACCGCGGCGCCGCGCCGTTCGTCGTGAAGCAGGCGATGCAACTGGCTTCCAAGATGCGCTATCTGGGCGCGCAATTCGAAGCGCTTTTCACCGCCGACCGGTGGCTGCGTTACGCCGCGCATGCAAACGCCATGACCGCGCGGCTGGTCGAACGCGTTAAAGACATCGCAGGACTGCGAATCACGCGCCCGGTGCGCTGCAACGCGGTCTTCGCGACGATGGATCCGCGAGCGATCGAGCACGTGCGGCGAGAGTTCTTCTTCTATACCTTCGACGAGCGGCTCCCGGAAGTTCGCTGGATGACGCACTGGGCCACGACGCCGGACGACGTCGACCGCTTCGCAGCGGCGGTCGGGCGCGCTTGCGGCGCGGTCAGCGAGCGCCGGCGCGAATGATCGGCGGCGGGGTCAGCGCCTTCAAACCGGCCGTTTTCAGTTCGGCGTTCCAGTCCACGACGGAGCGCGCCCAGGCGTCGTACGCGACGACGTGGCGCGGGTAGACGTCTTCGAGGCGCGCGTAGAGCCGGAGGCTCGCCTGGGCAAGCGGTTCTGCGCCGATCAAGGTCATCACGTCTTCACGGAACTGGCCTTGCTTCTGGATCGAATCCTCGAAATTTTTCGGCGAAGACGTCAGCGAAGCGACCACTCCGTCGGTGTCGGCGATCATGCGCGCAAGCTTGGCCGCCGCTGCGTCGCCGGGCCTGAGCCCGTCTTTCTCGGCGGCCAGCTGCTGACGCACCCGCGCCAGCTCGTTGAGCATCACGTCGACGCGACCGAGCAGATCGTAGTCTCGCTTGCGCTGCGCAAACTGCAACTCGTATTCGCGCTGCGTCGTCGCCGATGCCGGGTCGTCGCGTTCCTCGATCGGCAGGCGATAGTTTTTCCCGTCGAGATGCAGCACCAGGGTATAGCGTCCCGGCGGCAGTTGCGGACCTTCGTCGGGACCGCGAAAGAAAAATGGGGCGCTTTCGTATCGCGCCGGACCGTCGACCGTGAAATCGTAGAGAAACTCGTTCTTTCCGTCGGTGTTGCTCAACCAATGGGATGAAGAATCCGTTCCGGTGAAGACGTCGTGATCGCCTTCGATCCGGCGCACTCGTCGACCGCTTGAATCGTACACGTCGATCGTCGGCCGATGCGCCGCTGGTTGAGGAAGCCAGTAATACACCTTCGCCACCGGAACGCCGCCGGTCAGCAGCGCGGCCCCGGGCTGCGACGCGACGAAATCGTTATAGTTTCCTTCGTCGTCGCTGAACGTATTAAAGGCGATCGCCGGGCGCGGGCCGATGACCACGTTCGCCGTCGGCTTGCCGCAGCCGACGATTTGCGCGATTCTCATATCGTCCATGATCCAGACCGAACGCCCGTGCGTGGCGATCGCGAGATCGTCGAACTGCGGCTGAAAGCGGATATCGCGAACCTCGACCGGCGGCAGGTTGTTCGTAAAGCTTTGCCACGACGTTCCGCCGTCGCATGAAACGTACATGCCGCGATTGGTTCCCGCGTAGACCATCTTCGGGTTGCGGATGTCGGGGCGTACGGCGCGCACGTACTCGCCTTGCGGAATTCCGCTGGTGACGCGCTGCCAATGCGCGCCGAAATCGCGCGTGACGTAGATATAGGCGGCCGGGTCTCCCATGGCGTGGCGATCGGCGGAAACGTAGGCTAACCCGTCGATCAGCGTCGACGGAGCGACGTTCTCGACGGCGCTGTCGGCCGGCAGGTCCGGCGGCGTGACGTCGCGCCAGTGCTTCCCGCCGTCGAGCGTGAGGTGAACGAGGCCATCGTCGGAGCCGGTCCAGATCGCTCCTTGACGCAGCGGCGACGTGCCGATATCCAGGAGCGTTCCGTAGTTTTCGGCACCGGATTCGTCTTGGGTGACGGAATCCTTCGAAACTTGCTGCTTCGACTTGTCGTTGCGCGTCAGATCGGGACTGATGACCCGCCAATGCCGACCTCGATCGCGCGTCTCGAAGAGCACGTTTCCGCCGATGAACGCGATCTTCGGATCGTAGGCCGCGAATGCGATCGGCGACTCCCAATTGAAACGGTAGCGCGATTTCGCCAGCACGAAATCTTCTTCGGCGGTACCGCGATACGGACGCACGTTCTCGGAGTCATGGGATACGCGATCGAATACTACGACTTCGCCGTTTTCCGAATCGGCCCAAATCAAGCGCGGGTTCGTGGGATCGGGAACGGCCCATTCGCCGTCGCCGTCGACGACTTTGAACCAATCGCGGTTGGTGATGCCGTCGGCATTGCCGCTGAATGCGGGGCCGCAGTACGCGTTGTTATCCTGAAGACCCGCGCAGACGAGGTAGGGCGTGCCGTTCGAAAGGCCAACGCGATACATCTGACCCACCGGCATATTCCGCGAGTTCGTCCAGGTGGCGCCGCGATTAGTCGAGATGGCGATGCCGCCGTCCCCGGCGAGTGCCATACGCTGACCGTCGGAAGAAATCCACAGTTCGTGCAGGTCGGCATGGACGCCGAAGGCCGATAGGTTGAACTTCGCACCGCCATCGTACGACGTCGCCAGCAGCATGCTCACGCCGTAGACCGTGTTCGGATCGGTCGGCGAAACGCCGACGTGTGAAAAGTAGAACGGCCGCTGGTTTGCCGCCGTGTCGTTGCTCGTCATCTTCCAATTGAGGCCGCCGTCGTCGGAGCGCCAAAGGACGCCGTCGCGCGACTCGACCAGCGCGTACACGCGCGAACGCAGCGACGGCGCGATCGTGATGCCGATGCGGCCGATCGGCGCGGCCGGGAATCCGTTACCGCTGACTCGGTTCCACGTTCGGCCGCCGTCGCTCGAACGAAAGAGACCGTCGTCGTCGCTGCCGCCGTCCGTTAGCTGCCACGGGCGGCGCAACACGTGCCACATTCCCGCAAAAATCACGCTCGGATCGTGGGGATCCATCGCCAGGTCGCTCGCTCCCGAACGTTCGGAAAGGAAGAGCGTCTTCGCGAACGTCGTTCCGCCGTCGAACGAGACGTAGACGCCCCGGTGCTCGCCGGGAGCGAACGGATTGCCGAGGACGCCGACCACGACGTGTTTGGGATCTTTCGGATCGACGAGAATGCGCGAAATGCCGCCCTCGCCTGAAAAATTCAGGCGCTGCCACGCCCTTCCGCCGTTGAGCGAGCGGTAGAGACCGCTCTCCGGAATGACGTCGTTGCGCGGATTCGTTTCGCCCGCTCCGGCCCACACGACCTGATCGTCGTTCGGATCGAGTGCGATTGCCCCGACCGACACCAGCCCCGCAGTGTCCGACACGTTCTGCCACGACGCGCCGCCGTCGGTCGTTTTCCAAACGCCTCCGCCGGCGGTTCCCGCGTAATACAGCAACGGATGCGCGTTGCTTCCCGCCACGGCCGTGGCCCGGCCTTCGGGAAGGGCTGGCCCGAGAATCCGCCACCGCATCTCCCCGATGGGGCGCTGGTCCGCCCGTCCGTGAACCGGCGTCGCGGCGAGCGCGCAGGCGATCAGCGCAAATGCGATACGCCGACCGCTCACGCCCTACGAGCCTTGGTCCTGAACGACGTTACCGTCGATCTTCACCATAATTTGTGAATCCTTGCTCTGCGACGCGAGCCACGTTCCGCCCACGTTCTTCCAGGTGTCCAGCGATTTCTCGGTCAGAACCAACTCGTGTTTGCCGTCGGGAGCCTGCAGGTCGCCTTCGAGATGAAACGTGTTCGTGACGACGATCGTGGTGGGATCGGACAGAGTAAACGAGTCGATTTTATTGTCGCAGGCGGTTGCATGCAACATTTTCATCTGTTGCTTTCCTTGGCCGACGACCTCGTCGCGCGTCACCTGTTTACCCTTCGGGTCCATGCCGACGAAATCGGGCGCCAGCACGGCAAAGGCCGCGTCGAGGTTGGCATCGCTGGGATCGAACGCCGCCGTGCACCGGAGCGCGTAATCCGCGGTCAGTGCTTTTTGGGTAGCGTCGTCGACGTCGGCCGCCCTCGCGACGCCGGCAGCAAACGCCACCGCACAAACAAACGCCGCTGCAGTTTTTAGCCGCATACAAATCTCATCCTCACTAAGAATACGGTTGCCGCGCCTTTCAGCGCGCGGCGGCCGCCTGCCTTTTCGACGCGCCTCAGGCTGTCCAGTCGAGCATGGCCGGCCACTCGGGTTTGGGAAAGCGCTGCTTGCTCTTGATCGCCTCGACGTACTTGCGCTTGCCGGCACGGTTGCCTTTGCCGAGCATCAGCCCACCCACCAGGCGGTCCTCCCAGTAGAACAGCGCGCGATACCACTTTTTTTCGCGATCGACTTTACGCACCATTTCCAGGTCCGGCCGGAGCTCGGGACCCATACCGAATTGGGTGATCGTCTGGCCTTTGAACAGCAGCGACGAATATTCCGGAACGTCGTGATAAAGCTCGCTGCCGCCGATCATGTTGAGCGCGACCACTTTCCCGTGGGCGCCGGCGTTGTTCCACGTCCCCATACGGTAGCGCATCTCGAGAATCGGATCGTAGAAGTCCGCCACGTCGCCGGCGGCGAAAATGCCTTTCACGTTCGTTTCGAGCCGGTCGTCGCACAGTATTCCGTTGCGGCTGGTCTCGATGCCCGAATCGTCGCAGATCTCGGTATTCATGCGCAGCCCGAACCCGTAGGCGTAGCATTGAGCTTCGATTTCCGTGCCGGTAGCCGTACGGACCTTCGTGATGACGCCGTTGGATCGCACGAACGCATCCACTTCTTCGCCGTAATGCATGTGGACGCCGTCGGCGACGGCCGCGTCGTGCAACAGCTCTCCGGCGACGTCGTCGATCACTCGGTGCAGCGCGCGCGGTCCACGCATGAGCCAGTGCGTCTCGATACCGCGCGACGAGAACGCTTCCGCCAGCTCGTACGCGATGAACGAACCACCGATCGCCACCGCCGCACGGCTGCGGTCGATCTGTTCGGAGATCGCGCGCGTGTCGTCGAGGTACTGAAACGGATACAGGTTCGCGGCGCCTTCGGATCCGGCTTTGCCGGTAGGGTTAGGCCGGCCTCCGGTCGCGACCAGCAATGCGTCGTACGGATAGTTTTTTCCATCGGCTTCGACGACTCGTTCTTGCGGAACGATTCGCTCGACGCGGGTGCTCAGCCGCAGTTCGATACGATGCTCTTCATGCCAAGCCCGATTGCGGATCATCACTTTTTCTTCCGGAATCTGCTTGCGCAGCATCGGCGGAAGCGAGATACGGTTGTAGAGGGTATACGGCTCGTCGCCAAAAAGCGTGATTTCGCAGGAAGGTTCGTGCTTCCGAAGCTGCTCCGCCGCAGTCGTTCCGGCAAAGCCGTTTCCGACGATGACGTATCTGCGAACGTCTGAATTCAACAAACGCACCTCCTGCAGCCGATCTTCGCCGTAGGCGGCGAGCCGCCTACGGCAGAAACGCCGTACCGATGGACGTGCGCCTGGTGCAGTTGCTCGCTTCGTTTATCGCCGCGCGAAGTGAGTACGCGCTCGCGCGGCTGGAGTTCGCGATGCGCCATTCCACCGATCCGGCACCGCCGGTCATCGACCGCCTGGTCGAAGCGTCGGAGCGTACCCTGCTCGTGCAGTGGCCGCATCTCGAACGCCAGGTGGAGGCGGCTCTCGCATTTTCGAAAGCGATTGGTCCTACGCAACGGACGGCGTCGCCCAACGACCTAGCGCATCGGTGGCTGCAGCAATCCCTGCGAGAACTCGACCAATACGCTCGTGCCATCCGCTGGGTCTTGACCGTCACCGAGCGGCCTTAGCCGTGAAGTCCCAGCCCCACCATCATCTCGAATCCGACTGCGAGCGCGCCCTCGTCGATGTCATAGCGCGGGCTGTGTTGCGGCTCGAATCCTGTTTCACTTCCCCGTACGCCGACCACGAAATAGGCACCCGGGCGTTCCTGCTGCATGTACGCCATATCTTCGGACCACATGATGATTTCATGCGGATCGATCACGTTTTTCGCTCCGACGGCCGCGCGAGCCACGTTTCGAACGACGTCGTTGGCCGTGACGTCGTTGACCGTCGGTGGGTAACCCCAAGCGTATTCGAACTCGTAGCGCAGGCGCATCGCGTCGGCGACGCCGCGTACCAACCGTTCGATTCGTTCCGGCATCGAGCGGCGAACGCCGTCGTCGAACGCGCGCACCGTGCCTTGAAGCTCGGCGTGATCCGGAATGACGTTAAACGTCGTGCCGGCGTGGAGCGAGCCGACGCTGACGACGACCGGATCTTTGGGCGCGACTTCGCGGCTGGTGAGCGTCTGCAACATCGTCACCAGTTGCGCCGCGCCGACGATCGGATCGACCGCCGCATGCGGCATCGCGCCATGGCCCCCCTTACCCGTCAACACGATCCTAAAGCGATCCGACGAAGCGAAGAACGCTCCGTCCCGGATGCCGATGCGCCCGACCTCGAGTCCGCTGTACAAGTGCAGCGCGAAGGTTCGTTCGACGCGCGGGTCGTCTAAGGCGCCGTCTTCGATCATGAGCCGGTTTCCCGCGAGGCCCTCCTCGCCGGGTTGAAAGCAGAAGACGAGGGTTCCCGGAATGTCCGCGCGCCGCTGGCTCAGCGAGCGGGCCGCCGCCAGCAGAATCGCCATGTGCCCGTCGTGGCCGCACGCGTGCATCGCACCGGCGCGCGTCGACCGGTACTCGACGTCGTTGGTTTCCGACATCGGCAAGGCGTCCATGTCGGCGCGCAAGAGCGTCACCGGGCCCGGTTTCCCGCCCCGCAGCGTCGCCAAGACGCCGGTTTTCCCAACCCCGGTTCGCACCGCGTCGAACCGTCTCTCGCTCAGTTCGCGCTCGATGAACGCCGCGGTTTCGAACTCTTCGAGCGACAACTCCGGGTGGGCGTGAAAATAGCGGCGATAACCGATCAACTCGTCACGCGGCACCGCCGGGCTTTGAGTCGGCATGGATTCGCACTCTACGGGCCGTTGCCAAGCGGTTCCCCCGAGCGGCAAACGCGCGCACCGCAGGATTTGCCCGCGGGCGAGGACTACCGGACTCCAGTGTCCATTCGCAACGACGCACCTTCCTCCGAGAATGCCGGGGCGCAATTCGAGCGCCACGGCCTCTCCGACGCGCAGCTGGTGGCGATGTTTCGTACGATGCTGGCGCAACGGATGCTGGAAAACCGCGGGTTTCAACTCAACCGCCAAGGCAAAATTCCGTTTGCGTCGGCCAGCGAAGGGCATGAGGCCGTCCAAGCCGGAGCGGCGATGGCATTCGAACGCGGCAAGGACATCCTCGTCCCGTACTATCGCGACCTCGGCCTCGAGCTGGGCATCGGCCTCACGCCCTACGAAGTGCTGCTCTCCCTGTTTGCGCGCGAAGCCGATCACTCGTCCGGCCGGCAATTTCCGCATCATTATGCAAGCCGGCGCTTAGGGATCCACACGATCAGCTCGGTGATCGCCGCACAGTTGCCGCACGCCGTGGGAGCCGCGTACGCCTTGCAGTATCGCAAAGAACGCGGGCGCGCGGTTTTGGTGACCTTTGGAGACGGCGCGACCAGCGAGGGCGAATGGCATGAGTCGCTCAACTTTGCCGCGGTACATCGGCTGCCGATCGTCTTTCTTTGTGAAAACAACGAGTGGGCGATTTCGACGCCGCTTGCCAAACAAACCGCGGAGCCGAATCTCTACAAGCGCGCCGAAGGCTACGGCCTGCCCGGCGTGATGGTCGATGGGATGGATCCGGTCGCCTGCTATGCGGTGGTCAAGACCGCCATGGACCGGGCGCGGTCGGGCGCCGGCCCGACGCTGGTGGAAGCGAAATGCTACCGGTTCCTTTCCCACACGACCGACGACGACGACCGTTCGTACCGCTCGCGCGAGGAGGTCGAGGCGCGCCGCAAGGACGATCCGGTGCCGCGCTTCGAAGCGCTCCTGCTCGGATGCGGCATCCTCGCCCAGGACGAGGTCGAGGCGTTGAAGCGTTCCATCCTCGAGGAGGCGAACCAAGCCACCGACCGGGCGGAAGCGATGCCATACCCGGTTTCACGAGATTTGTTCGAAAGAGTGTACGCCGACGGCTGGCAGCCCTGGCGATGATTGCGTTCACCGACCGATAAGGCGAGAGACTGATATGGCTAAAACGGACACCCAAGCGGGCACCTTCGAACGCCACGGCTTGAGCGACGAGCAACTGCGCCGGATGTTCCGCAACATGCTGTTGCAGCGCCAGCTCGACAATCGCGGTTTCCAGCTCAACCGTCAGGGCAAAGTCCCGTTCGCTCTGGGCAGCGAAGGCCACGAGGCGTTGCAGGCCGGCGCGGCGATGGCATTTACGCCCGGCAAAGACCTGCTCGCGCCCTATTATCGCGATCTCGGGCTGGCGTTAGGCATCGGCCTCACGCCGTACGAGATTTTGCTCTCGCTCTTCGCGCGTGCGGCGGATCACAACGGCGGCCGCCAGTTTCCGAATCACTACTCTTCCAAAGCCGCCGGTTTACTGTCGTTCTCTTCTATTCTTGCGGCGCACTTGCCGCACGCCGTGGGCGCGGCTTTCGCGTTGAAATACCGCGGCCAGCAGGACCGCGCGGTGCTGGCGACCTGCGGCGACGGCACGACCAGCGAAGGCGAGTGGCACGAGTCGATGAACTTCGCCGCCATTCACAAGCTGCCGTTCGTCATGCTGGTTGAGAACAACGAATGGGCGATCTCGACGCCGCTCTCCAAGCAAATGGCGCAGCCCGAGATCTGGAAGCGCGCGGTGGGATACGGCATGCCCGGGCGCCGCTTCAACGGTTTCGATCCGATCGATACGTATGCGGCCGTCCGGGAAGCGTTGGACCGAGCGCATTCGGGCGGCGGCCCGTCGCTGATCGAAGGCACGTGCTACCGGTATCTGGCGCACTCGACCGACGACAACGACATGACGTATCGGACGCGCCAAGAGGTGCAGGAACAACGCAAACTCGATCCCGTTCCGCGTTTCCAGGCGGTCCTCGTCGACAACGGCGTCATGACCGAGTCCGACGTCGAGGCGCTGCGCAAGGACGTACTCCGGGAAACCAACGAGGCGACCGATGCGGCCGAGGCGATGCCGTATCCAGATCCCTCCGAACTTTACGTGCACGTCTACGAAGGAGCGTGGCAACCGTGGCAGTGAGCAGCGGCGCGGCGACCGTCATGAACAACGTCGAAGCGGTTCGCGCGACCCTCTACGAGGCGATGAAGAATGACGACCGTACGGTCATCATCGGCGAAGACGTCGGCCCCCGCGGCAACGTTTTCCTGATCACGAAAGACTTCATCGACGAGTTCGGCCCCGAGCGAGTGATCGACACGCCGATTGCCGAGGCGTCGATCGTGGGCATCGCGGTAGGAATGGCGATGGAAGGATTGCGGCCGATTGCCGAGATTCAGTTCGCCGACTTCATCTATCCGGCGTTCAACCAGATCGTAGGTGAAGCCGCGAAGACGCGCTATCGTTCCAACGGTGAGTACACTTGCCCGCTCGTCATTCGCACGCCGTACGGAGGCGGCGTACGCGGCGCGCTTTCGCATTCGGTCTCCATCGAGGCGCTATTCTATCACGTCCCGGGCCTCAAGATCGTCGCGCCGGCGTTTCCCGCCGACGTCAAGGGATTGCTCAACGCGGCGATCGACGATCCGGATCCGGTGCTGTTTCTCGAACACAAGAAAACCTATCGCCTGATTAAAGGCGAAGTGCCTAACGGCCACTACACGATCCCCATCGGAAAGGCCAACCGGCTCAAAGAGGGCACGCAACTCAGCGTCGTCTCGTACGGGCTGTACGTGCACTGGGCGCTCGAAGCCGCGCAGCAGCTGGAGGCCGACGGCTTGTCGGTGGAAGTGATCGACCTGCGCTCGATTCGCCCGATGGACAAAGGCGCGATTCTCGACAGCGTAGAGAAGACGCGCAAGCTGCTCGTCATCCACGAAGACAACAAGTTCGGCGGCATCGGCGCCGAGATCAGCGCGATGGTCGCCGAAGAAGCGCTCTTCCACCTCGACGCACCGATTCGGCGACTCTGCGCGCCGGACGTTCCGGCCATGGGGTACGCCTTGCCGCTCGAGGAAGAATACATGTCATCGCCGGCCGAGATGGCTGCGGCGATGCGCGAAATGGTGAATTACTAGTATGGCAACGACGATTACGATGCCGCAACTCGGCGAAACGGTGACCGAGGGAACCGTGGCCCAGTGGCTCAAGAAGATCGGCGATCCGGTCGAGAAGTACGAGGCGTTCGTTGAAGTCTCGACCGACAAAGTCAACGCCGAGGTGCCGTCGCCGGTTACCGGGACGATTCGCGAAGTGTTGGTAAAGGAAGGCGAAACGGTCGCGACCGGAACGCCGATCGCGGTTATCGACGAAGTGGGCGTTGCAC
>JBAUZB010000080.1:0-26204 GCA_049585095.1 Candidatus Tumulicola sp.
GGCGTGCTGGCTTCGTTGCTCGTCGGTCACAGAGCTATCGCTATGCTCCCTCCTCGCGCCTAGCCAATCACACCCGTGGTGCCCATGACGGCACTACACATCTGGGCGTTACAGGTCACTAGTCGCCTTCGAATTTCGGCGGCCGCTTAGCGACGAAGGCTTCGTAGGCCCGGCGAAAGTCGCGCGTTTCCATGCAGGCCGCCTGCGCGCGTGCCTCGGCATCGATGGCGGCGTCGAGCGGCATCGACCATTCGGCATGAAGCATCGCCTTGGTCGTGGCGTGGGCCACCGCGGGACCCGCGGCGAGTGCGTGCGCGAACTCGCGTGCGCGTGGAAGCAGCGCTTGCGGATCACACAGTTCGTTGTAGAACCCCCAGCGATGGGCTTCTTCGCCGGAAATCGACTTGCCGGTGTACAGCAGTTCGGCGGCGCGGCCGAGCCCGACGATCCGCGGCAGCATCGCGCACGCGCCCATGTCGCTGCCGGCTAGTCCGACGCGAACGAAAAGAAATGCGACCTTGGAACGCTCCGTTCCGAAACGCAAGTCCGAAGCCATCGCGAGAATAGCGCCGGCGCCGGCGCAGGTTCCATCGACGGCCGCCACAATCGGCTGCGGGCAGTGCCGCATTGCCTTGACCAGGTCGCCGGTCATCTGCGTGAACTCGAGCAACCGTCCCGGCGTTGACGCGGTAAGCGGACCGATGATCTCGTGAACGTCGCCGCCGGAACAGAAATGCTCGCCGGTTCCGGTCAAGATGACGGCCCGCACCGCGGCATCGTCCTTCAGCCGGCCGAACCAGTCGCGCAACTCGGCGTAGAGGTCGAACGTCAACGCATTTCGGCGCTCCGGCCGGTCGAGGGTCACGGTGGCCACGTAGTCGGTGACGTCGTAGCGCGCGTGGGTCGGCATCAAGGCTCCTCAGCGAATTTCGAACGGAAGATCGCGCTCGTATTCGGCGCCGGCGCTATTGCGCGCGATTACCCGCAGGCGAAACGGGCGAATGAAGATCGGCGGCGTGTCCAACACGTCGAGGGTGAAGGCGAAACGGCCGTATCCCGTACGCGGCACGTCGATCGAGAACAAATTCGTGCGAACTTCGATCGATGCGACGTTGGTTCCGGTCACGAACTCGCCCGAAAAAAGCTCTCCCCGGCGCACGTCGAGCGTCGAAAAGTGCATTCCTAGAATCTCCGGCGCCGACCCCATCGGTTCGATTCGCGGCGTGGGCAACGCGTGCGGTGGACCGATCGACACGTCGGGCGGAACGTCGGGAAGATGCGACGCACAACCCGCGGCCACCCCGGCAAGCGCGAACGCGCGCAAGATGAGAACCGCCGATCTTCTGCCGCCTGCGTGCATCGCCATCTACGAAATGTCTCGTAGCGGCACGGCGGCTGATTTCCTGCCGCGGAGGGCGCCTGCGACCTTCTGCGTAAGGCCACGCCATGGACTCCCGGACCGCTCCTCGCAGTCTTGCGTTCGATTATGCGGTCGGTCTCGGTTGCGTGTGGATTTCCATCGGCTTTTTCTTGGACGCGTGGGCCCACGGCCACGTTCCGGTCGAGTCGTTCTTTACGCCGTACCACGCCGTCTTCTACTCCGGCATGTTCGCGTTGATGCTTGTGTTCGGCGGCTTCGCATTGCGCAACCGCGCCCGCGGTTTCGGCTGGGGCGATGCGCTGCCGCGCCCGTACCGGGTCGCACTCGCCGGAATTCCGATTTTTCTGGCGGCCGGCGTCGGCGACTTGATGTGGCATCGCGTCTTCGGTCTCGAGGAAGGCGTCGACGCACTCTTGAGCCCGACGCACCAAGTGATCGGATTAGGGATCTTTTTCTTGGCGAGCGGACCGATTCGCAGCGTGCTCGCGGATCGCGCACGGTCGACGACGCTCGGGCTGCAGCTCCCGCTGGCTTTCGGACTCGCGACCTGGCTGCTGCTCGCCCATTTCGGTACCGCGTATGCCTTCGATCCCGCGGCCGGACGCACCAACGCACCGCCGCCGATTGCGCCGTTTACGCCGGATTACCTCACCGCGCTCGCGATCGGCTATTACAAAGTGTCGATCGGCGTCCTCATCGTAATCCTGCAAAGCGCCTTGATCGGCGGGTTTGCGCTCTGGCTGGTGTCGCGCATTCATCCACGGCCGGGCATGCTGACGCTGCTGTATCTCGTGGGCAACTTGCCGGCGGCCGCCGCCTTCACCAATCATTCGAACTTACTCGCAATCACGTTCGCGCAGGCGCTCGTCACCGGCATCGTGGGCGACGTGCTGGTCGCACGCTGGGATCCTCGGCCCGAGCGAGCCGCGAGCTTTCGCGTGTTTGCAACGGTCATACCGATGACGTACATCGGCGTGTATCTGATCGCGGTCATCTTCACCGACGGCACCTGGTGGGATTGGAACGTTGCCCTCGGGGCGTGGATTTGGTCGGGCGTTTCGGGTTACGCGCTGAGTTTGGTTGCGGCCGCACGCCGCACGTGATTCGCCGCTCGTGATCGGTATCGCGCTCGCGGCCCTGGCAGCGATCGTCCACGGTGCCACGGCGGACCGCTATGGATTCTTTCGCGACGAGCTCTACTTCATCGCATGCTCCAAACATCTGGCGTGGGGCTATCCCGATCAGCCTCCGTTGGTCGCGCTTGCGGCGTGGCTCTCCGCACCGGCAGGGTATAACCTCATCGCCTTGCGCGCATTGCCGGTTACGGCGGCGGCGCTCACGGTCTATTTCGCCGTCGCGTTGTCTCGCGAAATTGGCGGCGGGCGGTTCGCCCAGCTCCTGACCGGCGTGGCGACGCTGCTGGTCCCCGCCTATCTCTTGCTCGGCAACGTGTTGACGACGACGTCGTTCGAGCCGCTCGCTTGGACGCTGGTGATCTACGCGGTGATTCGGATCGTGCGCAGCCCGCGGGACGCGGCGCCGCGACGGTGGATCGCGCTGGTGCTGATGGTCGCATTCGCAGCCTATGGAAAATATTCGGTCGGGCTGCTGGTAGCCGGTCTCGCGGCCGGTTTGCTTACGACGCCGCAGCGCCGCGTGCTGCAAACGCCCTGGGTGCTCTACGCGGCCGGGTCGACACTCCTCTTGCTCGCACCCAACCTGTTCTGGCAAGCCGCTCATGGTTGGCCGATCGTCGAGGTTTTGCGCGGCGACGCCGCCCATCGCCCCGCCTTTCAAAGCGGCATCGCACTCGAATTCACCGACGTCACGCGCAACGTCGCGGCGTTTGCTCTGGAACAACTGCTCTATACCAACGTGGCGGCGGCACCGATCTGGTTCGCCGGCCTGATCGCACCGTTTCGCCTGACCGCGCTGCGCGATCTGCGTTTTCTCCCGGTCGGGTATCTTTTTATCTTTGCCGTCGCGGCGGCGTTCGACTCCAAAGGCTACTACGTCGTGGGTATCTACGCATCGTTGCTGGCCGTCGGCGCCGTGGCGCTCGAGCAGACCGCGCGATGGCTGCGCGCCGCACTGCTTACGGCGGTGTCGCTGGCCGGGATCGCATCGATGCCGTTGTCGCTGCCGGTTCTTCCGGTTGCGCAGTTGATCGACGTTTCGCAAAGGCTCGGACTCACCGGGCGCGACGGTACTGCGCCGCATTTGATTCAACCGGTCTTTGCCGAAGAGTTCGGCTGGGAGCGGCTTGCGCGGGACGTCGCCGCGGTCTACGGCGCCTTACCGCCGGCGCTTCGCAGCCGCACGGCCATCTATGCCGATACTTACGGCGACGCCGGCGCACTCGACTTCTTCGGCCCGCGTTACGGTTTACCGCCGGTGGTATCCAGTCAGAACGCCTACTACCTGTGGGGAACTCGCGGCTACGACGGCACCGTGCTCGTCGCCGTCGGTGCCAGCCGTATCGACCTCTTGCGGCGATACTATCGCCGCGTCACGTTGGTGCGAACGTCGGCGGAGCCGTACAAATGGATCGTCGAAGGTCCAGCGCCGATTTATCTATGCCGCGATCCGGTCGCGCCGCTTTCCGAAATCTGGCCGCAACTGCGCTGGTACGGTGCCTAACCGGCGCGGCGCTACGCCGCGCGGGCACTAACGCGGTGCGTGAAATGCAGCGACGAGCGGGGCTTCACCCTCATCGAAACGGCCGTCACGATCGGCATCGTCGTCATGTTGCTCGCCGGTGCGGCGTGGATGCTCGGCCGGCACCCCGGAGCACTCGCGCGCGCGACCGATGACTACGACGCCGCCATCGCGAGCGCTCGGGCCGTCGCCGCCACCAGCGGTAACGGCGCAACCTTGGCGTTTCTCCCGCGCACGGCGGGCGCGCGAACGCTGCTCGGTTTCAGCCTTCGCGTCTATCGCGGCCGCCCGACGCGCGACGACGCGGTGCAGCCGACGACGGTCATGCCGCTGACCGCCGACGCATCGGTGTTGGAGAAAACGCTCGGGAAGCCGCCTTTTGCACTCTTCATCGGAGCGTCCGGAAGCATCAGCGGCGCCGCGGCGTATCCCCAGATTGGGCCGGGCGGCAAGGCGCGTTTTCCGGCGATCGCCGCGGAGCCGCCGTGTCCGAAGCTCGGTTTTACGCTGGTTTTCACCGCTTCCGAAAAGGCGACGTCAGTGCGGACGCTTCCATGCGCGTCGTCGCGGCACTCGCCGGCGTTGCCGAATCCGTCACCCACGCCGAACGTTCCGCTGCTGACGCCGGCGGCCTTGGTTTATCATTGGCCGGGCGACCTGGAGCAAACGTTCGTCGCGACCGAATGGGGGTATGCGCACTGGTTCGCTGCGACCAACGGCTTTGCGTGCGGCAACGGCGCCGCCGTCTTTCCGAACGTGCTTCCATCGCCGTATTCGCCGCCGTACGAACCGGCCGAAGGACGCGCCTCGCCGTCGCCGCCGCCGAACACGCCGTATTCGTATCCCAACGCCGGCGGCGGGAGCATGAATGATGCGCCGGCGATCTTTCGGCTCGATCCGGCAACCAACGGCACTTGCAGCGCGTCGGTCGCCGACGACGCCGGTCAATCGGCGCGCGCGTCGGTGCAAGTGATGGGGTGGCTGACCGCGACGTATCGGCGGAGCGAGTTCACCCATCTATCGAAGCCCTCGCTCGCGTTGCCGGCGTCCGCGTTTCCGGGCAAAGGCGCCTCGGTGACGATCGCGCTCTCGAAAACCTACGACGCGGAACCGTTGCAGCCGCGCGTTTTCTTCGATGCCGCCTGCTCGCCGTATCTCGGGTTTACGAGTGCGCCGGGAAAGACGCCGCCGTCACCGTCGCCGGTGCCGGCAACCGCGAGCGTCACGCTGACGCTCGTCACCCTCCCGGATTCCAAAATCGAGTGCGGCGGGGCGATTTACGATCAGTACGTCCGGTCACAAACGGGCGAGGGAGTCGCCTTCAACGCAACGTTGAACCCGCGGCAGTGTGCCGACGCCCGCAACACGTGGGAAGGGCCGCTCGACGGCAACTGCTACGATTTGTATTTCATCGGCACCGGCACCACGGAAACCGGCGGGTGGACCGAATCCACCGAAATGGCGCTGTACGCGGCGCACGGCACGCCGGGAGTAACCCTCTACCAGTGGATCGTCGACGACGGAACCTGCTACCTGCAAAATCTCACCGGCACCGGATTTGCGCAGTGGACGGTGCTGCTCGGGAATGGCGACCCGACGCCGCCGCCGGTGGCGTCACCGCAACCCATCGCGAATCCGGCCGGCTTCGGCGTCGGTTACATTGCCGATACGATTGCGGTGACGTTGGCCCCCGATCCCAATCCGACGCGCCCACCGCCGCTGGATTGCGCGTCACCGCCGCCCGGTTCGCCAGCACCCAAACCGCGCTAGCGGTCTAGATCACCCGTTTGCGTCGCCCGGAATTACGACGGCCGCCCCGTTACGCGAGCCCGAAACCAAATCGTATACCGCGGCGGCGACTTCTTCCACGGTCGCGATGCGGCCTTGCGGATTCGATTGCGCCAACCGCGCACGGGCTTCGTCTTCGCCGGCTCCGGTGTATTTTGAAATATTCGAAATCGCTTTGCGCATCATGTCGGTTTCGGTATATCCCGGACACACCGCATTGGCGGTGATGCCGGTACCGTCGAATTCCGCGGCAATCGCGCGGGTGAAACCGACGACGCCGTGTTTGCTCGCGCAGTAGGCCGCTAAATATGGCGCCCCGCCGAGCCCGGCCGTGCTGGCGACGTTGACGATGCGCCCCCACCCTGCGACGGTCATGTCTTTGGCGGCTTCGCGCGCGCACAAAAACGTGCCCGTGAGATTGATCGCCAGCGTTTGCTCCCACAGCACGGCGCTGGTGCGCGTCAGCGGCGCCGATTCGGCGATGCCCGCAGCGTTTACCACAATGTCGACCGCGCCGTTTTGCGCTCGACACGCCTCGAAAGCCGCGATCACCTGGTCTTCAACGGCGACATCGGCGGCGGCGCCGAAAAATCGCGCGTCGTGCCGCGGGTGCGCCGACCGGCTGACGATGCTCACGCGAATCCCGTTGCCGGCGAGCAGCGCCGCCACGCCCAAGCCGATTCCCCGGACGCCGCCGGTGACCACGGCGTGCTTGCCGCGTAGATCGACGCGCGGCTCAGACGACATTCGCGGCCTGCTCTTGCGCGCGGGCGATCAGCCGCTCGAGTTGTTGCTTCCCCGGCAAATACGGTAACGGCCACGATGCATCGGCGTATCCCAACTGGGCGGCGGCGTGCAGCGTCCACGCCGCATCCGCGAGGTGCGGACGCCCTAAGGCAACCAGGTCGGCGCGGCCGGCCGCGAGGATCGCGTTGACCTGATCGGCGTCGGTAACGTTCCCGACGGCCATGGTCGCGATTCCGGATTCGTTGCGAATCTTATCCGAGTACGGCGTCTGAAACATCCGGCCGTAGACCGGCTTGGCGTCGGGAGAAGTTTGACCGGTCGACACGTCGATCAAATCCGCACCCGCTTTTTTGAACGCGCGTGCAATTTCAACCGCGTCGTCGCCGGAGATGCCGCCGTCGACCCAGTCGGTCGCCGAGATGCGCACCGACATCGGGCGTTCCGCCGGCCACACCGCGCGCATCGCGGTGAAAACTTCCAGCGGATAACGCAGCCGGGCCTCAAGCGAACCGCCATACTCGTCGGTCCGCCGGTTTTGCAACGGCGTCACGAACGACGACAACAGATAGCCGTGCGCGCAGTGCAACTCGAGCATGTCGAAGTCCGCGTCCAAACCCATCTTGGCGGCGCGCACGAACGCCTCGCGGATCTCGTCCATCTCCGGCCGCGTGAGTTCGTGCGGCACTTGATTGACTGCCGCATAGGCGATTGCCGACGGCGCGACCACCGGCCAGTTGCCGTCGTCCAGCGGCTGATCCATGCCGTCCCACATGAGTTTGGTCGAACCCTTCGGACCGGAATGCCCCAACTGCAAGCAGATCTTGGCGCCGGAAAACGCGTGCACGAAATCCACGATCCGCGTCCACGCAGGTACGTGCTCGGGCAGATACATCCCGGTGCAGCCGGGCGAAATGCGGCCGTCGCGCGTGACGCAGGTCATCTCGGTGAAAATCAAACCGGCGCCGCCGAGCGCGCGCGCCCCGAGGTGCACCAGATGGAAGTCGTTGGGCGTTCCGTCGACCGCGCTGTACATGTCCATGGGAGAGACGACAACGCGGTTGCGCAGCACGATACCGCGCAAGCGAAAGGGCGTGAACATCGGCGGGACGGGCGTCCCGCCTGCGAACCAGCGCTCGATTCGCTCGACGTACGTGGTATCGCGCAAGCGGAGGTTTTCGTGACCGATTCGCTGGCTTCGCGTCAAAAGACTATAGGCAAACTGCTCCGGCGGCAGGCCGGCGTAGCGCGCGACGTGTTCGAACCACTCGGTGGAGTTGCGCGCCGCATTTTGCAGCTTGAGCACTTCGATACGCCGCAGCGATTCATACTCGGGTAGCGCTTGCTCGAGCCGCCCCGCCGACGCAGCGAGCGCGTCGGCCAATCCGATCGCGTCTTCCATCGCGAGCTTCGTTCCGGAACCGACCGAAAAATGCGCCGTGTGCGCGGCATCGCCCATCAGCACGACGTTTTCATGAATCCACTGCTGGTTGCTCACGCGCGTGAAGTTGAGCCAATCGCGCCCGCGCAGATGCGGGCTGTTGGTCATCAGCTGGTGGCCGCGCAGATACGGCGCAAACAGCCGCTCGCAGAATTCGATCGTTTCTGGTGTGCCGGCACGGTCGAGGCCGTGCGCCAGCCACGTCTCCTCGCGGCATTCCACGATGAACGTACTCAGATTTTCGTCGAACCGGTACGCATGGACGGTGAACCAGCCGTGCTCGGTGCGCTCGAAGATGAACGTGAACGCGTCCAGCGGCAGGGTCGTGCCGAACCAGACGAAGCGGCACAGACGCCGGTCGAGGTCGGGCACGAACGAGCCCGCATAGGTACTGCGCACGCGGCTGTTGGCTCCGTCGGCGCCGATCAAGAGATCGCAGTCGCGGAGGGCATCCACGTTTTCGACGTCGGTCTGAAAGTGCAGGTCGACGCCGACCTCGGCGGCACGTTCCTGAAGAATAGCCAGCAAGCGCTTCCGTGAAATCCCGCAGAAACCGTGGCCGCCCGACGTAATCGTCTGCCCCTCGAAGTGAATGTCGATATCGTCCCAGTGCGCGAAGGCTTGGGTGATGGCGGCGTGGGTCGGCTCGTCGGCGCGCCGCAGCGTGTCGAGCGTCGCGTCCGAGAATACGACGCCCCATCCGAACGTGTCGAGGGGGCGGTTACGTTCCAACACGGTGACCGCCCACTCGGGGAACCGGCGCTTGGCCAGGATCGAAAAATACAAACCGGCCGGCCCCCCGCCGATGCAGATTACTCGCATGATCGCGAGCCGCGCGAGAAGTCCATCAAAAACCGGACAACGAGAAGACGGTGCCGTCTTGGTACGTCCCGCCGGCAGCGGTCGTGCCGTAGAGCGTGCCATTCACGTCGATCAGGCCCCAAAACGGTAAACGGCCATCGTCGGGCGACTCGCCGAAGTTGTAAAGATGGGTATACGCGCCGTCGGTCGTGATCTTATAGATCGTGCCGTCGCCGCTTGAACCGCCGCCGCCGGCGGTGGTTCCATACAGCATACCATTCACATTGAGCAGACCGGCTTCGGGGTTCGCGCCGTCGCTCACGCCGGTGAAGCCATAGAGGACCCTTTCTGCGCCGGCGGTCGTGATCCGAAAGACAGTGCCTTCGCCGTACGCACCACCGTAAGCAGTCGTGCCGTAGAGCTTGCCCCCGACGTTGACCAGCCCTCCGGGCAATTGTCCATCGTTCTCGTTTCCGAATCGGTGTAGCTGGCTGTACGCACCGGCGGGCGTAATCTTGAACGCCGTGCCGCAGCCTTCACCCTGTACGCAGCCCGACCCACCACCCTGGCCGGTCGTTCCGTAGATCGTCCCCTTCAGGTAGAACAGGCCGCCAGGGTCCGCGCCGTCGGTGCCGCCTTTGAAGCTATACAGTACGGTTTCCTCGCCTTTCTGGGTGATCTTATAGACGGTACCAAAGCCGCTGGAACCACCTTCGTTCGTCGTGCCGTAGAGCGTGCCGTTCACGTCGATCAGGTCGCGTGGCTTGCTGCCGTCGTTCGGGCTACCGGCGAAGCTATGGAGCGGCCTTTCCGTGCCTGAAGTTGCGATCCTAAAGACCGTGCCGTCGCCGTATAATCCACCTTCGTAGGTCGTGCCATACAATGCACCGCCCACCACCGTCAGGCCGCCTTGGGGCTGATAACCGTGTTTCCCCGGCACGAAATTGTACAATATGGTCTCCACGCCTGAAGTCGTGATCGAAAAGACCGTTCCCGCGCCGACGTTACCATGCGTGCCGCCGAATACAGTTGTGCCGTAGAGCGTACCATTCATATTCGTGAGACCGTTGGGGTCACCGCCGTCGTTGGGGCTGCCGGCGAAGCTATGAAGCACCGTTTCCGTCACGGCTGCTTTCCGCATCATTGACGCGGACCGGCCGAACGCGGACTGCGAACGCACCAAGGACGCGAGCGATCCGTTGTCCTGAGTGAGATTCGATTGAGGTGTGCCCGAACATCCGGTAACAATAATGACGGTAACGGCGACGGCGGCTGCGCCTATTCGTGAGTGCATGTTTCCTCCCGCAAAGTACAAGTTAGCGGCCTAACGTTTTCGTGCGATCAGAATGCCGTCGCACGTGGCGAGCAGCGACACGTCGACGCGTTCGTCGCGTCCGGCTTTGGCGTTGAGGGTGCGCAGCGCCACCGTATCGGCGTCGTCGGCCGACGGATCGGCAACCGCGCCGCCCCACAGCACGTTGTCGACGAGAACCAAGCCACCGGTACGGACGAGCCGCAACGCCGACTCGTAATAATTGTCGACGTTGGCTTTGTCGGCGTCGATGAACGCCATGTCGAACGGTTCGGCGCCGTCCGCGATCAATTGCCCAAGCGTTTCCAGCGCGGGAGCGATCCGCAAATCGATTTTTTGCGAAACGCCGGCGCGTTCCCAATACCGCCGTGCGACCGCGGTGTATTCTTCGCTGACGTCGCACGCGACGATTTGGCCGTCGGCGGGCAACGCTAAGGCCATCGCCAGCGAGGAGTAGCCGGTAAATACGCCGATTTCCAAGTAGCGCTTGGCGCCGATGGCCCGGGCGAGCAACTGCATGAGCGCGCCCTGCTCGGGACCGATCTCCATCATCGCGTTGCTGCGTTGCGAGGTTTCGACGCGCAGGTCGGCGAGCGCGGGATCTTCGCGCACGGTCTGCGTGATGATGTATTGCTGAACGTTCGGATCGATGAAACTGCTCTTGACGGTCACTCGGGCTCTCCTTGCAGGTCGGTGAGGATGGCGGCGGCGGCTCGCTTGCCGGGGAAACCGCTGACGCAGCCGCCCGGGTGCGCGCCCGATCCGCACAGATACAGATTTCCGACGGGAGTGCGGGTCGCGAAGCGGTGCTCGTAGATTTGGCCCGGCAGCAACTCGCCGTGAAAGATGTGGCCGCCGACCAATCCGAACCGCGCTTCGAGGTCGGGGGGAGCCAACACTTGGCGATGCTCGACGGCATTGGGAATATTCGGCGCGAGCCGTGCCAGCAGCGCGATGATTTTGTCGGCCGCGGCTTCACGGCTTCCGGCCGGCCAGCCACCGGAACGGTCGTAGGGAAAATACTGGGCGAACACCGAGAGAATATGCTTCCCCGGCGGCGCGAGCGTCGGGTCGGTCGGGGTTTGCAGAAAACACTCGACGAGCGGTTCGTCACTCTCGCCCCCCGATACGCCGTCGTCGTAGGCCTTCTGCAGATAATCGATCGACGGGGCGACGTGAATCGTCGCCCGATGGTGAGCCTGCGGCGTGCTGCCGGGACGCGCGCTGAAGTTTGGAAGCTCGCCAAGCGCGAGATTGAGCTTCAACGAGGGACCGGTGCTCTTCCAGGTTCGAACTTTCTCGAGAAAGGAATGATCGAAGGCGGCCGGATCGAGCAAATCTAGAAACGTGGTGCGCGGATGCGCATTGGATGCGACCGCTCGGGCGGCGAATTCGCGGCCGTCTTCGAGCGCCACCGCCAACGCGCGGTCGTCGTAGGTGAGGATGCGTTCGACTCCCGCACCGGCAAAGATTTGCGCCCCGAACGCTTGCGCTGCGCCGGCGAGTGCCTGTGACACTGCGCCCATGCCGCCGCGCACGAACGCCCACGCGCCCTGCACGCCCAAGACGCGTCCTGCCAGGTGATGCGCCAGCACGTATCCGGTGCCCGCGTTTCGCGGACCGAGATTCGTTCCGATCAGCCCGTCGTTGACCAGCTCCGCTGCCAGCACCGGCGTCTTCACGTACCGTTCGACCAGTTCGGCAGCCGACCCGAGCAACAGCGCTTGGGTATCGGCGTCAAAGCGGTCGAAGCGCGGATCGGCGTCGGAAAACGAATCGAAGAGCGCTCTTCCAGCGCGTTCCACGCGTTCGCCGTACGCCTCGAAGCCGTCAACGTCGTCGCGGTCGAAGGCGGCGATTTCGCGGGCATTGCGCGCCGGATCGCTCCCGAGCAACAACGATCGTCCGTCGAGGAGCGGCGTAAACGCGTACGGGTCTTTGCGATAGAAATCGAGGCCGCGCGCGCGCAGGCCGAGTTCCTCGACGAGCCAGGGGTCGAGTAAACTGCACACGTACGATGCCGCCGACAGCGTGTAGCCCGGCCACGTGCCGGTGTCGCTGACGGCGGCGCCGCCGATCGTCGAGCACCGCTCGAAGACTGCGACCGAACGGCCGGCCTTCGCGAGCAGTGCGGCACACGCGAGGCCGTTATGCCCGGCACCGACGATCACGGCGTCATAGGTTTCCACGACCTCCTTATACTACTACCGGGCAATGGTTTCTTTGCGCGTCTTGCTCGCGGCGATTCCGATTGCCGCACTTTCGATCGGCGTGCCGCTGGTCAACCGCATCGAACCGCGCATCTTCGGCTTGCCGTTCGTGCTCGCGTGGATCGTCGCGTGGGTGTTGCTCACGCCGGCATTCCTTTGGTCGATCGGCCGCATCGAGCGCCACTGGTGAACGGCCCGGCCGTCGCCCTCACGATCGTCGGCGCCGTCGTTCTCGGCACGATCGCGCTCGCGCTCTTCGGAGTTCGCCGGATCAAAATGGACCCGGCACAATACATCGTCGGAGGCCGGTCGTTCGGCACCGTCTTCTTATGGGTTTTACTCGCCGGCGAAATCTACACCAGCTTTACATTTCTCGGGATGGCCGGATGGGCGTACGGCATGGGTGCACCGGCCTACTACATTTTCGCTTACGGCACGTGCGCGTACGTCATCGGATATTTCTTGCTTCCCGCTATTTGGCGAGTGGCCAAAGCGCGCTCGCTGCTCACCGGCCCCGACTTCTTTGCCGACCGGTACGCGAGCCGATGGCTCGGCGTCATGGTGGCGCTCATGCAGTTCGTGATGGTGGTGCCGTACGTTACGCTCCAGCTCAGCGGCTTGCAACTGCTGCTGCACATGGCCGGATACGGGAGTTTCGATGCAACCATCGCCGTGTGCATTGCCTTCATTTTGGTCGCACTGTTCGTCTTTAGCGCCGGTCTTCACGGTATGGCCTGGGCCAGCATCGTCAAAGACACCCTGGTTTTGGGCGCGGTCGTCTTCGCCGGCGTGGCAATCCCGATCCATTTTTTTGGATCGCCAGCCAAAATGATCGACCAAGTCTTACGCGTGCATCCGCAGATGCTGACGCTGGCGACCGGGATGGCCGGGCACGGCACCGTGTGGTACGTGTCGACCGTACTGCTGACCGCCATCGGTTTCTATATGGGCCCTCAAAGCATGAGCGCCATCTATAGTGCACGCTCGGAAGACACGCTGCGGCGCAACGCGATGCTCTTGCCGCTCTATCAGCTCGTGATGCTGCTGGTCTTCTTCGCCGGCCTTTCCGCGTTACTGATCGTTCCGGGATTGCACGGGGCGGCGGTCGACCGTTCGTTCATGCTGGTCGTACAACGCTACTATCCGCCGTGGGTAATGGGATTCGTCGCGGCGGCGGGCTCGCTGGCCGCGCTCGTCCCCGCAAGCGCTTTGCTTCTCGGCGCCGCGAGCATCTTTTCCAAGAACGTGTTGGGCGCGTTCGGCGTAGCCACCGGCGACGCCGCACGCATGTTGGCGACGCGCATTCTGGTCGTGATCGTGGCGCTGGGGGCGCTCGCCTTTTGGCTCAAAGAGCAGCGCACGCTGGTCGAGCTGCTGCTGATCTACTACAACGGGATTACGCAGTTCATGCCCGCGACCGTGGCCGCTTTTCTGTGGCCGCGGGCGACCGCGTGGGGCGTTGCTGCAGGCATCGTGGCCGGTCTGGCTTTGGTCGTTACGTTTACGCTGACCAGCGTTTCGCTGTGGGGGGTCAATCTGGGATTTGCCGCGCTGCTGGTCAACGCCGGCATCATGGTCGCGGTTTCCCTGCTCGCGCCCCGCCGTGGTTAAGAGAAGCTCGGACGCGCCTGGAAGCAATCGCGACAGTACACCGGTTTATCGCCGCGCGGATTGAACGGAACTTCCGCGACGCCGCCGCACTGGCTGCACGTTGCGGTAAACATTTCGCGAACGCGTCCACCGCCCGCGCGGTCTCCGCCGCCTGGATTGCTCGCGCGCATGGCTTTGCGCGCCTGGCGGCAATCGGGACACCGATTCGGCTTGTTTTGGAAACCTTTTTCTTCGTAAAAGCGCTGTTCGCCGGAACTGAAAACGAACTCGCGCCCACAATCGACACAGGTGAGCGTTTCATCTACGTACACGAAGCCAGAACTCCTTAGACGTTAGGGTTGCCATCGCGAGGCGCGCCCAGTAAATAAGACAAAGTCATCGTTTGCGGCTTCTGCGACCTCGCCGCGATGAGTCCTGCCGGGGGCGCGCCGCTCAAAGGGCGAATGCAGCCGGCACATGCCGGCCGTTTCGCTGTCGCAGAGTCTGGTGGACGACGTGATCCGCATCCGTCGCGACCTGCACGTGCACCCGGAAACGGCGTTTGCGGAGCACCGCACCGCTTCGATCGTCGCCGAACGCCTTCGCCGTCTCGGTTATGCGGTGCACGAAGGCATCGGTCGAACCGGCGTCGTCGGCGTGCTTACCGGCGCGAGGCCGGGCCGCACCGTCATGCTGCGCGCCGACATGGACGCACTCCCGGTCGCCGAGGAGAACGAGCATTCCTACCGATCGCAGATTCAGGGTGTGATGCACGCATGCGGTCACGACGGTCACGTTGCTATTTTGCTCGGTGCCGCCGCGCTGGTCGCCGCCCGCCGCGAAGAACTCGCCGGGACGCTATGCTTGGTGTTCCAACCGGCGGAGGAAGGCGCGGGCGGCGCCAAGGCGATGCTCGACGACGGCCTATTCGAGCGCTTCGGCATCGAACGCGCCTACGGGCTCCATCTTTCCACCAAATACCCAACCGGTGTCTTGGGATTCCGCGCGGGACCGATGTATGCGTCCAGCGACTCGATTGAAATCGACATCCTCGGCGTCGGCGGTCACGGGTCGGCACCGCACGACGCCGTCGACCCGATCTACGCGGCAGCGTCCTTCATCACGTCGGTGCAACAGGTGATTTCTCGGCAAATCGACCCACTCGAGCCGGCAGTCGTGACGATCGGCTCGATTCACGCCGGCACCATTCATAACGTCATTCCGCGAACCTGCCGGATGCTCGGAACGGTCCGCGCATTTTCCGAAGGGGTTCGCGACGCAATGGCCGAGCGGATCGAGCGAGTGCTGCGGTCGTGTTGCGACGCGTCCGGTGCGGAATACCGCTTTACGTATTTCGACCGGTATCCGGTCACGTCGAACGATCCGGATCAAACCCAATACGCCGGCGGCCTGGCGCGCGCGACCTTCGGCGACGCGCGCGTCGTCGAGGCGACGCAGTTGATGGGTGCCGAAGACTTTTCGTTCTACGCGCAGCGCGTGCCGGCGTGTTTCTACACGCTTGGATGCCGCGGCGGCCCCGAGACGAGCCGGCCGCACCATTCGAGCCTCTTCGATTTTGATGAAGCGTGCTTGCCCACCGGCGTCGCGATGATGACCGCCTTAGCGCTCGATGCCGCTCGCCATGCTCCGTGAGGGTGCGCCGTGAGCGCGGCCGTCATTCCCGAGGTGGTGAATCCGGCCTCACTCGCGGACTATTTCGAGGTGATGACGCGCGCGGTGTTTCAGGCGGGCGTCAGGTGGCGGCAAATCGCCGACTCCTGGGACGCCTACCGCGAAGCGTTTGCCGGATTCGATCCGGTGCGAGTGGCGGTCTACGGAGATCTCGACGTCGAACGCGTGCTCGCGAAATCCGGGATTCTTGCGATGCCGCGCAAGGTACGCGCCACCATTGCGAACGCCGCAACGCTCGTCGCCCTCGAGCGCGATTGCGGCTTCGCGGCGTACCTCCACTCGTTCGATTCCTATGCGGCGCTGGCAAAAGACTTCAAGAAGCGCTTCGCGTTCATGGGCGATATGAACGTTTGGTACTTCCTGTTTCGCACCGGGGAGCCGGTTCCACGTTTCGAGCAGTGGGTCGAAACGATTCCCGGAGATCATCCGCGGATGCGTGAAATGGTGGAACGAGCGCGTGCCATCGGAAAATCGCCGGAGCGCTGACCGCGGTTAGCGCTAGGTGTCGGACTGCGTCAGCATTTGCCGCTGGCGCTTTGCCCCGGGTAGATCTCGATGACGGCGGACGCTGCAGTCGGAACCGATTGTCCATTCAGAAGCGTACCGATGCCGCCGATCGTGCCGCCATATTTTCCCTTCGTGGCGACGGCGTAGCACGGCGTGAAGTTGAATGGAATTCCGTCGATGACCGCTTGCGCATAGGCAGTGTAGGTGCTGCCGGTTTTGATCGGCTGGCCGGTGAGGCCGCCGCCTGCGCCAGCTTTGGATCCGAACGACGTCGGGCCGGCGATTGAAAGCTGCAAATAGAAAATGGGGGTACCGCTATGCAAGGACGGCAGCTTATGATTGTAGTTGGTCGTGCTGCTCGTGAGCGACACACCGACCGACGGATTCGCGGGCGGATATGTAACGCTTCCGCCGAGACCCTTAAAGGCGGGAATGCACAGTTTGCCGCCTTTGCTAAGAAGGGTTTCGCTATCGCTGGCGTACTGTTTGGTCGTCTTTTGCCCTTTGCAGGCCGGCGGGACGGCGAGCGGTGCTGCGACGGGCGCATTTTGAGCGAACGCGGGAACGACGTTCGCCCCGCTCGAGTGCATCCCGCAGCCAGCCAGCGTTGCCGCGGCCGCAAGGATACCGAGAGAGCCCAAACCGGACTGAATCTTCATAGAAAACCTCAATAGAACGATCGCATAAAATGCGATCGAAGTGAATGACCCGCCTTTCCATTTGGCTAGCCACATTCCTGCGTGAAGGAAGCTGCGTTGCTTCCAAGCAAGCGTCTTGGGACTCGCAATCTCCTCAAACGCTCCAAGGCGGTTCACCATGAAGAATTTTATTACAACGGTAGTCTGCGCGACCGGCGCGTGCGCCGGTGTCGCGATTCTCTCCGCCTGCGGCGGCACGTCGACGAACGCACCGCTGAACTCGCAATCGGTCGCACCGGTGGGCGCCCTGCTTGCACGAAATGCGGGCGCCACCGTTCGACCCGACCGGCGTTCGTCGTGGATGGCGCGCTTCGCACGGCGCGGCATGTTGTTGTACGGCAGCGATTTCAGCAACAACAGTGTTGACGTTTACAGCTATCCCAAAGGGAAGCTCGTCGGAACCCTTACCGGCTTCAACCAACCCCAAGGCGAGTGCGTCGACACCGCCGGAAACGTTTTTATCGCCAACACGGGAACGTCGCAGACGCTGGAGTACGCCCACGGTGGGACCACGCCGATCGCGACCTTCGACGATTCCGGTCAGTACCCGGTGAGCTGCGCCGTCGATCCGACCAGCGCAAATCTTGCCGTCGCCAACGTCCTTTCGACGAGCGGAAGCCCGGGTAGCGTTTCGGTCTACAAACCGGGGAAGAGTACTCCGAAGATTTTCACGGATAAGAATTTTAGTCGGATGTATTTTCTCGCTTACGATGCGGCCGGGAATCTCTTCGTCGACGGCACTTCGGTCAGCGGGAGTTTCCAGTACGCCGAGCTTCGCAAGGGCAAACAGCGGTTCGCCGACATTACCCTGGGTACGACGATTCAGTTTCCCGGCGACGTTCAATACGACGGCACCTACATCGCGATCGGAGATCAGGGCAACGCCAACATCTATCAGACGTCGGGCGCAACGATCGTCGGCACGACGACGCTCGGCGGCGTGAACCAGCTCAGCACGTTCTTTATCCTCGGCAAGAAAGTCTTGTGCCCGGGTTCGTGCAACGCTGACGTGGCCGTCTACGCGTACCCGGCAGGCGGGGCGCCGGTCAAATCGCTTTCCCTCTCCCAGGGCGCCCCGGGCATCGTCGTGATCAGCCAGTAGGCGGCGCTCGACGCTCGGTTACGGCGGCGGCGAAGGTGACGCTCGGTTGCCGCGGTTTCCGAGACCGTTGTTGGGCCGGATCATATACAATCCGAGCGCCGGCGCGTAGTTCAGTTCGGGAACGACTTTTCCGTCGTAGCCGTGCGCTTTGAGTTCGTCCGCCGTCGTTGCCGAAACGTGTCCGCACTGTAAGAGCGCGGCGACGACGCTGGGATCGCTGGGGTCGAGTTCGTACCACGTGCCCCCGGATGCGGCGTGCTCGGTAATCGTCCAACTGGGCGCCTTTCCGCCGCTGAAATGGCTCGTCAGCTCGTTCAACGCTTGCGTCGCGAGGTTGCGCGCGTCGCCGGTACACGTGGCGCTGGTCCGCAGCTCGAACGGCAGTTTGGGCGGCGTCGTCGGGAGTTTGTAAACGCGGAATGATTCCTGACCGGCTTGCTGCTGGCGCGCGACAAAGTACATTCCAACGGCCGGCATGAAGATCACCTGCGGCACCAAGAAGAGCGTGCTTTGCGACGCGTACAGATGGCGCGCGGTCACGTCGTCGGCGCGCGCAATGTGTAAGGCAAAGCAGCCGGCCATCGCTCGAATGCGCCCGGTGCCTTTGACCACGATCGTCAACGCGTAGGTGCTGCCCAAGCCGTGATAGGTGACGCTCGCGTCGGCCAATACCGGGGCGGCCAGCGTCGCGGGATAGCCGGCAGCGGTCTTGGCTGCTTCGATCTTCGCGGCGTATGCTTTCAGTTCGGCCGAGAGCGTTTGCGACTTGGCCGCGTCGGTCGCACTGCAGCGTTGCGGATCGTTCGACACGCCGAACGGATCGCTCGGCGGCGACGTCGGCAACGGGGCAAACAGGTTGCGCGAACCACCGCCCGACCCCCCGGGACCGGCCGGTGCGCCCGGTGGCCCGCCGGGGCCACCGGCTTCACCACGCGCACCGCGCGGCAAGTTAAAGGCGCTGCCGGTTTGCGACGAGGCGGACGCCCCGGGACCGAACTTGACGCCGTACGTCAGCGAGTACGAGCGCGGCGTCAGCGGACGCGCAATGGTCGGAATCGTGTAGCCGTTGAGCGTTTGATAGGCAACCGCATTGGCCGGGCTCGCGAAGATGCCGGCGTAGGTGTTGGTAATGTTGCTGGCCGCAAAGGTGAGCGTGCCGCGGTTCAACGCGGCCGTCACGCCCGCATCGAACGTCGTGTAGGCGGGGAGGTTGTTCGGATTGTTCCTGGCGGTGTACTGGGCGTCCGCCAACCATTCGAGTGCCGAGTGCGGCGCTTTATAGTCGAAGACGATGCCGGCTTTCTGCAGTGGTTGATTCGGCAGCTGTTGGCCCGAAATCGTGATCGAATACGGATTCACGAAGTACGGCGAGTTCGATTCGGCCGTTGAAACCGTCACGTTGTAGTACGGCTGCACCACCAAGTTTCCAAGAGTCGCGTATCCGGTGAGTTCGGCGCCCTGGTAGGCGCGCTTGACGCCGCCGATCGGGGTCGAAAAATATAACTGCTGCGGACCAAACGGCGTCCCCGCCTTGAGATTACAGCCTCCGGGCGAATCGTAGATTTGCTGGATTTCCTGCAGATAACCGACTGGGAACACGCCTTGCGCCGCCAGCACCGACCCGTTGACCAGGACCGGCAGCAGCACCCCGGCTTGGATCTGCCGGTAGAGCTGCAACGACACGCTGCCGCCGCGGAGCGCGTGCGTGTAGCCCAAGCGATACGAAATCGAAGAACTCGGACCCGGCTCTTCGCCCGGCGCACTGCCGTAGGCGCTGTCTTGCGCCGGATTGCCGACGCAAGTGAAGCGCATCGAGGCCGGATCGCTGAGAATGTTGACCCGCCCGGGGTTGGCGGCAACGCCGCCGACCGCGTAGGACGCGCTGTAGGTATCCTTCGACGTCGGACGCCAGGTCGCCGCAAGACTCCCGAGTGCGGTAATGCCGCCGGCGCCGGTAGCCGTGCTGACGCCGGCCGATTCGGCCAGCGTCAGACGGTCGCTCGAATGGATCGTGTCGGTGACCGTCAGCGCGTCGTAACTCGTATTAGTAGAACCGCCGTAAAACGGCTCCGATTCGACGACCAACGGCGACGTGACGTTTTGCGACGCCGTCCCGTAGGCTTGGAAGGAAATGGTGTGGCGCTGCTTGGCCGGCAACGTCGCGTTCACCACGAACCCGTTGGTCTTGGTCGTGTTGGTGAAGCCGTTGGGGTCGCTGGTCGGTTCGGGAATCGGCCCGCTGGACACGTCGATGTAGCGATTGATTTCGTCGAGATCGTTGGTGGACGTCGTCGAGTAGATCGACGCTTGCACCTGAGTGGCACCCACGAGCGCGTTGTCGGTGAGCGAGTAGAGTTGTACGCTGCCGTTGTTCCAATTGTCCGGCCCGTACCCGCAGGGTAGTGCCGGCGGCGCTCCCTGGCGCAGGCATACGATTTGGGTATTGCGCGCCGAGTTGAGGAACGTTCCGGTGAGGGCTTGGGAATCGCTCAACTCGTACCGCAGTTTCACCAGATTGCCGGAGTAGTCGCTATCGCCGTCGTGGTCGTATGCCAGGCCGCTGGCGTCGAGGTAGTATTCGCCGTCGACCAGGCTGGGCACGGTGCGCGACACCGTTTGCGCCGCGATGCCGAGCTTGCCGAACGAACCGGTCTCGGCCAGCGAGTAGTTGTATTTTCCATTGCTTCCCATCGACGCGGCGCCTTGCGACATCCAGCTCAACGTCGGCTCGAGCGTGGTAAAGTTCACCGAGCCGCCGAGTCCGCCGATTTGCGCTCCGGTGCGCACGGTCGCGCCTTGGAACAGATCGGTGGCGAACCCGCGCAAGTTCCCGGCGCTGCCCGGCGCGTTGAGCGGGATGCCGTCGAGCGTCAAAGCCGTCTGGCTGGCGTCGTGCCCTTCCAGCGAAATCGTCTGCGTTGCGTCGCTGTCGTCGCTGCTCGTCGTCACGCTGACGCCGGACAGCTTGTTCAGCGCGCCCGCAAGATCGTCGGAGAGGCGTCGCTGCGGCGAGTTTTGATCGATGCTGGTCGACGAGATCGTGGCTGAAGCCTTCACGCTGACGGTGCCGATGACTTTGAGTCCGCCGGTATCGGCCACCAGGGCGACGACAACGGTAACGATTCGTCCGTCGACAACTTCGAACGCGGCCGAGGTGAGGCTCTGATAACCTCGTTTCAGCACGCGCGCCCGATAGATGCCGTCCGGTACGTCGGTGAATTTGACGGCGCCGTTTGCACTGGTCAGTTCCGACGTAATCACCGCCCCGTCGAGCAGCACCCGTGCGAGTCCGATCGGCTGCTTGGTCGTCGCGTCGGTAACGGTGATCGTAATTTCACCTTGGTCCGCCTGGGCAAGAACGGGCGACGCGGAGAGCGCTATCGCTGCAGCCAGTGCCGCTGCAAAAATTCGTCGCATGCTGACGCTCGATTGTAGCCAATCGCGCCTGAAACATACCTGTGAAACGCGTGAAAGCAGCGGCAGCGTCGTGGGGAACTATACGGCGTCTTGCGAAATTATAATGTAATTGTCACGGCGGTGCCGTGACCCGGCGCGCTATCGATGGCGATATCGCCGCCGGCACGCTCCACGGCGCGCTTTGCAATCGCCAAACCAAGCCCGGCTCCGGCGATCTCGCCGCGCTCGTCGCCCCGGTAAAATCGCTCGAAGGCGTGCACGCGCTCGGATTCCGACATCCCGGGACCTTCGTCGCGAACGGAAATAACGGTGTGGCCGTTATTCGCCGCGGCGGCGAGATGAATGGGCGCGTCGGGCGCGTATTTCAGCGCATTTTCGATAATGTTCCAAATCGCTTCTCCGAGTTCGCTGCGATCGGCTTCGATCGTTCGGACGCCGTGGATGCTGTAGTCGATCACTCGCCGATCGTCCAACCGGCGTGCGGCCTCGCATTGACCCCGCAAGAACTCGCCGACGTCGATCTCCTCGATGCGCGGCAGCGCCTCGGAATCGAGCCGCGCCAGGCGCATGAGCCGATCGATGAGGCTGCGCATGTGTTCCTTCTCGAGCGACATCGTCGAGAGGATTTGTCGCGCGATGGTCGGCTCTTCGACCGCGCCGCGCCGGAGCACGTCGATATAGCCACCGATAACGGTCAGCGGAGTGCGCAGTTCGTGGGATGCGTCGGCAGCGAATTGGCGCATGCGCTCTTCGGCGCGCCGCCGGTCGGCCATCGCTTCGGAAACGCTTGCGGCGGCGTCGTTGTAGGCTCGAGTGAGCGACGCCACTTCGTCGCCGCCCTTCATAATGAACCGGCGTTGCGTGTAGTCGCCGCCGGCGAGCGCCTGCAGCGAACTGCTCACCTCCTCGATCGGTTCGAGCGCCCGCGCCGCGAAAAAGCGACCAATCAGCCACGAGAAAAATATCGCCACGACGGCGATTGCCACAACCAGGCGCCAGTACGGAACGAGCGAGGCAAAGAGCAACGGCGTGGACGGTACGAACGCCACATAGCCGCCCTGAACCGGGGCGAGCGGGAGCGGTTCGAAGCGGGCCGGATCCGGCGGCGGCCGTCCCGGCGGTGGATGGGCGGCGCCACGCGGGATGAAGTGTTCCATTCCACCGAGCGCAAGCACGCGATCCAGCACCTTCGGCCGCAGCGTTTTGTCGCCCGCGAGATACCGGCCTTTCGTGTCGAAGACCGTCACGCGCAAGCCGATTCCGCTTAGCGCAGCGACGATTTCCGGCGCGGCTTGCTCCAGCGTCATGCCCTCGCGATGGAATCGATCGGCCAAAATGCGCGCTTCTTCGTGCTTGGCGATCACCACGTCGTTGGTAAAGCCGGAAAGCTCGATCACCAACGAGATCGAGGACGCGAGAATCACGATCATTACGGTCACGCCGAGTAGCACCGCGTACAAAGCGGAGAGACGTGACGCGACCTTCATCGCAGTTGCCCGATGTTACTGCGAGAGGCCGTAACCAACACCTCTGACGGTGCGAATGAAGGAGCCGACCTCACCGGGCCGATCGATCTTGGCGCGTAAATACGAGATGTACGTCTCGACGATGTTTGGGCCGCCTTCGAAATCGTGGCCCCAGACGATCTCCAGGAGATGGTCCTTGCTGAACACCCGCCGCGGCTCGCGCAGGAACACTTCGAGTAAATCGAACTCACGCTGTGTGAATTCGAGCGGCTCCTTTCCACGCCATGCTTCCCGCGTCGCCGGATTGATCGCCACGTCGCGCCACCGCAAGACGTTCTCCTCGATCAGTTGCGGCCGGCGAAGCTTGGCCTGAAGCCGAGCAATCAGCTCCTCGAACACGAAGGGCTTGACCAGGTAGTCGTCGGCACCCGAACTGAGCGATCGTACCTTGTCGTCGGTTCCCCCTTTCGCCGTGAGCATGAGGATCGGGGCCTGTGTAATTTCGCGCAGACGCGGCAGCAGGGTGACTCCATCGATCTTGGGCATCATGATGTCGAGAACGATCAGTTCCGGGTCGAAGGTTTTCACGAGCTCGAGCGCGCCGAAACCGTCGGTCGCGGTCTTGACCTCATAGCCTTCCCGAGAAAGACCCAACTCCAGCATCTCCCGAACTAAGCGGTCGTCGTCAATGACGGCCACGCGGGCGTTTGGCATAGCTTCCATCTACGTTGCATCGTGGGTCCTCACCCTTGGAGGCGCCTGAACTCGCCGGGACCTAGGCGGCGCGGAAAGGCGACCGCCACCGTGAAAACCGCTGCCCGGAGACGAGCGCAGCCTGCTCGATGCTCTCGAGCGGATGGGTCACCAGCCGGATCCCGGCGGCGTTCAACTCGGCCGACATCGCCGCGTCAGGCGCCCAGCGCGCGAAGAGGTGCACTTCTCGGGTACCGGTCGCCCGAGCAAGAAGACCCATGACGCCGGCAAGGGTGCACTCGCCCAGCGCCAGCAACGGCTGTACGACCGCTGAGGCAAATCTCGGGGTGGCCCATCCAGGCGCGACGATCAAAACGCGCGATAGCTCGCTTGAGTGCGGTGCCTCGAAGTCAATGACGGCCGCCCGGACGTTCGCGGCCAAGAGCGGATCGGTCTGCGCGTGGAGTGTGGCCCCCGCGATCGAGGAGTGCGGACCCGCGGTGAGGACTGCTCCGGCTCCGATCAGGTACTCGTCCATGAGCCCAGCTTGCCGTTCCGGAGTGCCAACTGGGTGGCCGACAAAAAGCGCCTGGAAGAATTTGGAGGCGCCGTTATCAACGGCGCCTCCCGCCCACAACCCGGTTTGTGGAGGTTCCCGACCGGCAAAGCCGGCTAGGAGAGTGAGTGTCCAAGTTGTGGCACTCGAGCTACCCAACGCACAGGGCGTAACTCCTGAGTGTAGCTTGCTAACCGACGGGCCCCGGCGGAGTGACCAGCAATCCGACGGCAATGGCGATAAGTATGCTTAGCATATTTGCCCCCTTGACTCAGACGTTCGTCAAATCGAACGCTGAGATCAGTTTACGGGGGCGTCTCGCAATCTGTCCCTAGTCCATTTGCACTAGGAAATTATTTCAAGCTTCCGCGCGACCGCGACTGCCTGGACTCGGCGATGGCAGCCAAGCTTGCCAAGGGCATTTGCGATGTGGGCACGGATAGTGTTAGTGCTGCGACCGTGACGCACCGCGATCTCCTTAGTAGTAAGCCCCTCGCCAAGGAGCCTAAGCACCGCTAGCTCCGATCGAGTAAGGTCCGCGTTCACCGTCTTAGCATCCAAAGCACCGCAAACGGCCTGAAGAACACGCGCGACGTCCGCATACCCGAGAGCCGATAGCCGCTCCAGCGCTACCGAAATCTCCGGGCTCCGTCGAACGCCTCGGCTTGGGAGTATAAACTCCTCAGCAGTACGCGCCGCTAAGTACACGACTGGATCAGCATTGTCGATCCCAATTCTACGAACGAGACGGTTTGCATTCGTCGCTCGCTCATTGACGACCTCAGCGACCACGCAGAAAAGAAGAGCAAGGGCGACGTATCTCACGCGGAATAACCCGTCCGGGCGAATTGCTTCAGCCAGCGAGGCTACTTCAGAAATGAGGCTGATTGAAGACTTGCGCCTTCCGTCCAGCGCGAGGAACAGAGCGCACTGGGCACCGCAAATCAACCGATCAAAATCATGATGCATACGCCCCCAGGATGTGGCAAGCTCTCGATGCGCCTCGTCGAAATGGCCTTCCCAAGACAAACGTAACGCCTTGAACGCCACAAGCAACTGGGCGCGTCGCGGATCCGATCGAATGCCAACAAGTTGCTCTTCGATGGCGGCACTCTCTTCAGCGTTCCCGCGTCGCATCTCCGCGGCTGCAACCTGAAGTAGGGCTGTCTGCAGTTCAAGGCTGTTACCTGAGCGCCGAGCAGCACCTGCCGCTCGTTCCGCATACCACAGCTGCGACATCACGTCATCGTATGCGTGGCACATCGAATTTGACAGTGCAGACCAAGAACGGCTTGCTACACTGTGAAGCCCCAACTCAGTCGCCAGATCGGCAGCCTGAATAAGTGTTTGTTTTGACCGTTCGTTGTCGCCCGAGTACATTGCCGCCACGCCTACCCGCTGCAAGACTCTTGCTCGTGTTGAATCGAGATCGATGTCGATAAGTAATCTCTCCACCGCAAGCGCTGCCTTTGTAGCGGCCGATTTTGCTCCCGCTATCGCTCGGGTCGTGGCTAGCAGGGAGAGCGATTCGGCGCGAACCGAGACCGATTGTAACGGGTCATCCGCGACTGGGTTTAGGATTTCAGCCACGTCGCCGCCATCGTTTGCGATAAGCGGAGCAAGTCGTAGGCTTGCGAAACCAACAAGGTCTCTATCGTCTTTGGCGCGCGATAGTGAGCGACGTAGGAGCGTCTCGGCACGGACGGGGTTGCCGTCCAACGATTGCAAGACGCCGCGTAGGGCTAGGATGCGCGGCCGGTTGCGACGCGTGGCATCGTCAAGGGCATCAATCGCCTGGGATACCGCCTCGCTCTGCCCGCGCTCCAGCAGATCGAAGCCATGGACTTCCAATAAGCGCAAAGCGTCGGATTGCGATTTCGCCGTTACATACGATCTGAGCGCGTGCTCAACGTTACCCGCCGCTTCCAGCGCTCGGGCGGCTCGTAGATGAACCGCCTCGCGTTCGTTTGCCGGCAACAGCGCCGTCCGATGACGAAGAAACTCGGCAAACGGCGCCGGGCAGCGATAAGCACCGCTGCCGGTTTCCTCAAGGAGTCCGGTGCGCGCCCGGAACGAATCGGTGATCTGTGAGGCGGTCTTGAAGCCCGCGAGTTCGAGGACGCCGACATCGATGTCGGGGAGCGCCGC
>JBAUZB010000081.1:0-10211 GCA_049585095.1 Candidatus Tumulicola sp.
CCCGCGCGAGCCAGCTCGACGACCTTAGCCCGGAACTCCAAGGGATAGGCACGAGGATGTTTCTTGGCCATTGGTGGACCCTTCTCCACAAAGTGGAAAGTGTCCACGGAACCCGGGCAGCTTCAGAGCCCCAAATCGCTAAGAGTAGAGCATGAAGCGAAGTAAATACGATCCCGACGAAGAGTAGCGGAACTTCTTCTGGTGTGTAGCCCGTCGCTGTAAGTTGAAAGCCTATTCCCATGCTCAGTAGTGCCGCGGCCAATACTACCGCAATCCAGAGCCATGACGTTCGCAAGATCGCTAATGCAACAACGACGGGAGTTAAAGAAATCTCTGGCGCTAAGAAAGTAAGAATCGCAAGCAAGGTCGGTAAGCCCTCTGGAAAACGTGAAGCGGCATCGTGGCCAAGATACCACGCCACCGCGAAACTGTACGGTATTGTAATAAGGCTGATGACGATGCGAATCGAGCGCATACCTCTGTTTAGTTGAAACTAAAGTCCTTAACGCCTCCCAATGGCATGGATGCGGTACCCGAGTCCCAGCGCGAAAGCGGGAGCAGGCCGCGAGCGACAACCCCGTCGCCTCGGCGATTTCCGCAAGGCTGATTGCATCGAGCTTCGGCACGACCTCGCGCACGAACCAGGCCTCGTCGTGATCGGTGCCAGTGCGGCCTCGCGCCCATTCGCGATTGCGGCGATGCTGCTCGGCATTGGCCTCGCCACGCTTGCGGCCGGCCTGTACGCTCGCGCGAGGGTCCTTGCCCGAGGCAGCCTGGGCAACGAGCGCCTTGCGAGCAATGGCGATCGCGCGCAGTCCCCGTTCCCGACGCGCCTTCGGCAGACAGGAATCGCAGTAGCGGCGGCGCCGCTTTAAGACGGACGCTCCACACGTAGCGCACGCTGCAGGAATGAGTGCGAGAGGCTCGGGGCGCGGTGTCGTCCACGCCTTGCTCGCATATGGTCGCGGATGAGGCGCTTTCCGAGGTGTCGCATCGAGCGGAGACTGCCCTGGTGCGAGACGTAGCCCGCGTGAGCGCCGGTGAGAACCTGCTTTCGTGCGTGGAATCTCGGGTTTCACGAGACTTTGCCGTGGAGTCTCCAGAATCTCGTTTGTACGTTTCTTTAGTACGGTACGCGTGCGAGAAGTTTCCGCGCCTTCTTCTCGATGAAGCAGCGCACCGCGAAACCGCTGCGCGAGCCCCGCGACGATAGGCCCAGTCAGTTGTCGCCAGCGGGGTATGGTTAATGCAAGGTTGTGTGAAAGCGGCGCGCGGACGCGACAAACGCCGTTGGGCAGTTCCACGAAGTCGCGCGAGGTGAGGGTTCGTTCCTCTAGCAGGTCAAGAACGAACGAATCCACATCCGGGCGAACCGGTTCCATCGCATCCAAGGCAAATGAATCCCGGTTTCGTTGGTCTGCGTGCAGAACGCCAAGCGTCGGATCCGAGCCGGCTGCGAGGAGTGCGAGGCGCGATTCCGATTCCAAAAGAGCATAGGTCAGATTCAGGAGCGCATTCACAGGGTTGGTCGCGGCGCGAGGTGCGCCCGTTAAGACTGAAGCGCGCGATTCGTATCGCGGCAACATTGGCATTTGCGCTTACCGATCGCAATCATTCCCTGTCAAGCGCGTGCGCGGCGTTCGGCGTCCCGTTTGTAGACCGCCCCGGAGAGCATAGCGGCACTATTTCCGAAGAGAACGTCGCTGGATGCTTGTACGACGTCACAAAAAGTTCGGAGTTGCTTTGGGCGCTTGCGAAGGAATACGAGCGGCACCCCATCGCCCTGTCGCCAGACAAGGCGCAGTCGGGTGCTGCAATCGCCAAGGCACACCTTGATGCGCTCGGCGTCCAACCTCGACTGATCGCTCAACCCACCTTCGAGAAGCGCTATCTCGCGTACGCGGCACGATGCTACTTCGGCGGCCGCGTCGAGTGTCGCATCGTGCAGACTCCCGTCCCCTGCGTTTATCTTGATTTTACGTCAATGTATCCGACCGTTTTCTCATTGCTCAATCTATGGTTCGACCACGTCATTCCGGCTAAACTTGAACCGATTGAGCTGGATCCCAAGGAAGTCCAGAATCTACTAGACGCGATCGCCCGGGAACCGCGTCGGCTCTTTGATAGGGCGACGTGGCCGAACCTCGCGTTCTTTGCGGAAGTCGACCCCAACGGGGCTTTCTTACCGGCCCGCGTTGAGGTACCGTCCAGGTACGCGAAGTCTTTGCGGAACATCGTTCTAGGCCCGGCCGAGTCCGAAAGGACTTTATGGTACGCGGGCCCCGATCTTGCAGCTGCCGTCATTTCGGGCAAGGGTCGTCCGCGTGTCGTACGCGCATGGCGGTTGCAACCGACCAGCTTGCAGGAGACGCTGCGTCCCATGAACTTTCGCGGCGAGGTGAGAATCGATCCACGAACAGACGGTTTCTTTCGCGTACTGATCGAGCAACGTAAGCGCGTCAGCGATGATCCTCTCGACGACGAGTTACGGAATACTGGCTTAAAAGTGGTCGCAAATTCTGGATCGTACGGCGACTTCGCTGAGACGAATCCTGTCGATATCGATCCGGACGCAGAGCCGACGCCGCGAGCCGTCCGCGTGTACGGAGATAAAGACTTCACCACGTTCGTCGAACGCCCCGAGCGGCCCGGCCGATTCTGTTTCTTTCCAACGGCGTCGCTCGTAACGGCTGGGGCACGGCTGTTACTGGCGCTCGGATTTTACGAGGTAGCGAGAAGAGGTGGCGAAACTGCCTATTGCGATACGGACAGCCTCATTGTGCCGGCGTCGAAGGACGGAGGCCTTGTCCCCTGCGACGGCGGCCCGCATCTGCTCGCAAACGGTCAGTTTGGCATTCGCGCGCTTTCATGGAAGGAAGTAGAAGCGATACGAACGCGGTTTGAGCGCCTGAATCCCTATCGAACGGGATCGGGGTCGCTGCTCAAACTCGAAGGTCAGAATTTTACCGACGATAACGAAACGCGAGCAAACCTCTGGTTCTACGGGGTATCCGAGAAAGTCTACGCTCTCTTCACTCTTGACGAGTTCAGAACTCCAGTCGTTCGAAAGTACTCCGCACACGCGCTGGGCCAGTACCGGTCGCCGATCGAAGGCGATCGCGCTCGCGAATGGATCGAAATGGCGTGGCGTCGCAAGATTCTGGCAGCGTTCGGTCGCGCGGAAGGTGTTTTCGCCTGGCAAGAGCAAGCGGCGCTGGCGCAGTTGACGCTCTCGACCTGGTCGGTTATCAAGCCGTATCTTGAGAACCCGAACATTCGGCCCTTCGACTTTCTTCTGGTCGCGACGCCCACGCGTTCAGTCAGCGATTTCGCAAAAGGATATGCGGTTTGCTGCGCGGATCCCCGACCGTCGTGCTTTTTGTTCGACGATCCGGTGGCTTGGGAATCGCAGGATTGGCGCTGTCTTCGATGCGGGAAGCGCTTCCCATCACGGCGCTTTCGATCGTACGCCAGCATCTTGCATGGTACGCTGGACGGCTTCGAGGTGAAGCGCCTGTGCGCCAATGGTAACGAACCAGGCGAAGACACGATGCGCGGCCTGACCATTCCACGGCCCGTCCGTGTCGAGAAGATCGTAGAAATCGGGAAGGAGGTCATCGTTGACCCTACAGATACCGACGAAGGCCTGACTGCCGAGGTGCTGAGCGCGACGGACGCCTTGGAGTACGTCAGTCCAGATGACGAACTAAAAGCGCTCCGTGCCCGGGTTCGAGTAGCCGGTATTCGAGCAGTCTCGGAAAGCGCTTCGTTAAGCCGCCGTCACGTTCAAGAATTCGCAAGTGGACAGACGACACCGCGTTCGGGCACTATCAAGAAATTGGAAAGGGCGCTTCGAAAACTCCGCGCCTCTCGTGGCCTTTGCGTTGCGATAGCGCACACCGACTAGGACGCCGGACGGAACACGCGTGGCATTGCCAACTTCGGAGTCCGAATAATGCTCAAGGCTTCGGGCAGCGCTCGGATGCGGCTTAGCCGGAGACGCGGCCCAACTCACCTGCCGAATGCAAGCGTGTTTGGCTGGCTTACACCGTCGGAGATCGTTCGCAGTACCATCCCACTGCCCGGAGCGTAGACTGTCACAGTGTTATTTGCCAAGTTTGAGACATAGAGATTGCCGCGACCGCCAAAAGCTAGCCCGTCGGGACCCATGATACCCTGCGAGATCGTCCGGAGCACCGACGTACTGCCAGGCGCATAGACTGTCACAGTGTTATTCCCAAGGTTTGCTGCATATAAATTGCCGACGCGGTCAAACGCTAGGCCAATCGGGCTATAGAGACCCTGCGAGATCGTCAGCTTCGGAGACTTTGCGCCCTGCGCATAAACCGTAACGGTACTATCGGTACCACACTCATTTCCACAATTACCAACATATAGGTTGCCGAGGGTATCAATGGCTAACGAACGCGGGAAGTTCACGCCGGCAGAGATTGTCAGTTTCGGCGATCTGCTGCCTGGTGCATAAATGCTCACAGTAGAGGGGCTATAGCCGCCGACATTGGCTACGTACAGACTTCCGGAGGCGTCAATCGTTAGGGTGCCTGGCTCGTTGACGCCCATGTAGATGGTCCGCAACACCGATGTTTTGCCCGGTGCATAGACCGTTACAGTACCCTCACTGTATTGGCGGCGCGCGTTTTCATTCGCGACGTATAAGTAACCTTTTTTGTCAAGCGTGAGGCCGGACGGGACCTTCAATCCCTGAGAGATCGTTCGCAGTACAGTCCCGCTGTCTTGGGCATAGACCGTCACAGTGTTACTCAAATAGTTAGCTACATAGAGATCGCCGGAAGTATCAAATGCTAGCGCGCTGGGACCGTGAAGCCCTTGGGAGATTGTCCGCAGCACCGAGCCGCTACCCGGTGCATAAACCGTTACCGTATTATTGCCCCCGTTTGTTACAAAAAGATCGGAGCGCTTTGCCGGTGTGTACGTCATGCGTGCCATCGACGATGACCGCGACGCATTCGTGTCACCGTCGAGAATAGGTCTCAAGAGGGACAGGTAGTTGCCGCCGCACGCGGCCAAGAGCGCAGCGCTCAGGGCTACTGCGACGAGGCGGAATGAAATTCTCATTCTTATATCCCAAAAGAAAGATAGCGTACTAGGTAATTCGACAGTCGCTACCAAGCCCCCGGTACTCGAATCGCCTGAGCCCGGCTGGGCTGTTCGGCAGCGGCGCCCTCTGCGGCGATGCCGCTTGGCGTCGCGATGGAAGCAAGCCCTGCTCGTGGAACGAGCCTAGGCCTTCGCGGGGACCGTATCGAATGAAAATTACGGAGGAGCGATGCGAGCAAGAATAATCGTAGCTTTGTTGGCGGCGGCGCTGCTATCGGGCTGCGCTTCGGGGCGCCCGGCGGGATCGAACGGACCGGCATCGGATGCGCTGCCGGCGCTTCCGATGGGCGCCGTTGCGAACCTTCCGATCGGTCACTACATCAAGCACGTCGTCGTCATCATTCAGGAGAACCGCAGCTTCGACAATATGTTCCAGGGCTATCCGGGTGCGGACACGCAGTCGTATGGATACGCAAAGTTGAAAAGCGGCAAGGTCGAAAAGGTCGACTTGACCGTTGCGCCGTTTGAGGGCCACTACGGCGGACTCGATCTCGCTCACGGGTATGCCGCGGCAATCGTGGACTGCGACGCGCCGAAGGGCAGTCAAACGTGCGCCAATGATGGTTACTGGCTGGCGAACGACAAGTGGCGCCGCTCCAACCACGCTCCGTTTTACCCTTATAGCTATCTGGATCGCACCGATACGGCGCCATACTGGACGATGGCGCAGCAGTACGTACTTGCGGACAAGCTTTTTCCGACCGAATGGGGACCGAGCTTCACCGCGCACATCGACCTCGTTGCGGCGAACACCTATCTCAACGATGCCAAGACGCTGGCGCTCGTCGATTCACCAAACCTGACCGAGGCTGGTCCGTGGGGGTGCGACTCGCCCGATAAGGCACCTAATAAAACGACGACGCCGACGCTCAACTCGCAGAAGGTCGAAAATAGAAACGGACCGTTTCCGTGCTTCACTCGGTACGATACGTTGGCGAAGCTCCTCGATAACAAGAAGCTTCCGTGGAAGTTTTACGCGCCGGCCATCGGCGGACTCGGCGGCATATACAATACCCTCGATGCAATCAAATGGGTGCGGTACGGCTCGGACTGGACCAAGAATGTGATCTCGCCCCAAACGAAGATCCTGACGGATCTGCCCAAGCAGTTGGCCGCGGTCACCTGGATCACGCCCACCGGCGTGGACTCCGACCATCCCCACTCCGACAGCGACACCGGTCCCTCGTGGGTCGCGAACATCGTCAACGCCGTCGGAGAGAGTCCGTACTGGAAGTCGACGGCGATCGTCGTGCTGTGGGACGACTGGGGCGGCTGGTACGACCACGTCCTGCCGCCGCAGCTCGACTTCCTCGGACTGGGTTACCGCGTGCCGATGCTGGTGATTTCGCCGTATGCGAAGAAGGGCTACGTGGACCACACGCAGTTCGAGTTCGGAAGTATCCTGAAGTTTCAGGAGAACGTCTTCAGCCTGCCGTCGCTCGGCTTTACGGACCAGCGCGCGACCGGGCTTTCCGACGCTTTCGACTTTTCGCAGAAGCCGCGGGCGTTCCAGACGATTCCGTGTAAGTACCCGCCGTCGCATTTTATCAACGAAGGACCCTCAAACCAGCCCGTCGACGACGACAAGAACTAGCAGCCACGCCGCCGATCCTGGCGCCATTGCGCTGCCGACGTCTCCACGTTCCGTTTACACGCTGTATACTTTGGAGCCGATCCGCACACGTGCGATGCCAAGCCGCTCGCCTGAATGCAAAATCGTGCCAGATGGGGCAGCACTTGTGAAACTGTAGGGATTTGGCCTTCGAATAGGTTCAGCTGGTTCGTCAGCGAGTTGTGGGAGTAAGATCGATCTTATATCCGTACATACGAAGCGGTTGTCACAACTTAACCTCCCGTCGAATCCAAGCGGAAGTGTGATCAACGCGGGTGCAATTAACAACGCTGCGATTATTTCTTGTTTGCTCATGGCCTGTTCTCACCGTGCTTCTTTATCCGTTATACTCTTCGAATTCCCCGGACCCATCCATCAGCAGACGGATGTCTCGCCAATCGCGATAGATGCGGTGGCACGTCGCATCTATTTCAGGCCAAAGGCGCTTACTAGGTCCCTTGAAACGGTATAATTCGATGCGGGGCAAGTCGACGTACATAATCTCTTCAACATCGATTCCATTAGAAGCAGCCGCTCTAAATGCTACCTCACTTTCGATTTTGGCCCACACCCTACGTTGTTCTGGCAGACGTTTTCGGATGCCGGACGGATAAACGATAACGCCGACACTTCGCTTCTTACCGTTAGCTGCGTCTGGCACGAACTGCGCGTAGAAATCGACGGTAGAGCGAACGACAAACTTGCCGATTGCGACGGAGGCCCGTAGCGTACGTAGATCCTCAAACGCGCCTGGCATTACCAAATCACTCAAATGCACAAGAGCGCTCCGGTTTGACTTGCGATACATCTCGTCGAAAGTTGGATCCTCGAACTGTTTCTGGTCGAGCGTGTGCGCGCAACGTTCAAGGATCACCCCAGCGCGACTACTTCCAAAGTATTCGGGCACGATGCGACGGATCGGATCGTACATGAGGACTCGCGCCTTCTGGTCCTTCGGAGGCCTCGCGTAAGCGCGAAGGACCGTCCGCTTCACTACTTCAGAACTGAGGTAAAACTCCGCGATGTTCCGCCCGTTGAGAGGCGGCTTCTGAGGCACGGCCACGGTGCTGAGACTCCTTACGGTCGAGGGCTTCCCCGAGAAACATGCGAACTCCTGTTCGCTGTTTCAGGGGACCCAGGGCGGGCGAATCCCGGGCCGTCGACCCCGGCGCCGATCGCCAATGCGTAACGCTGGCCCAGCGAACCCGTCACGCATGGTCCGATGCGCCTCAATGCAAGCGCCTCGACTATGCATCCATGATGCATTGCAAAAAGCCTTATGCCATATAGCGTTTTCGACGCCTAGCGATTTTTGCAAGCGCGATTGCAAAGTTTGCGCGAGCCGTGCGCGCGGCCGGCCGATCGCGCGATATGCGGAAAAGGCCCTATTTTACAGGCTTTTTGACGCTCAGCGACCCCGAGCCGAGAGCCGCGCGCGAGGAGGGGGTGGCGCCGTTTCGGGGTGCTTCCTCTATGCCCGCGCCGCAGCATAACGGGCATAGGGTTAAGGGGTCAATTCCGGGGCCCCAGTCGACAAGCGCCGGGATCCGGGCTCGGGGCGAAAACCCTTATGGTATAAGGGTTTTTCCGCATATTGCGCGATCGGCCGGCCTCGCGCGCGGCTCGTGCCAAGTTTGCAAACGCGTTTGCAAAAAACGCGAAGCGTCGAAAAGACTATATGGTATAAGGCGTTTTCGCTATGCCAGGCGATGCGCAGTCGGGCGGATGCATCCAGGCGAGCACGGGCTCTGTCCCTGGCGAGGCGCTCGCAGTCTGTTATGGCGCCGCGATCGGCGGCGTGGCTGCGGGGCAGGCATGGATGCAGAACCGTTCTGCGTGGCTAAGCCCACACTGCCGCGAAGTCCGCAAAACAAACACGGCCGCGCGAAATCGCGAAGCCATGTAGTGATTTACTTATGACAGATGGATGCGCTCGTGAAAAAACTAAGGGCCTACACCCAGCGCCATCGGATTTACGAGGTCTTTGGTGACCGTGCGAAGCAACGCATAGTTTCCTGCGGAGTAGACCGTGACACTTCCAAGATCAGTAAATCCCTCGCCTCCATTAGCGACGTAAAGATTGCTCGATGAGTCGAACGCGAACGCCGTCGGGAGCTGAAGGCCGTCGCTGATCGTGGCCTTTGGTGTGCTCGTTCCAGAAGCATAAACCGTCATCGTCGGCGACTCCGTGACGTTCATTACGAAGAGATTGCTTTTACCGTCGCAGTGAATAACGAGCGGATTCGTTACTCCGCTCGTGATCGACCTGGTCGGAGATTTTGCACCAGGTGCATAAACGACGATGTTGGGAATGTGATTCGTAGCCGAATTGGCGTTTGCTACGTACAGATTACCTTGCGCGTCGACCGCGAGCGCCTCCGGACCATAAACCCCGTTAGTTATTACGGTCGGGGTTGTAGAGCCCGGGGCGTAAATATATACCTGGCCATATGAATGCCCAAGGTACAGATTTCCAGCGGCGTCCGTGGCGATGGAGCCGATCTCGTTCGCGCTGAGTGTACGTACCGGAGTTTGATTGCCGATCGAATATTCGCACAGTTCATGGTGACCGCAGGTTACATAAAAGTTTCCAAGGCCGTCAGCCGTAATGGCCCCATCGTTTCCGATGCGTTCCGGCGCGCGGCCATTCTGGAATTTCTCGACGAGCGTCTTTCCGCTATCCGTGTACAACCGAATAGGATTCGATGCTACGTAGAGGTTGCCGGACGAGTCGGTTACGACATAATTCCCGCGCTTTATCCTTCGAAGCAAGGATTTGCCGCCGCCGCTATACACTGCGTCGACGCTGCTATCTGGTTTCTGTAGGCTCGTTCTTGAGAGTACGTAGAGCGTAGGCCCAGATTGCGTGGCAGCATCCCGCGCGTTGAGGCCGCTGCCCACCGATGGAGTGGCGGCGCTCGGGGTCGAGATGTTCTGTCCCGCGCATCCCGTGAACAGGGTAAACGCAGCGGCAGCCATTGAAGACAGACATATAGTGCGAACCATCAATCTCTCCCGGGACAAAAAAAACGAAGTGCGATGCGGAACCGCGGCGTTGCCGTCGCTTTAGCCCCAGCCATGCGAGTCTCCCTTCTATTCGCGCAACGAAGCGCGGCCTAGGCTCGTTCCACGAGCGGGGCGGGAGTTCCGTGATGCGCGGCGCTCGCTGCTGCAATGGCGCCGCGATCGGCGGCGGGGCCGGCGTGGATGAACTGCCGTTCTGCGTGGGTAAGCCCGCGGTGCCGCGATGTCAGCAAAAGCAAACCCGGTCCCGCGTGTCGCGAAGCCGTGCTAGTGAACTAGAGAACTCACTGCACACTTGCGGTCGCTCAGCCGCGTTCAGGGTTCAGGGTCCGACCGCCACACTCACGGAATGGTTGATATTTTTCGTGATCGTGCGAGTTAAGGAATAAGATCTCGCCGCGTAGACCGTAAGACTTCCAGGGTCACTATTCGTAGC
>JBAUZB010000082.1:0-17963 GCA_049585095.1 Candidatus Tumulicola sp.
ACATTTCGCCGTGAGCGACTGTGAGTAGTGCCCGACCGGTATGGTGCTCGACGCGTGCACGGTTTCGGTGGTCGGGTTTCCCGGATTCGGCTTGAACGACGCGGTGAGACCTTTGTTGTTGGTGACCGTCGACCACTTGATGCTGCCGCAGCTGATGTTTTTCGAACCCTTCGTACACGTGACTTTGATGCCGAGCGTCGCCGAGTGGCCCTTCTTCACGCAAATCAACGGAAACTGCGGATTCTTGCAAGCAGTCCCTTTCCCGAAATCGATCGGCCGCTTCGCCGGCGATTCGATCGTCGCGCCGAGCGTTCCGTGCGTGTCGACAGCATCGGGCAGTGACTGGCGCACCTGGCCGGCGAGCCCGGCATTGCCGAGGCTCGGCACCGAGCCTCCGCTCGAACAGCTCGCGAGAACGATGGCGGCGAGTGCAGCACCTGCGGCAAATTGCCCGGCACGAACGTTGAGAGAAAGCTTCACGGGGTACTCCTTACATAGCGACGGTGAGTTTACGAAAGAAACGAGTTCCCCGAAGCCGCTTCGAGAGGCCTCGGATCGAACCTTTACGGCGCTATTTTTTCGACGTGAGTTAGCGCCGGCGAAAGAGTACGCGCGTTATTTTTCGACTGCGGTGAATTCCAAGGTTCGTGCGGTTCAATAGACATGCGAAGTAACTCCCCGATTCATGAAGGTTTGACTGGAGGTTGGTCTATGAGATAGGGGTACGTTTCCGAGACGCACGCGATCCGCAGGGTGGCTGCGAAGGCCGCCCTGCGAGTGCCTCTTATCGCAATAGCGACAACGATTTCGGTGCGCCGCAATAACGCAGAGGAAAGTGCGACGCCATCGGCAAGTGTCATCGCCTGCCCCGTGGCCAACGCCGCGCACGAGGTTTCGCGATGGGTTTCTCACGCGGGCGTTACGCGCTCGTTCTCGCACTTAGTTTCGCCGCCGGATGCACCGGCGGCAGCACGCAGGGACCGTTGCGCGCGCTGCCTGCGTTGCCTGCCGGAGCGACGGCGCCGGGCCTAGACCGCTCGATCGCGCGCGGCGACGTTGCATTTACGGAGACGGTTCTTCACAGCTTCGGCGGTCCCGACGGCGCCGGCCCAATTACCGGCATGGTGCACGACCCGGCGGGAGGGTTTTACGGCGCAACGCTATTCGGCGGGAGCGGCGGCGGTGGAACCGCGTTCAAACTCACGCCGTCAGGCTCGGGCTACACCGAGAAAGAACTCTACGGTTTCAAAGGCGGTCTCGACGGGAAGTCGCCGTGGGGAATTATTTCGCACGGAGCAGGCGCGCTCTACGGCGTCACGTTTCAGGGCGGCAGCGAGGGCAACGGCGGAAACGGCTGGGGAACGGTTTTCGAGTTGACCCGCGGAAACTCGGGTTACACCGAAAACATACTCTATCGCTTTCGTGGCGGCACCGACGCCTGGGAACCGCTGGGCCCGATCGTCTTCGATAAGGCCGGCACGCTGTACGGCGTCTCCGCATTCGGCGGCTCACGCAACGATGGAGCGGTGTTCAAACTGACGCCAAGCCCATCGGGTTACACCGAGAGCCTGGTCTATAGCTTTCCCGGCGGATCCGGCGGTCAATTGCCGGAAGCCGGTTTAACGATCGACAAGAACGATTCGATCTACGGCACGACCATGTACGGCGGCGGCAGCCAGGGCTACTGCGGCAGCGACGGCGGTTGCGGAACGGTCTTCAAGCTCACGCGCCAGGGATCGGGCTATTCGGAACGCGTCATCCACGCCTTCAACGGTTCCGACGGCAACCTTCCGTACGGTGCGGTAACGGTCGACGAGCGTACCGGCGCAGTCTTCGGCACGACCTTCTGGGGCGGCACGAAGGGCATCGGCCTCGTCTTCAAACTCACGCCGCGGGGCTCGTCGTATGACGAAAGCGCGCTCCACAGTTTCAAAGGCAACGCCGACGGGTTCTTACCCGAAGGCACGATTCTTTTGAAGTCCGACGGGACGCTTTACGGTACGGCTTCGCTTGGCGGCGGAGGCTGCCACGGTATCGGCTGCGGCGCGGTTTACGAGCTGACGCATTCGAAATCGGGCTATGCCTTCCACGTGATCTACGACTTCAAACATCCGCTCAACGGCGCCGAACCCGAGCAAACGAATCTACTCTCCGACGAAAGCGGCGCACTCTACGGGACGACGCGATCCGGCGGCGCAGTAACTAGCTGTGCCGACGGCGGTCCCGGCGGAGCCCTCGGCTGCGGTACGGTGTTCAAGCTCGTTCCGTAGCCGAGCGCGGCTCATCCGCGCTGAAAGGGTGGTTCGACTAGCCGCGGGGCTGGTAGCAGTCGCGACAGTACACCGGTCTGCCGCTGCTCGGGACGAACGGTACCAACGCTTCTTTGCCGCAACTCGCGCACGTCGCCGAATGCATTTCCCGGTCCGAGCGGCCTCCGCCGCGCCCGCCTTGCCCTGACGCTTTGCGCGCCGCACGACAGTCGGGGCATCGGCTCGGCTTGTTCGTAAAGCCCTTTTGAGCGTAGAACTCCTGTTCGCTCGTGGTGAACGTAAAATTCCGGCTGCAATCGACGCAGGTCAGGTTTTCATCGGTATACATGATGGGCTTAGGTTGTGGAGCGCGTCACCATCACCTTTATTTGTCGAGGGCGACCGGCCCGTGGCCACAGACGGATGCCGGGCCTCGGCGTCGGCTCGATCGACCACCGCCAGGTTCTATTCTTCCTTATTTAAATCGGCCAGAATATACCGATACACGCTAAGGTAGTCGGTTGCGAGGTGAAAGAAGTCCCGATCGGGAGCGGGCCTGGTTTGGGCTGCCACCAGCTTGGTAAGTTCAATGGCGATGGTCTGCTTCTTCATTCTTGAGGCACTCCTGAGCCCCGCTGCTTTACGTGTAATCGCTATTGCGGGCAACGGCGGCCGCGCTCCTTTGGTCGTTGCGTTGCGAACGGCGATCGCGATCGACCCGTTTTGAATCAATCGTCGTCGCAACGCTTGAACGAAGTGTCCCACAAAGTCGACGCCGTCGCAGGCCGGCGGCGGACGTTAGACGCGGCTTTGGCGAAACTTCCCGTCGCGCAGCCGACTCGACGTGCGCGTCAACGCATGCATTCGCCGGTGACGTGAGCCGGGCAGTTCCAAATGATTTGACCGTACTGAGTGGAATGCGAGGGATAGAGCTGGTGCCCGGTCCCTAACGCGCAATAGTGAGGACCGTCAAGCCGTTGCTTTCGCTCGGTGGCCTCCAGCGGATGCAGGGCTCCGACGCCGTAGACGAGATGCGGATTCGCATAGTCGCTCATAGCCAAAGAAACCTCCAAGAAAGCAGCAGCAAGCAGCGCTACAAATACCCGGTCGCTAGGTAGCCCCGCTGGACTTCCACGGCGGGCCCTGGTCCCTTTCGGCCTAGGAGCCACGTTCATCAGCACGATGGCCCGCGTCGAAGTGTTACGGTATGGCGCTTAAGAAGACGCGCCACGCGCACGATGCGATGCGTCGTCATCGCCGGCATCCGCCTCTGCGACGGTGCCGCTTGTTCGTTTCTCTTCCACCAGGTGAAGGTAGCTCGCCTTGGCGACGACGGGCAGTACCGCGGATACCTTGTTCCCCCCTTCCATGCGCGTGGCGACGAGGCTCGAACAGAGCCGCGAGACGATGTACAAACCGCGGCCTCCCAGCGCGGTAATTACCGATGGAAGCGAAGGGGCCAAAATAAACCCGCCGCCGCTATCGCAAACGTCGAGCGTTACGACACCCTTCGAGTCCGATTGCAAGGTGATTTCGATGGATCCTGGAGCGTGAAGGATGACGTTTGCGACTAACTCACCGAACACCACCATCGCGGCTTCGCAATCGGACTTTGGCGTACACGATTCGCGTAAGAACGCGACGAACGCGTGCTTGGCCGAGAGGGCCTCGTTCGCATCGATCGCCTGGAATTGCCACTCCATCCCTTGCGCCTCGCTCCGACGTTGCTGAGAGGCGGTGTCCCGATGGGGTTTTGCGGCCGCTACAAGGGTTTTCTACCCATACATACGCTAGCGCACACGGTAAAGGCCGTCGAGGGTACGCTAGGGCTTACCCGGCTCCTCGAAACGTAGTCATCACTCGAACGCACTCTTACGTAGCTTGCGCCCGGTCGCCTCTTCACTGCAAGCCGCCGGGTTCATTTCCCTGGTGGAAGAAACCCGCGAGTTATGGCGTGCGCAAATCAGCCGACGTCCGCTCTTCGGACGGTGTCAGCTGAGTCTTTGAGGGCATCGTCCAATGAATCGTACAGCGGCCACAACGCCTCGAAGCGAACTAACTTAAACAGGCGGCGGATCTGCTGCGAAGGAAGCACCAAGCGCGCTGCACCGAAGCCTCGCTTTTCGCGCTCGGAGTGCATCCGCACGAGCTTCCCGAGACAAGTCGAGTCAATGTAATTGACGCCGGACATGTCTATAATGACACTCCGTGCCGTATAGCTCGGTTCGAGTTCTTTCGCCAGGTTCTCGCATAAGGCGACGTCATATTCCGGCTGCGCGAGGTATACGATGAGGGGCGTTGCGTCATTCATGTAGCCTCCAAGTCCTCAGGCGAGTATGCTACTAATGGCGCGAAAGTTTTACGGACCCTGGGGGCGCTCCTTCGCCCCCAATTTATGTATGGTTTCATACATAGCATCGGGCGTTTACCGGCCGAACCGGGCATTCGGTATGCCCATCGATCGGCGACCGATGACCCGAAACGCGGGGCGATCCTAAACTCGCGCCCCGCGCCCCGTAAGCAAGTTGATAACTACAAGAACCACAACGACGACCAGTATCAGATGTATTAGTCCGCCGCCAAAATGCAGTAGGAATCCCAGTAACCAAAAGATCACCAGTATTGAAACGATTGCCCAGAGTATTCCAGCCATTTTAGTGCTCCTTTCACAGCCTCGCAGCGACGTTCCCATTTCCTCGAGAGACTAAACATCGGTTTTAGTTCGACGCTTTTCGTTAGACACCGGTCATCTTGTGCGCGCAATAAAATGCTCAAGAGCGTTTTGCTTGTCTAAAGCTTCGATCATGTTTGCGCGCCCGTCGGCACGGGTAGACGGTTAGAATGAACGACACAAAAGAATTCGAGTCTGGAATGTATTACGATTACGCCTCGGCTAATTCGCGCATTCAACAACTTCACGATCTTGGTTACTCCGACAAAGAAATCAGCGTGATGATGCGGGATAAAGAAAAAGCGAAGGCATTCACCGAACATGCCGGCGGTCACGCCGCCGAGGGTGCCGTAACCGGCGGAGCAATCGGAGGCGGCCTGGGTGCGATCGTCGCCGGTTTGATGGCAACCGGCAGCATCGCAGCAATCGTCGGAACGGGCGGAGCGGCGGTGCCCCTTGTAGCCGGACCCCTCGCGGCGGCCCTGGGCGGCCTCGGGGCCGGAGCGGCCACTGGTGGGCTTATCGGGGCCTTAGTTGGGGCCGGAATTCCCAAAGAAAGGGCCGAGAAGTATTCAGCGGACCTTGACCGGGGCGGTATCCTACTTGGCGTCTATCCTCGCACGGAAAATCGCGACGATGTTCGGAGAGTTTTCGCCGATCAGTAAGTCGCGACGCTGCGATCAATGAGAAGGGTCAGCCACCCAAACGGTGGCTGACCCTTTTTCTCTCGGACTGGGAAGCTTTTGCTGCAGATATTTCCGGCCTATAGCAGCGCGAATGATTTTTCCGTTCAGTCGGGAATCGAACATATCACCAAAATCCAATGTTTCGTAGGAATTCGTACGTAGCCGACGATTTCGTGGTATGATGGTTGCGTTATCGGGCAGGCACATAACGCTTACTTGCTTGGCGACAGTCGGCATGTAGGTGTTCTTGTTTTCGACCATCCTTTCAAAAATCGCATTCTTGCGGCCTTACCCGAGCTCGAACAAGCAGTAATTCGCCCTCATCTCGAGCGCGTTATGGTGCACGCGCGGGACGTCTTGTATCCCGTGGACGAGCCGCTGAGGCACGTGTACTTTCCTGAAGGCGCGGTTCTATCCGTTCTGACGATAATGCAGAGCGGCGCCGCCGTTGAAATTGGTACGTTTGGACTCGAAGGCCTTTCCGGTGCGCAGCTAATCCTGGGTGGCAATCGTGCTCCTAGCAAGATGATTTGTCAGGTTCCCGGTGCGGCGCTCTGCATGCCCGTGGATCGCTTCTTGACGCATCTCAAGACCGCTAGAACGTTTCAGCGAATCGTCCGAAGGTATACCGAAGCTCTGTTCAACTTCATGGGTCAGTCGATTGCTTGTAATCGTTTGCACACCGTCGATGAGCGCTGTGCGCGGTGGCTTCTCATGACCCACGATCGCGTCGATAGTGATGAGTTCGATCTAACCCAAGAGTTTCTTGCGATCATGCTTGGCGTCCATCGGCCCGGAGTCAGCATCGCGGCGGGGTCGCTACAGGAGGCCGGCTTTATCCGATACAGCCGCGGCCACGTGCAAATCCGCAATCGCCAAGGGCTTGAAACTGCCGCGTGTGAGTGCTACCAGATCAGTGCCGACCAGTTTACCCGCAGTCTCCGCTCGGCGATAAATGGCGACGATCCGGTCGAATTCTTGGCGTTCTGATCGGGCTTTCGGAAAGACAAAAGCCTCGCGCACATTGGCGAGGCTTTTGGTCATCTGCACCGCGAGGGACTTGAACCCCCAACCAAGTGATTAAGAGTCACCTGCTCTACCATTGAGCTAGCGGTGCGGAGATTTCTGCGCCCTCCGGGACTCGAACCCGGGACCAACGGCTTAAAAGGCCGCTGCTCTACCGACTGAGCTAAAGGCGCTCGCGGTTCCGCGCCCTGGAGCTTACGCAGTTGCCGTGCAGGCGTCCTGCCGCAGTGCTGCATCGATGCGAGCGTTGAAAGATAAAGCGTTGGGGTGATCGACGGGAGTCGAACCCGCGACCTCTTGAGTCACAGTCAAGCGCTCTAACCAGCTGAGCTACGACCACCACGACGTTGTCGATTCTAACACACGTTTCTAAGGTTGCAACGAATTGCGCCCGGAGGGACTCGAACCCCCATCTTCGAGTTTAGAAGACTCGTGCCTTATCCTGTTAGACCACGGGCGCAGGCGGGAATTCGATGCTGGTCGGGACGACAGGATTTGAACCTGCGACTTCTGCGTCCCAAACGCAGCGCTCTACCAAGCTGAGCTACGTCCCGACTCTCGCCTCTACTAGAATAGCAGCCGGTGAAAACCTGCATAGCACGAGAGATCCGGCGGCGGCGTCACGTCGCCCGCGAGCGTAAGCGTCTCTTCGATGCGTAGGCCGGCGCGAAGCGCCGCTCGTGACAAGCGCGCGTTGCACGCCGGTACCAGCGCGCTGCACCACGTCGCTCCAAACGTTCGTTGCGTGGCTACCAAGGCGTACGCGAAGATCTGCACGACGTACGCCGGTGACGCGGCCGCCACCGGTCCGACGCGACCGTCGGCGCGCACGTACGCATAGCCGACGAATTCGTCGGCCAGCACGAAGCCGAAACCCTGGGCGTCTCGAGCGAAGCGTTCGTGATCGTCCAAACGGGCGCTCCCGCGCGTCGCTGCGTCGAGGTCGCCGACCGCGTACGCGCGGGCCGCGTGGTCCAACTTTTCAACGTCGAACCGGTAGTCGCCGGCCGCCATCGCGAGCAGTCCCGCCTCGCGCGGAATCGCACCGGCAAACCGCGCGACGGTCGCACGCGGCACCAGGCCACGCCGCAGCACGAGCGCGAGCGAAGCGGGGTCGCCGGATTCGAACAGCGCGCTGCGAACGCCGCCGGCATTGCCCAGCGCCGCATCCAGCAGACTTCCTCCGACTCCCTGTCCGCGATACGACGCCTCGACGAACAGGTCGCCGACGTAACGCTCCTCGCCGGAATCGTGCGCCAAACACACGCCGACTACGTCGCCATCGTCGCGCGCAGCCCACGCCGTTTCCCGCTCGGCGCATTCCAACGCGATCGCCATGGCGACGGGGTCGCAACGGCGCCGCGATGCAATCGCCGCAACGTCGTCGACCGTCGCCTGTCCGATCGCAATTTCAGCCATGCTGCCGCCGCAACAGTTGCAGTAACTCCTCGGCCGCGGCGCGGCGGTGACTCACCGCGTTCTTTTCTGCCGGGCTCAGTTCGGCGAACGTGCAGCCGCGCGGCACGTAGTAAAACAACGGATCGTATCCGAAGCCGCCGGCTCCGAACGCTTCTGTACCGATGCGGCCGGCGACCGTACCGAGCGACGTCAGTTCGGCGCCGCCGGGCAGAACCAGCGCCATCGCCGAAACGAATCGCGCCCCGCGCTTGGGATCCGGAAGGCCGTGCATCTCGTTCAATAGCCGCGCACGCCGCTGCGTCCACGACGCGTCCGCGCCGCCGTATCGCGCGGAATACACGCCGGGACGGCCGCCCAGCGCGTCGACCTCCAGTCCGCTGTCGTCGGCGATGGCCGCAGCACCGATGCCGGCCGCAGCCAGTTGCTGCGCCAGCGCCCGCGCTTTGAGCAACGCGTTCCCAACGTAACTATCGGCATCCTCGACGACGTTCGCGTAGGCTTCGTACACGTCGAGTTCCAGCGGGGACCCGGCGAAGATCGCGCGCATCTCCGCCAGCTTACCCGAGTTCTTGGTCGCAACGTAGGCCTTCACCGGGCGTTCCTGGCCACTAGTCCTGCAGACGCAGGACCGCCATGAACGCTTCCTGCGGAAGCTCGACCCGCCCGACGCGTTTCATGCGTTCCTTGCCGACCTTCTGCTTCTCCAGAAGTTTGCGCTTTCGCGTGATGTCGCCACCGTAGCACTTTGCCAGCACGTTCTTGCGGATCGCCGTGACCGTTTCGCGCGCGACGATCTTGCCCCCGATGGCCGCTTGTATCGGAACGTCAAACAGCTGGCGCGGAATCAGCTCCTTCAACCGCTCGGTGAGAACGCGGCCGCGCTGCGCGGCTTTGTCGCGAGAAACGATGAACGACAGCGCGTCGACCGGTTCTCCGTTGAGCAGAATCTCGAGCTTTACCAGTTCGCCCTCGCGGTAACCGATCACGTCGTAGTCGAGCGACGCGTACCCTTTGGTGCGCGATTTCAAGATGTCGAAGAAATCGACGATGATCTCGATCAGCGGCATCTCGTAGGTCATGATCACGCGCCCGTCGTGAAGATATTCCATGTTCGCGAGCTCGCCTCGGCGATTCTGCGTGATCTCCATGATCGCGCCGACGTAATCCGGCGGTGCGATGATGGTGGCCTTCACGTAGGGCTCTTCGATGCTGCGGATAAGGTTCGGCGGCGGCAAGCGCGACGGATTGTCGATCGTTTCGACGCTATCGTCGGTCCGCACCACGCGAAAGGCGACCGAGGGTGAGGTCGCGATGAGATCGAGCGCATAGTCCCGTTCCAGGCGCTCCTGCACGATCTCCATATGCAGCAAACCCAAAAATCCGCAACGAAAACCGAAGCCGAGCGCCACCGAGCTTTCGGGTTCGTAGACCAGGGCCGCATCGTTGAGCTTCAGCTTCTCGAGCGCGTCGCGCAGCTCGTCGTATTCCACGCCTTCGTTGGGGTACAGCCCGCAGTACACCATCGGTACGGCTTTGCGATATCCCACCAGCGGCACGTGAGCCGGATTGGTTTGCGAAGTAATCGTATCGCCGACGTCGATTTCGCCGAGCGACTTAATGTTGCCGATCACGTAGCCCACGCCGCCGAGATCGAGCTTGTCGGTGGGCCGCATTTCCGGCGCGAATACGCCGACTTCGGTGCACTCGTAGACGCGCTGGTGTGCCATCGACATGAAACGGGTGCCGGCCGTGAGCTCTCCGTCGACCACGCGAACGTAGCTCACGACGCCGCGGTACGGGTCGAAGCGCGCGTTGAATACCAGCGCTCGCAGGTGATCCCGGCGTCCCTTCGGCGGCGGAATCCGCGTGACGATGGCTTCCAGAATCTCCTCGATGCCGACCCCGTTCTTGGCGCTGGCGAGGATGCACTCACTCTTCTCCATCACCAAGAGTTCCTCGACCTCGCCCATCACGCGCGCGGGGTCGGCCGCCGGGAGGTCGATTTTGTTGATGACCGGGATGATCGTGAGGTCGTGCTCGAGCGCGAGATGGTAGTTTGCGAGCGTTTGCGCTTCGATGCCTTGAGCGGCATCGATAATCAGCAACGCGCCTTCGCAGGCCGCCAACGAGCGCGAAACCTCATACGAAAAGTCCACGTGCCCCGGCGTATCGATGAGATTGAGTTGATACGGCTCGCCGCTTCGCGTCACGTAGTTCAGCGTCACCGGATGCATGCGAATCGTGATGCCGCGTTCGCGTTCGAGGTCCATCGCGTCGAGTTGCTGCTCCCCGAGATTGCGCAACGCGATAGTTCGCGTGATCTCGAGCAGGCGATCCGACAACGTCGTCTTGCCGTGGTCGATGTGAGCGATGATGCAGAAATTGCGCACGCCGCCGGCAACCTCGAGGCGGTGCGGATGCTCCAATCTCACGAGCGGCGGCCGATCGCCGGCAGCGGACGAGTCTCTAGAACAGCCGGTAGCACGAGTTGACGATCGCCGAGCCGATCAGCGGCCGAACCAAGAACTGCAATAGCAGAATAACGATCAGGAACGCGATATCGAAACCGCCGATGGGAGGAACGATCCGGCGAATCGGCATCAAGACCGGTTCCACGATCGCGGCCAGATAGCTCACCCAGCGCCCGCGCAAATCCGGAACCCACGAAACGAGCGCGTATACGAAAAGCACCACGGTATACGCGGTCACGAGGACGCTGAGGATTTGCGTCAGGTTGCAGAGGATGCCGTTCATGTGAGAAACCGCTTCTACGGCAGAGCGGCTAAGACATTGGGGGGAACGCCGTGCAGGAACGGCGACGGATCGATCGGGCGCCCTTGATACATGATCTGATAATGCAGGTGCGGCCCGGTGGCAAAGCCGGTCGCGCCGACGTCGGCAATGTTCTCACCTTTATAAACGTACTGGCCCACGGTGACGTCGGCCCGTGAAAGATGCGCGTACCACGTGTGGTAGCCGTTGCCGTGATCGATGTCGATCTTGATGCCGTAGCCGCCGTCGTATCCGCTGGCGACGACGGTGCCGGCGGCCGCCGCGCGCACGGTTTCACCGTAATCCGCGCCCAGGTCGACGCCGGCGTGAAATTCGGCGTCCGGAGCGCTGCGATAACAGAAGCACCCCACCACGGCCGCGCCGTCCACCGGATCGATCGACGGAATCGCGGCGATCTCGCGCGCCCGGACCAGACTTTGCAGGTGCCTCACGTTGAGGACTCGCAGGGCTAGCGTTCGCACGCCGTCGGACTCGCGCTGAGTCGCGGCCGACGCTGCGCTCAAGGCGCGAAGGTGTTCCTCAACCACGTCGAGCGGCGGACCGTGCCGCAGCCACGAGGTTTTTTCAACGGCGCGAGCGTGCGTGCCCGGGGCACCGATCAGCTGGCGAATTTCCTGATTCTGTCGCTGCACGCGCTGCAGTTCGCGGCGCAACGCTTCGGTCTTGGCGTCGATGGCATCCAGAGTGCTGCGCTGGCGTTCCGTCTGGCTGCGCAACGACGTCATCTGCGCGTGCGCGCGAACCACCTGAAGACCCGCGAACCCCAACGAACCGGTGACGATCGCGGCGACCGCCACGAGAACCGCCGCAAAGTATCGTTTGCGAATGTGAAAGCGGTGAACTCGGTCGCCCTTTTGCGGGACGATCTTCACGTAGTAGCGATCGCGAATCATGAATCCGGGGCGCTGGATCGGGCGCGTTCGATGGCTTGCAATTCTTCCTCGGAGGCGTTTGCGGCGGGTTTGAACCGGCTGACGGCTTTTCCGTAGGTCCGGGTATCGTCCCGCGAATAGATGCTGGAAAGCAATACGCCGTCACCCTCGCGATTGAGCAGGGCCAAGGCGTACGACAGGTCGGAGCCGGTATCGTCCAGCGCATTGTATCGAACGAATCCGATCTTCGAAACGTCGCGCACCGCCAGCGCCTCCAGCTCGGCGACGCGAACGGCCAGCCGCTCGGCGGCGTCGCGATCGGCGGACTGCGCCGCTTCGAGTTCGTGCAAACGAGCTGCCGCGCCACCGCCCTCGCCACCGATCAAACCGTCGTGCAGGCTCAGCACGCGGCGAGCCTCCGAAAGCGCCGGGCGCACGACGGCAACATGATAAACGGCCAACGCGGCGAGTGCGCACACGAAGGCGGCGAAGGCTGCAGATACGGTCGCAATCGGCATAGTCGTTCTTTTAAGAGAGGTACCACGACGAGAGTCAGGTGGATCACGGCACCCGTAAGGGCCCGCTTACCGTTGCTTCCTTCCGGACCTGGCGGGGTTCACGAGGTTACGCCGCGTGAAGCCCAACCCCCATCATGGCCTCGCCATGATAGCACAGGCCTCCGGGCCGGCCTTCCCGGGAAGTCGCATCGGCGGCCGCCAAACGAGAGGGCATGCTCGGAATCGCCACGCTGGTCGCGGCCGCAGCGATGCTCCTGCAGAGCCCCGATTTTCCGGCCGGCGGGGCCATTCCATCGGCACTGATGGCCGCCGATTGCGGCGGCCGGAATCGAACTCCGGCGCTCGCATGGTCGAACGTGCCGCCTTCGGTCAAGTCTTTTGCCCTCGTCGAGCGCGATCCCGACGCCCCGGTCACCGGCGGCTTCTACCACTGGGTCGTGTACGATATCCCCGCTTCCACGCGGTCGCTCGGCGGCGGCTCGCCTGCGCACGGCCGGACGGGCCTGGCGTCGACCGGAAAGGCCGCCTATTACGGACCGTGTCCGCCGCCGGGACCGGCCCACCACTACGTCTTCACGCTGTATGCGCTCGATTTCGCGCACGCCGGCGGAGGCGGTCCGCTGACCGGGCAGCAACTCGAGGCACGCCTCCGCGGCCACGTCTTGGCGCACGCCATCCTCGAGGGGACGGCCGCGCACTAGTTCTGCGTAAAACCGGCCGGGATTTCGAACAGCGCCTGCGCCTCGGCGCCGCTGAGCCACTTGACGTTTCCGCGTTCCACGACCATCCCGAAGCCGCCGGCTTGTTTCGGTGCATTCGGCATACCGAGCGTCGAACTCGAATACAAGGCGAGGGTCTTCCCCGATTCCAAGTCAGACAGGACTGCGCCGGCGTCACCGCCCTGTTCCGAATGGAACTTCGGCTTGCATCCGTTGCCCATCCCATAACGGGCGAACATATCGGTCATCGACGTGCTTTGCGGCAACGGGCAAAATCGCCGCGGAACCGCAACTTGAGAAACGTACTCGCGCGCGTTCATGATGACGTCCACGCCGTTCATGTTGCCGCGGCACGAGCCGGTCGCGTTCGACATCTTCAACTCGATCGCGCGGTCGACGCCGCTCGTCTCGAGGCCGTCGATCGTCAGCGGCCCTAAATTCGTCGTGGTAGCGTTCACGGTGATATCGATGCTGCCGGATCCGCCGGTTTCACCTTGCGACGGCGGTGCACCGGAATACTGCGTCGGAGTCGGACACGGCGGAGCCGCTGTCGTGGTGCTATAGGTTCGTTTGGCGAGATCCAGCTTGATGTACTGGTGACGATCGCACTTTTCGATCGTTGCCGTCTGCGCGTTGACGTCGTCGCGTCGAATCCATCCGTTGTAGAACGCAAAACGCGTGACGCGACCGGCATTCACTGCTTGCATCATTTGTTGCGCGTCGTGAATGGCCGTGAACGGATTGAATCCGTGCGGTTTCGGCGTTTGGGCTGTGGCTGCGGCTTGGTAATCAGCAGCAAAGGCGCCGGGCGGCGGCGGCGTATTGGGCGGCACGAGCGGGCGCGAAATTTCATCGTATTGGAGCGCCGCCGGCGTCGGCGTTGCGGCCGCGACCGGCGCCGTACCCCAACGGGCGGCGGCCGCAAGGGAAACGACGGCTACGAGCGCCGCCGGAGCTGCGAGCGTCCACTTCATGAGAACCGGAGTGCGCCGCTGGCCCGTCGAACGCCTTTCGCATGCACGACGCAGTGATCAAGGTGCGCGAAAGCGGACCCTATCTCGTTCGGGGGCCGGTAACGCTCACCGATGCTGAAGGGAATCCGTATACGCTCGAAGGGGAGAACTTCGCTCTCTGCCGTTGCGGCGGGTCGCAAGACAAACCGTTTTGCGACGGATCGCACAAAACCAACGGCTTTACCGCGACCCAGCGCGCGGCGGCGACGGCCGCGGAGTTGCCGTAAATGCCGTCCTACGTTCGCGCCGGCTCGGTTCCGCACAAGCGCCACATTCAATTCCGCCGCCCCGACGGCGGACTCTACGCCGAAGAGCTGCTCTCGACGAAAGGGTTCGAAAGCGTCTACTCGCTGCTCTACCACGTGCGGCCACCGACGGCGACGCTTGAAGTGCTGCCGTGGGATCGTCCGGTCGCGCGCTTCGTCGAAAACTCGCCGCTGCGGAACCGTCATTTGAAGACGTCGTCGCTGCCGGCACATGACGGCGACGCGATCGATTCGCGCGTCCCGCTCCTGCGCAATAGCGACATCACCGTTGCGATCGCTCAAGCGGACCGGCCGATGAACTACTTTTACCGCAACACCGGTGGCGACGAGCTGCTATTCGTCCATCACGGGGCCGGTGTTCTCGAAACGCAGTTCGGCGAGCTCGCGTATCGCGAACGCGATTACCTGATCGTGCCGACCGGCACGATTTACCGCTTGGTCCCATCGTTGCCGACGCGTCTGCTGGTGTACGAATGCGCCGGCAGCGTGAAGATTCCGCGCCGCTATCGCAACGAGTCGGGTCAGCTGGAAGAGCATGCGCCGTATTACGAGCGCGACTTTCGAACGCCGGTGCTCAAGCCGCCGGTGGACGCGCAGGGCGAATACGAGATCCGCGTTACCAGCGGCGACCGTAACGCCGTGTACGTGGTTCAGAATCATCCGTGCGACGTCATCGGCTGGGACGGCTACTGTTATCCGTATGCGTTCAACGTCGACGAGTTCGCGCCGATCACCGGCAAACTTCACCAGCCGCCGCCCGCGCATGCGACGTTCGAAGCGCCGGGCGCAGCGTTCTGTGCATTCGTCCCGCGGCTGTTCGATTATCATCCGCTGGCGATTCCGATTCCGTACAATCATTCCAGCGTCGATTGCGACGAAGTGATCTACTACGTCAGCGGGAACTTCATGAGCCGCCGCGGCGTCGAAGAAGGCTCGGTTACGCTGCACGCCGCCGGCGCACCGCACGGTCCGCAGCCGGGTGCGGTGGAGGCCAGTCTCGGCAAGACGTCGACCGACGAAATTGCGGTGATGGTCGATACCTTCCAGCCGTTGTCGCTGGGAGAATCGGCGCTGCGCGACGAGGATCCGCAGTACTTCCGCTCCTGGGTCGAGGCACCGGTCACTTAGGCGCCCCCGGGAAAGGGAGGCCTTTCGCCCGTGCGGTAACCTACCGAGCGGTCGTCTTGAGGCGGCCCTTTTTGGAGGAGCTTCGAATGCGTCACGTCCTTTTTGCGTCGGCGACACTGTCGGCGTTGGTCCTTTCCGGCTGCGGCGGCAGCACCGGCTCGAATGCGCCCGGGCTGGCAGCTCTCCCGCAAATCAACCACCAAAACGGCGCGGGGATAAAGCCCGGCGTCGCGGCGCAAACGCTGCTGTACGTTACGGATTCCGGATCGGGCACCGTCAAGATGTACGGCTATCCCGACCTCACGTATACCGGCGAAATCACCGGCTTCAACGATCCGCTCTTCATGTGCCTCGGCAAGAAGGGGAGAGTCTTCGTCGTCGACTACGGCCTCGGTCAGGTCTCCGAATACGCGCATGCCACATCGTCGCCGATCAAAGTCCTGACCGGCCTGACGCTGCCGTATCAGTGTGCGTACGACAAGTCGACCGGCGATCTTGCGGTCGTTGAAAACATCGAGAGCTCCAGCGAAAACATCGGCTACGTCGCCGTGTACCATCACGCGACGGGCACGCCGCACATCTACTACGATCGCAACGCCTTTATTCTAACCGGCGTGGCGTACGACGGGCAAGGCAAAATCTACGTCGACGGGTACGCGGGACCGAGCGACACGTTTTACTACGCCAAGCTCGACGCGCCGGAGAGCACGTTCGACCAGATAACGCTGCAAGGCGGAACGCCCGGCTCGGCGGGGCCGATGTACTTCGACGCCTTCAACAACTACATCGACATCGGCGACTTCGCAACGAAAATCTATCAGATACCGGCAGCAACTCCCAACACGGTTACGCACATCGTGAGCGTGGGCGTGCCGGGCTCGTCGTCGAACGGCTTCTCCGTGCCGTCGCGCAAGCGCGTCATCGTCGCCGATGCGTTTGCAAACCAGGTCCTGATCTATAAGTACCCGCACGGCGGTACGGCGATCGACGCGATTACCACGGGCCTCAACATGCCGTGGGACGCCGTCGTCAGTAAACCCTAGCCTGCAGCAGGCGAGATCCGTCCGCGCGCCGCACCAAAACCGATGCGGCGCGCGCCGCGCTTCTCGCACCAGCCGCGCAGCGTCACTTCGTCGCCGTCTTGCAGAAACGTGCGCGTTTCGCCGCCGGGTAACGCGATCGGGCGTTCTCCGCGCCACGTGAGTTCGATGAGGCTTCCGCAACTTTCGGGCGTGGGGCCGGAGATCGTTCCGGAAGCAAACAGGTCGCCCGGCCGCGTTCGCGCGCCGTTGACCGTCGCGTGCGCCAGTTGTTGGGCCATGGTCCAGTACATTCCACGAAAGCCGGTGCGCGAAATCACCGCAGCGTCGAGGCCGGCAGCGCGCATTCCCGCGGTTTGCAGCTCGACCGAAAGCCGAATGTCGTAGCCCTCGGACGCCGCGCGCAGATACTCCAACGGCGGTGGGTCTTGGCGCGGGCTTGCCACGCGAAACGGCTCGAGCGCATCCAGCGACACCACCCATGGCGAGATCGTGGTGGCAAACGATTTGCCCAAGAACGGCCCCAGCGGTTGGTATTCCCACGCTTGAACGTCGCGCGCGCTCCAGTCGTTGACCAGCACCAGCCCTGCGATATGCTCCGGCGCATCACTTGCCGGGATCGGAATCCCCAGCGCGTTGCCCCGGCCGGTGAAAAATCCGACCTCGAGTTCGATGTCGAGCATCCCCGTCGGGCCGAACGCCGGAATCGGCGCGCCGGGCGGTTTGCGTTGTCCCGACGGCCGCACGACCGGCGTCCCGTCAACGACGATCGTGGCCGAACGGCCGTGATAGCCGATCGGCATCCAGCGCCAGTTCGGCAACAGCGGTTCGGCGTCGGGACGAAAGAGCCGCCCTAAATTGGTCGCATGCTCCAACGAGGAATAGAAGTCGACGTAATCGCCGATCTCGACCGGCAGCAGCATGCGCGCGCCACGCCGCGGTACGAAAAAGAAATCGGCGTTCGCCAAGCGCAGCGCGTCGTCTCCGCCGCGGCGCAAAAGCGACGAAATGCGCTCGCGCAGGGCGCGCAACTGCTCGCGGCCCGCGGCAAAGAGATGGTTGAGGCGCGGCCGCTCGAGCAGCCGGCGCTCGCAGACGCCGTCGAGCAAACCGCTCTCGCCGGCGACGCGCAGATCGAGGATGCGATCGCCGATCGCCATGCCGATTCGTCCGCCGCCGCCGTCGCGCGCGAACACGCCCAGCGGCAGGTTCTGAATCGGAAAGTCGCTGTCGGGTGCAACCTCGACCCACGATTCGAGCGCGGCGGCGTTGGTGTCGTTCGCGGCGTTCATGCGGCGGCACTAGGAAGCAGCCCGAGCGCCGCGAGATCGGCGACCGGCTCGCTGAAGCTGCAGCTGCCGTATCCGGCGAAAACGGCGGCTCGCATTCGCGTGAGTTCGCCCGTATCGGCGCATTCGTCGCGCCAGCAAAACGACGAACCGTCGAATGCAAACGCACTCGCATCTTCTTCGCCCACGACGCTCGCGAGGCGGCCCGCATCGACGCGCGGTGCGAACGTCGCGGCGGCGAGCAAATTGAGAAAGCCGTGCATGGTGAATCCGG
>JBAUZB010000083.1:0-22704 GCA_049585095.1 Candidatus Tumulicola sp.
TTGATACCGTGTCCGAGTTCGACGACCTATCGCCGATCTACCACTACTGGTCGAACACGTTCGTGCGCGCCATGCTCGAGCGAGTCGGCTGCCATTCGGCCCCAACGTTCCTAGCGAAATTTCTCAGGGAAAGCGCGCGGCGCTGTGGCGCGCGTAGTCCCGTTTTTCTTAGCATCGGATCGGGAGGTGGAACCAACGAGGTTGAGATCGCGCAATTGCTGCAGGCCGGCGGCCTCAGCGATTTTCGCATCGATTGCCTCGAACTCAATCCTACACTGATAAAACGCGCGGCCGGCGACGCGCGAACCGCCGGGTTGTCGTCGCACCTGCATTTCCTGCGCGGCGACTTCAACAAATGGCGCCCGCGCCGCAGTTACCAGGGCGTCGTAGCGAATCAATCGCTGCACCACGTGACGAACCTGGAAGGCTTGTTCGATGCCGTCCGCGATGCGCTCGCGCCGGGCGCGTTTTTCGTCGCCAACGACGTCATCGGGAGAAACGGGCATCAACGCTGGCCAGAAGCGCAGCACATTGTCGAACGTTTCTGGCCTAAGTTAGACCGCCCGCATCGCTTTCACCACCAATTCCGGCGCTACGAGGAGCGCTTCACCGACTGGGATTGCTCGACGGTCGGTTTCGAAGGCATCCGCGCACAGGACGTTCTGCCGCTGCTCGTCGAGCGCTTTTCCTTTCACGTCTTCGTAGGCTACGGCAACGTGATCGATCCGTTCGTCGATCGTGGGCTCGGGCCGAATTTCGACGCCGGCGCGCGCTGGGACCGGACATTCATCGACTGCCTGCACGCATGCGATGAGCGCGCCTTATTGGAGGGGATCCTAACGCCTACGCACATGATGGCGGTCATGGCGACCGATCCGGCTGTTTCGCCATATTATGCGCGTGACCTGACGCCTCAGGCTTGCGTGCGCGACCCCGCTCGCGTCGTTACGTCCGCGAATCTCGACGCAATCGATCGCGCCCTGTCGATGTACTTCGACGTTCCTCCGGTCGAACGATACGACGGCATCGACGTGGTGCTGCCGCTGATCGGCTGCGTGATGCAAAGCGGACCCGTCGCAGGCGCTTATTCCGACGGGTGGGCGGGCGCGAAGCTGGAGTTCAGCGTCGTTCCCGACCGCGACATTTCGCGGTTCACGGCTCATGCGACGATTCCGCAAGACGTTCCCGAGGACACCGAGCTACGGATAACGGTCGATGGAGGGCTCGTCGCTGTCGCACGCGGTGCCGGTGCCGTCAGGTTGGATTGTCCGCGGCTCTTGCCCCGCGGACGAGTCGCCAAGATCGCCTTCGCTGCCGGCGCGACGGTCAATCTCAAGCAGCTAGGGCTCGGCGAAGACGAACGCGAGTTGGGCCTCCATCTCGACGACGTAATTTTCGAACCGTAGAGAAGCGGGTTTCGGCCTCGTTAAACGTATTCGCCGAATGCGTCGCGGTGACGGTTAAAATACATCAGCGCCAGAATCAGAAGCACGACGCTGAAGGCGCCTGCGAACAGCAGATCGCGCCAGCTCGGCGGAATGCCATAGTAGAATACGTTCTGATACGAAGAGATGAGCGCCGCTATGGGACTGTACTTCACTAAGAACGCGAGATTAGGTGGTACGATGAACCGCACGTAAAAAATCGGCGTCAGGAAGAAGAGCGCGAGGAGCGCGTACGCGACGACTTGCTGCATGTCCCGATAGAAGACGTTGACGGTCGCGACCAGGAACGAAAATCCGGCCGTCATCACGAGCTCGATCACGGCCAAGAGTGGGAGAAACAGCAGCGCCCACCAGATCGGAACGCCCAGCGCAGCGCTGACGGGGAAGACCAACGCGATCGTGATGAGAAAGTTAAAGCCGTTCGAGAAAACGGGAACCAAGATGAGGATCTCCGTGGGCATGAGCGTTTTGCCGACGTAGTTGCGGCCGTCGAGAATCGCCGATACGGCTTGCGAGATCGCCTGCGACATCCAGATCCATGGGATCATGCCGCTGAGCAGGTAGAGCGGGAAAGCGTGAACGCCCGTTTTGATATAAATCGAGAATACCAGGGTGTAGATCGCCACGAAGATGATCGGATTCATCAGCGTCCACGCGAAGCCGAAGAGCGATCCGCGATAGCGCTGGATGATGTCGTACTTGACCAGCTCGTACAGGAGCCAGCGGAAGCGCACGATGGAGGCTAGGCTCGAGCCGACGCTCACCGGGCACCCACTTCTTGCGTGACGGCAACCCGATCGCGCCGGAGTTGCGCGACCAGCGAGCCGGCTCGATAAAGCGATTCGAACTGCCCGGCATCGGCCCACCAGCCGTCGAGGACGTCGTAGCGAAGCTCGCCCGCCTCAATGTAGGCATTGTTGACGTCGGTGATCTCTAGCTCGCCCCGATCGGAGGGGACGAGGCGGCGGCAAAAATCAAAAACCTTGCAGTCGTACATGTAAATTCCGGTGACGGCGTAGCGGCTCTTGGGCTTCGAGGGCTTTTCTTCGATACGCACGATTCTGTCTCCGTCGAGTTCGGGACAGCCGAAGCGTTCCGGGTCCGCAACCTCTTTTAGCAGAATGCGTGCCCCCGTTCCCTGTTGCTCGAACGCCCTTACGTATGGCCGAATGGAATCCTGCACGATGTTGTCGCCGAGGATCACGACGATGCGTTCGCCGTCCGCGAAGTGCTCGCAGAGCGAAAGCGCGTCGGCAATGCCGCCTTCGCCGTCCTGGTAGGTATAGTAAATGTCCTTGAGGCCGAACTCCTTGCCATTGCCGAGGAGGCGCAGGAAATCGCCGGCCGAGTTTCCCCCGGTTACGATCATGATGTCGTCGATGCCGGCAGCGCAGAGAGTCTCGATCGGATAATAGATCATGGGCCGGTCGTAAATCGGCAGCAAATGTTTGTTCGTCACTTTGGTAAGCGGACGCAAACGCGTACCCAGACCACCCGCAAGAATGACGCCCTTCATCGTACTTCTCCGGCTAGCGATTCGCGTACTGGCGTTGGTAGTAGTCCACGAACTCGCCGCCCCGTAACGGGCGCCACCATGACTCATTCGTCTTATACCATTCGATCGTATCGCGCAAGCCTCGATCGAAAGGAACGCGCGGCTCCCATCCGAGGGCGCGCGCCTTGGCGCAGTTCAGTGCGTAGCGCCGGTCGTGACCGGCGCGATCCTCGACGTACTTCACGTGGGAGTCCATGGAACGCCCGCAACCCAAAACGAGGCGCTCGGTAATCTCGCGATTCGTGCGTGAATTGCCGCCCCCGAGATTGTAGACGTTCCCGGTCTCTCCCCATTCGAGAGCGTGGAGAATGCCGCGCGCATGGTCCTCGACGTGCAGCCAGTCGCGTATCTGAAGGCCGTCGCCGTAAAGCGGAACGGGCTGGTCGTCGATCAAGTTCGTGACGAACAGCGGGATGAGCTTCTCGGGATGCTGGAACGGCCCGTACGTGTTCGAACCCCGCGTGATCACTACGGGGCTCGCAAAGGTTGCCATGTAGGCCAACACCTGGAGATCCGCTCCCGCCTTGCTCGCGCTGTAGGGGCTGCGCGGCCTTAGGGGGTCGGTTTCGAGCGATTCGCTCTGGTTCACGTCGCCGTAGACCTCGTCGGTCGAAACTTGGAGGTAGCGGGCGATGCTGTGTCTGCGAACCGCTTCGAGAAGCACGTGGGTTCCCAAAATATCGGTTCGCAGAAACGCTTCGGGGTCGAGAATCGAGCGGTCGACGTGCGTCTCGGCGGCAAAATTGACGATCGCGTCGACGCCGTCGCATAGGGCGTCCCGAACCGAGGACACGTCGCAGATGTTGCCCTGGACGAAGCGATAGCGTGAGTCCCCTTCCACGTTGCGCAGGTTCTCACGGTTTCCGGCATACGTGACGGCGTCAAGGTTCACGATCTGCACCGCAGGCCGTTCCTTGAGCAGCAATCGAATGAACGCCGACCCAATAAATCCTAGGCCGCCCGTCACGAGAAGTCGAGTAAACGCCACTTGTATCACCCGTTGTTCTATCTAAGCGCCGGAACTCCGCCAAGCAAGGCGCTAGAACTCCGCCAAGGGAGCCTCTGTTGGCCGTTCCGTTCAAACCTCCCTACTGCATCGCGCTACGGTGAGTTCGATGTTGCGTCGAAAGTCGCCCACGGGCCGATCCGGGGGTTCGAGCCGAGGCCCTTCGTCGAGCTGCATCGCGCGAAGGCCCAGCAAATTGTCGCGATCGATCGGAAGTGCGACGCGAAACATGGCCGCCGTCCGGATGGCAAGATCCGCCGCCCAAAACGGGATCGGCACGAACCAAACGTTTATTCCGAGACGGGCTGCGAGCGTTTGATAGAACTCGCGATACGACACCGGCTCGCGCTCTGCAATCGTGAACGTTCCGCTCGTGCGCCGGGCGATGGCGGCGTACATCGCATCCGCAAGATCGTCCACGTAAACCGTTTGCAGCGGCTGCGACCCCCCGTCGATCAGGGGGATGAAACGGTGCTTTTGCAAGTACGCACGCGTTGCCTCGAAGGTTCCCCCGCTACCCAGCACGAGGCCGGGCCGAACGACCAGGGCGCCGCATCGTTCGAATAACTGCTGGAGCGCGTACTTTTGCTTTCCGTATTGCGACAGCGCGCCGGCGTGAGCCGCCAAGCTCGAAATGAACACCGTTTGCGTAACGCCGCGGGACCGCGCCTCCTCGAGTAACCGGGTGCTTCCGGCGACGTTGCAGTCGAGATTTTGTTTGACGAATGCAGCGTGGATTAACACGTCGACGCCCTCGAAAAGGCCGTTCAAGCGAGCCGTCGATGCGAGGTCGTACGCGCGCCATTGCGCGGTCTGCGGGAACCCCTCAGGCCGACGGCGTCCACAACCGATGGCGCGCCAGCCGGCCGACAGGAAGCGCCGAATCAGGGCCGTTCCGATGAATCCGCCGGCGCCGGTCACCAAAACGGTGGAGTCAGCGGCCGGTTGGGTCATCGCACCCCGGCTTCCACGAGGAGGCGGGCAACCCGGTGTGCGTTGGCCATCAGCGATAGGGTAACCGGCTTGGCAGGCAGGAACGTAAAGCCCGAAGCATCGGCGACGAACACGTTCTCGGTGCCGTGCAGCCGGCCGTCACGGCTCAAATGCAACGGCTTGGTCGCATCGCTGAACGGTAGCGTGCCCGCGTAATGAATGCTCGACCCGAGCGGTGGATGAACTCGTTTGACGGGCCACGCGCCTAGAGTGCGCAACACTCGCGCAAAACCCCGCTCGCGGGAGGTGTGGCGACGGCGCTCCGTTTCGGTGAGCCGATATTCAATGGCCAAGCAATCGGAAGTCGGGGAGGACGGGTCGGTTTCGAGCCAGAGCGCCTTGTGCTCGGAATATGCCTGCGGATGATCGAACCCCGCAATGACCAATCCCGAGAGCAGGTATTGCATGAGAATTCGCGCGTCGCGAACGTTCAGCGGAATTTCGCGCAGCAGGCGAAACAGCAATAGCGAGCGATACGAAAAGATCGTTCCCACGGCAATGTCGCTGCCGCGTCGTTGCGGATCGTGAAAGAGCGCGAGCTGCGTGAGGCTCTGGCTTCGTTCCGGCATCGACCTGCCGATTCGCTCGGGGACCAGGCACGGAACGTACGTATAGTCGTTGCAGAGCAACGGCAACCGACCGCTCGAACCCGCCACCGAGCGCAGCACGATTCGCGCCGTTCCGAGAACGCCGCTCGCAAGCACCAGCTTCCTACAGGCGTAGCGGCGTTCGCCGCCGCCGTGCGGGTCGCGAACGAAAATCGCCGGTTCCCCGTCGCGTTCTTCAAAGCGAGTCGCGAAAACGTTGCCGACGTATGAAAAGTTCGCGTTGCGACGCAGGCCGTCGATAACCCGACCCGGTCGCCACGCGGCTCCGCCGCCGTCGCCGTAGAACTCCATGTCGTACAAGTCGGCGGCGTGCCGGTCGTCCTTGGGCTGGCTCAGAAGTGCCAGAGCCGGCCGGCCGACGGAGTATCCCACGGCGTTCAGCCTTTGGCGTCGCTTCGCGTAGCGCGCAGCCATAATCGCGGCCGCGGGATCGAGCGGCAGCGGCGGTTGAACCCCGCGCAAGAACTGGGTGGTATAGGGACGCGCATCGTCGTCGCCGCCTGAAATGCCGATCCGGTCTGAAACTACTTGGTAGGCCGCGTGCATTTCGCCGGCGGGCAGCGAAGCGAGCTCCAACTCGGCGTCCGAGTACACGCCGCACATCAGTCCCCAACCGCTTGCCAGGCCGCCCAACGCCAAACTCTCCAACGGCGCGAACGTCGCCGAACGCACCGGCAACAACTCGTCCACGCAGTCGACGATGAAACACCGCGGCGGCGTGAGCTGGGCGCCGACGCCGAGCTTGCGATAGGCGGCGCTTTCGAAATGGTCGCCGAGGAAATAGCGAAACTGGTCTTCCTCGGTGCGTCGGATCTCAACGAAGCTCTTTGCCGGAATGAGCTTCGAATACCGATCGTCTTTCATGCCTCCGTCGAGCATGAGCACGCGCGCGCCGCCGTCGAGAAGCGTCTCTGCGGCCATCGCCCCGGAAGCTCCCGAACCCAAAACGATGAAATCGAACGCGGTCACCGTATGAAGCGCAAGAGCAAGAGCCCGAGAGCGCCGGTCAACGCGGCGCGGGCGACGGCGTACGCCACGCCCAGCGCGTCGCGGCGCGAACGGTTCCGTGGCAAGAAGGCTTCGCTATATTCGGGTCGGGTTTCGAGAATCGCGGCCATCAGCGACAATCTCCTGCGAAGCAGCGCGCTCGGCTGGGTCAACGCGAGCCCCCCGTCGAGGGCGGCGATCGACCACGGCCGGTTCACTGCAAAACGCGTAATCGCGTCGTCGGTATCGTAGCTCAGATCGCGCAGAGCGCGGCGGTACCGCACGCGTACCGGCTCGTCGATGGCGCTGCCCACCACGTATCGCCCGAACACTTCGGCTTCGTCGCGTGACATGAAACGGTCTTTTTCGAAACGAATGAGATGCCTCCATGTCGTCACGCGCGTCCGCGAGTCTCGTCGTCGCTTTGCTGGCGACCGTCATCGCCTCGCGCGCCGGCGCGCATGCCGGTTCCGCCGGCAGGGGCCAAACGTGGCTGGTGGCAAGCGATATTCACCTCGACCCGCTCGACCGGCGGCGCGATCCTAGCCTGTTCGGTAGCGATACGAACCTGACGCTGTTCCGTTCGGCTCTTTCGGAAATGAAGCGTGCGGTGCCGAATCCGGCGGTCGTATTGCTTCCCGGGGACTTTTTTGCGCACGATTTCGCGCGCGTCGTTCGCCGCCACGGCGACGGCAGTTCGGCCGACGATGAAGGCGTTCGGACGATGCGATCGATTGCCACCGCATTCGCACGGGCGTTTCCGCATGCGCGGTTCGCGCTGGCCCTAGGAAACAACGACACGCCCTGCGGCGACTATCGCACCGAGTTTGGAACGCCCTACATGGCGGCAGTCGCCCGCGCTTGGGCTCCCCTGGTGAACCGAAACGGCGCCGCACCGGGTTTTGCCGCCTCGTTCGCGCGGAGCGGACATTATACGATGCTGCTTCCGGTGCGCCACCTGCAATTGGTCGTCATCGACGACGTGCCGCTGGCGGCGCTGTACCTCGGCAATTGCGCGACGTTTCGTAGCAATGGAGTTGAAAACGAGCTCTCGTGGCTGCAGACGGCGTTGTCCGGGGCACCGCCGGGCATGCGCAGCGTCGTGATGATGCACATTCCGCCGGGGTACGATGCCATGGCGACCGAGGAGACCCGCGGATTCGTGCCGTGGCCGTTTCTCGAAACGACGGCCGACGTTGCGCTGCTTTCGATCTTGTCGGCGCCGTCGAATCGCGTCGCCTACGCGCTGGCGGGGCATGCCCATCGGTTCGACTTTCGGCTCGACGGTGGGGTGCCGATCTTCGTGTTCGGTTCGATCTCTCCGATTTACCACAACAACCCCACGTTTTATGCTCTCGACGTGGGCAGCGACGGGTCGCTGCGCGACGCTCGAATCTACGCATTCGACGAATGGACGCAAGCGTGGCAACCTCCACGCAGCTTCGACGCAAAGTGGCGCGAAACGAATCTGGGCGCGGCGGCGCTGGCCCGGATCCACGCGCGCTTGGGAGACGATGCTGCAATGCGGCGCGCCTGGGATGCGGCTTCCAGTGGCTGGCCTTCCAATTGGCACAATGCTTGGGGCTTATGGGGCGTATCTTGGCGAACGCCGTGGTGCGCCCAAACCAATCTCGCCACCGGGTTCGCAGGATGCGCCGGTCTCACCGGCCGCGTGACGCTTCTTCGGATCGCGCTCATGCTCGCCGTCGCCGGCGCTGTAGCGCTCGCAGTTCGCCTAGCGCAGTCCCACTGTTGAAGCCAGCCGCGCCTGCGTTCGCGCATCGATGCGCGTCACCGCACGCGCCGCGTGGGCGTGCGGGGCTGGGTGCGCGAGCTTGCGTGCGGCAACCGGGTGATGGAGCGGCGCTCCCATCGGCGATATGACCCCGCTTTGGAGCACCACGGCGGCGATGAGGAAGGCCACGGCGATCCCCGCCGATTTCGCCGATTTCAGGGAAGGCCACCACGGAACCGGCCGAACTTCGCCGGATACGTAGCTCCGCAGAAGCATCTGGTCGGAATGATGAACGCAGCGGCCGCTCACTCCCGAGAAAAAGTCGCAAAACGCGTGAACGACCGCCAGCAGCCGCATGAATTCGAGTCGGAGCAGTTTGGGTGCCACCGAGCGCAAGGCGAAGTACCCGAATGCGGTCGGGGCCGATATCGGGTAGAACTTCCAGACGAGGCGCAGCATGTTGCGCACCGCATAATAATCGTGAAGCGGGCTCTTGAATCCGATCGAGTGCGATTGTTTGTGCCACACGATCGCTTGCGAGCAACAGTAGAGCTTCCAGCCGGCTCGGCGCATGCGAATGCACCAGTCGGTCTCTTCGCGATAGAGAAAGTACGATTCGTCGATCAGGCCCACGCCGTAGACGGCTTCGGCGCGAACGAGCAGGCTCGCGCCAACGATGTGGTCGAGCGGGATCGGCGCCGCCTCAACGGTCGCCGCACTTCGGCCGCTGCTGAGCTGGGTGTCGTGACACAGCACCGGAATGATGTATCCACCGCCCATCGCCTGAATCGTGTCCGGAGCGTCGTAGCGAAGGAGTTTCGATCCGACGATGCCGACCGACGGATTGCTCTCGGCGACTTCGACCATCCGCTCGAGCGCGTCGCGTTCGGCAACGGTGTCGTTGTTCAGGATCCAGACGTATTCCGCGTTCGAACGATCGATCGCGTAGCGGATGCCGATGTTGTTGCCATACGCATAGCCGCCGTTTTTCGGCAACGCAATGAGCGCGAGCGGCGAATACAGCGCGGGTCCGTCGAGTGCCGCTTCGGGGTTTTCGTAGCTCACGAAACCGTCGCGCGTCTTGGCCCACTCCAAAATGCGGGCAACGGAATCGTCGACCGATCCGTTGTCGCAAATAACGATCTGGTACGGAACCTGACTGGAAGCCAGAAGGCTCTCGACGCATGCAATCGTATCCGACCATGCATTCCAATTCAGAACGACGGCAACGACGCGCGGAAGCGAACCGTTTTTCTGACGGTCCACACCCGGTCGTAAAGCCACGACGGACGCCAAGGTTGCTCCCATGAAAAAAAGCTGTCCCGTCAGCACCGTGAAGAGGGAATAGGTGGAGTGAATTAGCCCTTCGCTAGCCTACTCCTCCACCCAAACCAGGCATCATAACGCAATTGGCGTTGGATACTTGATGACTTAAGTCATCGAATTTAGTCGGCGCGTCAGCCGTCGCGCGGGGAAAGGTTCCGTTTCGAGGTCGCCGTAAGTTCGTGAAGCTTTGAACGCTTCGAGTAACCCCGCGCCTCTCCGCCGGCGCGTCGTCGTCACGGGGTTGGGCGCGGTGACTCCGATCGGCAACAATCGCCGCGACTTCTGGCAGCGTCTGATTGCCGGCGAATCCGGCGTCGCTCCGATCACGGCATTCGATGCCACCGACTTCGCGACGCGCATCGCCGCCGAGGTCAAAGACTTTCGGCCCGAAGAGTTGTTGGGCCGCAAGGAAGCCCGTCGCATGGATCGTTTTACGCAGTTCGCGGTAGTGGCGGCGCGGGAAGCGATCGAAGACGCCAACCTTCCTGACGACCAAGCGTTCAAGCAACGCACCGGCGCGATTCTCGGCACCGGAATCGGTGGCATCATCACGTTTTGGCTCAACTCCGAGAAAGCCAAGGAAAACGGAACGTGGTCGAAGGTGACGCCCTTCTTCATTCCGATGCTCATGGCCAATGCCGAAGCCGCCCATATTTCGATGCAGCACCATTTCCAAGGTCCGGTTTTTTCGGCCGCAAGTGCGTGTGCCAGCGCCAACGACGCGATCGTAACCGCATACAACTTCATCGCCTACGGCGATGCCGACGCGATGGTCACCGGCGGCAGCGAAGCGACGGTCTCGCCGCTGGCGATCGGCGGCTTCGCGTCGATGCGGGCGATGTCGACCCGAAACGACGATCCCACGCGCGCCAGCCGGCCTTTCGATCGAGAGCGCGACGGATTCGTGCTCGGCGAAGGCGCCGGCGTGCTGGTGCTCGAGGAATACGAAAGCGCCAAGGCGCGCGGCGCCAAGATCTACTGCGAGGTTCTCGGTTACGGGCAGTCGGCCGACGCCTACGATCTGGTGGCAGTCGATCCCGACGGTACCGGGGTGATGCTGGCGCTTACGCGCGCGTTCGCGAAGGCGGGCATCCAGCCAAGCGACGTCGACTACATCAACGCCCACGGCACATCGACCCCGATCGGCGACCCGGCTGAATCGAAAGCGATCGAAAAAGCCTTCGGCGAGCACGCTTCCAAGATGGGCGTCAGTTCCACAAAGTCGATGCACGGGCACGCGCTCGGGGCGGCCGGCGGCATCGAAGGGGTCGCTACGGCGATGGCGGTGCTGGAAGACGTCATGCCGCCGACCATCAACTACGAATTCCCCGATCCGGAATGCACGCTCGACTACGTCCCCAACGTAGCTCGCAGCGCGCCGATCCGCATCGCGCTTTCAAACTCGTTCGGCTTCGGCGGACACAACAGCGTCATCGTCTTCGGCAAAGTTCGATAGGGAACCGGGTCGTTGAGCGGAGAGGCGAGTCGCCGGCGTTTGCGCGCCCTGCTTCGGTTGGCCGGCATCCGCAGTGCGGGCGATCTCGCCATCGTCGAGAACGCGTTCGTTCATGAAAGTCGCGCTAAGGAACGCGGCGGCCCCTCGAACGAACGGATGGAATTCCTCGGCGACTCGGTGCTGGGTTTTCTCACGGCCAGCTGGCTTTTCGAACGCTTCGGCGAAGAACCCGAAGGTCTCTTGACGTTACGCAAGGCGGCTATCGTGAACGACGTCCAGCTTGCAAACAGCGCGCGCCGTTTAGGATTCGCCGACCTGGTTGCGCTCGGGACCGGGCTTCGCAGTTCCGGCGGTGCCGATAACACGTCGGTGCTCGCCGATGCCTTCGAGGCTTTCGTGGCGGCGCTCTATCTCGGCTACGGAATGGAAAAGGCCCGGCGCTTCGTCGTCGCCGAGCACATCGAAAGGCTGGACCATTCGGCCAGCGCCCCGATCGATTCGAAGTCGCGGCTGCAACATTACGCTCAAGAGCATCTGTCGGCCACGCCGGTCTACCGCGAGACCAGCCGCGGCACGCCGCAATGCCCCGCCTTCAACTCGCGCGTCAGCGTGAAAGGCAAAACGTTGGGAACCGGCAGCGGTTCCTCGAAAAAAGCCGCACAACAGGCTGCCGCCGAGGCGGCGTTGCTCGCTTTGCAGATGCAACCGTGAAACTGAAGAAGATCAAGTCGTTCGGCTTCAAGACGTTTGCGGATCCCACGACGCTGGAGTTCGGTGCCGGCATTACGGCCATCGTCGGTCCGAACGGATCGGGGAAGTCGAATTTAGTCGACGCGTTTCGCTGGGTGCTGGGCGAAACGTCGAGTAAGAGCCTGCGCGGGGGCAAGCTCGAAGACGTCATCTTTGCCGGCAACGACAATCGCAAGCCGCTCGGGCTTGCCGAGGTGTCGGTCCTTTTCGATAACGCCGACCGGCGACTGCCGATCGAGTTTGCCGAAGTCGAGATTACTCGCCGTGCGTACCGTGCCGGAGAAAGCGAATATTTCATCAATCGCACGGCGGTGCGGCTTCGCGACATCCTCGATCTGCTCATGGGCACCGGGTTGGGACCCGGCTCGTACGCGATCGTCTCGCAGGGGCAAGTGGACGCGGTCCTTACGAGCAAACCCACCGATCGCCGCGCACTGTTCGAAGAAACCGCGGGCATCAATAAGTTTCTTACGCGTAAAGCCGAGTCGATGCGTCGCCTCGAGCAGACCGAAAAGAATGCGGTTCGCATCAGCGACTTGATCGCCGAGTTGGAGCACCGCGCTCCGGAACTCGAAACGCAGGTTCGGCGTGCCAAACGCTATCGCAAGGTCGGCGCCCGCGTGCGCGATCTCGAAATTCTAGGTTACCTTCGGGCCGGAGCGTCCCGCCGGTCGGAACGCGAGACGCTGCGCGCGGATTTGGAAAAAAACGAAGAAACGCGCGGCATCGCGGCGGCCAAGGCGGCTTCGCTGGGAGCGCAGTTGTCGGACGTTCGGACGCGCGTGTACCGTCAAGAACTGCAACTCGAGGACCTGCGCTCGCAGGCGCAGAGCAAGCGCGCCGAACTGGCGGCGATCGAGGCGGATTACGCCGCCGCGCTGGCGCGCCGCGAAGCTCTCGAACGCCAATCGACGCAGACGTCCGAAGACGTCGCCCGCGTGGCGCAAGAGCGCGATTCGCTGACGACGGCGGTGCGCGGGTTAGAGGAAAGACTGACGCCGCTGGCAGCCGATATCGAGAACGCACGCGAAGGAGAACTCGCCGCGCAAACCGCGCTCGTCGGTGCGCGGGCGCGGCTCGACGCAATTTTCACCGAACTCCGCGAGGTCGAATCGGCCGCCGCCGGACATGCGGCTCAAAAAGCCGAACGCCGGGTGCGCGCGCAAAACCTGCGGGCGCAAGCCGAGCGTTACGACGCCGAGCTTCGCAACGCGCGCGAGCGCGCCTCGCAATCGGAAATCGCCGCCGGAGGGGCAGCCCATCGCCACGGCGAGCGGGCGCGGCAAATCGCGCTTCTGGAAGAATCCCGGCTCGACGCGCGCGGCCGCGTCGAAGATGCCGAACGCGAGGTGGCGATGGCTCAAGGAGAGCTTTCGCAAGCGCTAGCGCTGCATCGCGACCGCACGGCCGAAGTGACCGGCGCCGAGTCGCGGCTGCATACCATCGAAGAACTCGAAAATTCGTTGGAAGGCCACGTGCCCGGTACGCGCTCGATCGTCGAGGCGTGGCAGCGCGGCGAATTGCGCGGGATCGAGGGCATCGTCTCAAACCTCATTACGACCGACGAACTCCACGCGCGGGCCATGGACGTGGCCTTTGGGACGCGCCTGTCGAACGTGGTCACCCGCACGTCGGAAGACGCCGAGCGCGGCATCGAGTTTCTCAACCGCAAAGAGAGCGGCCGCGCTACCTTTCTTCCTCTCGATACGCTGGCGAAGCGCGAAGGGCGTCAGATCCCCGCCGACCTCGCCGCAGTGCCGGGCGTCATCGGCTACGCGCACTCACTGGTGCGCACCGAGCCGCAGTACCAGGGCATCGTAAACTTCCTCGTCGGTAACGTGCTGGTGGTCGATCACCTCAAAACCGGCATCGCGCTGGTGCGCGAGCGCGGCTTGCGCGATACCGTCGTCACGCTCACCGGCGAGCAGATCACCGGCGGAGGAGCGATCACCGGCGGTCGCTTTGCGCGCGAGCGCTCGATCCTTTCGCGGCGCGTGCAGGCGCGCAGCTTGCGCGAGGCGCTGGTCGATTTGCGCGTCAGACTTCGCGACGGCGAAGCGGCGTTGCTCGGCGCTCACGAGCGTACCGACGCCGCCATCGGTAAGCGCGACCGCGCCCGCGAAACGCTGGCGCGGGTCGAGTTGCAACTCGCGCAAGCGCAGACGGAGATCGCCGCCATGAGTGCCGAGGTGGAGCGATTGCAATCGGATCTCGTCACCGCTCGCAAGCAGGTCGCCGAACTGACCGAAAACGTGCGCCACACGCGCGATGCCGAACGCGGTTTCGAGCAATCGCAGCCCGAAGAAGAGCGCAGCGCCGCCGATCGAACGCGGCTCGAGGACGATCTCGAGCGGTCGCGCGAGCAGATAGCGCGCGCCGAAGCCGAACAGGTCGAAGTGAACGCCCGCGTCTCGCAGTTGCGCGAACGTGCCGCCGCGCTGACCGCCGAGCGCGATGCCGCTAAAGCCCGTTTGGGGATGCTGGATCAAGACGGCCAGCGTGCCCGTTTGGCGCGCGAAGAGATGCTCGCTCAGATCGGGTCGCTGGTCGAGCAGACGCGGACGTCGCACGCACACGTCGACGGTTTGCGCCGGGGCGTCAGTAATCTCGACGCCCAACTCGATGCGGCCCGGCGCGAGCGCGAAGCGCTGGTCGACCGGCAAACGAAGCTGGAGTCGGACGTGCGTATGGCCGAAAACGACGAACGCGATGCCAATGCGGGCGGCGAACGCCATCGCATGCGGCTGGCCGAGGTCGAAGCCGAACTCGGAATGCTGGTTTCGCAGTTCGCGCAAAACCCGGCAACCGACGACGAGTGCCGCGACGTCGAGGGGCGTTATCGAGACGAACCCGATAGCGCGGTCGATGATTTGCCGCGGCTGCGCGACGACCTCGGGCGTCTCTCCGCCAACGTAAATCTGAACGCCGAGGCCGAACTCCAGGAGGTGACGGAACGCGAGGGATTCTTGCGCGCGCAACTCGACGATCTCGCTCGCGCGCGCGAAACGCTGCTCGAGTCGATCCGTGAAATCGAGCAGCAGACGCAAGCGCAATTCAACGTGACGTTCGCGAAGGTCTCGGCAGCCTTTGCCGAGACGTACTCGAAGATTTTCCCGGGGGGCCACGCCAAAATGTGGCAAACCAATCCTGAAAACCTTTCGGAAACCGGCATCGAGATCGCCGTGCAGCCGCCGGGCAAGAAGCAGATGTCGCTGGCGGCGCTCTCCGGCGGCGAGCGCGCGATGACCGCGGCGGCGCTGATTTTTGCGTTGATTCTCGTGAAGCCGTCGCCGTTTTATCTGCTCGACGAAGTGGACGCCGCGCTCGACGACGCAAACGTGCAGCGCTTCTCCGAAATGCTGAAGACCTTTGCGGCCGACTCACAGATGATCATCGTCACCCACAACAAGAAGACGATGGAAATCGCCGATCGCCTCTACGGCGTGACGATGGGTGAAGCCGGCATCAGTTCGATCGTGTCGGCCGAGCTTTCGCCGCGGGATCCGGAGTTCGTGCTTGCCTGACGCGGGCCGGCCGGCCGCGCTGCTTTCGCTGTCCGACAAAACCGGCGCCGCCGAGCTCGGCCGGGCGCTGCACGTGCATGGGACGCTGCTCTACGCCACCGCGGGCACGCGGGCGTTCTTAGAAGAGCATGGCGTGCCGGCGCGCGACGTCGGCGACGTCACCGGCTTTCCCGAGCTTTTTAGCGGTCGTGTAAAGACGCTGCATCCAAAAGTGTTTGGCGGCATTCTCTACGATCGGGCCGACGCCGAGCACCGGACGCAAGCGGAAACGTACGCGATCCCTCGGATCCACACCGTCGCCGTCAACCTCTATCCGTTCGAAGCGACCGTCGCCCGCGCGCCGACCACGCTCGCCGAGGCCGTCGAGCAGATCGACATCGTCGGCGTGGCACTATTGCGCGCGGCGGCAAAAAACTTCGAGCACGTGGCGGTGCTGACCCATCCGTCGCAATACGCCGAGTATCTCGCGGCACTCGACGCGGGCGAAATCCCGTTGAGCTTTAGGCGCAGAGCCGCGGTGGCGGCGTTCGAGCGAACCGCGGAGTACGACGTCGCGATTTCGCATTATCTCGCAACCTCGGGCCAAGTGTTGCCGACCGCGTTACCAGGCGCGCTGGCGCTCACGCTGCCGCTAGCGAAACAGCTTCGCTACGGCACCAATCCGCAAGAGCGGGCCGCATTCTATCTCGATCGGCTGGATCGCTTGCCGGAACAGTTGCACGGCAAGGCGTTGAGTTACAACAACTTGCTCGATTTGGATGCGACGTTGCGATTGCTGTCGCGGGCGCCGATCGGCGCCGAGTTCGGCAGCCGCCGCGAACGTTACGTGCGGGCTGCGGTGGTTAAGCACACGGTGCCGTGCGGTGTAGCCCAGCGCTCGAGCGTCGGCGTTGCGGTACGCGACGCGCTGGGCGCCGATCCGACCTCGGCATATGGGGGCATCGTCGCGGCCGATGCGGTCATCGATGGCGAAGCCGCCGAGGCGCTCGCTGGATACTTTCTCGAGATCGTGGCCGCACCCGGATTCGACGCCGATGCGCTCGCAGTGCTCCGAAAAAAGAAAAACCTGCGCGTGATGCGTTTTGTCCCGTCGCTGCCCGACGAGCTGGCGCGCGAGCTTCGCGTTCGCAGCGCGCTCGGCGGCGTGCTGGCCGAAGATAACGATCCCGAGGCTCCGCCGGAGATCTGGAACGTCGTAAGCCGGCAGCAGCCCACGACGCAACAATGGCACGATCTGGCGTTCGCATGGGACGTCGTGCGCCACGTGAAGTCCAACGGCATCGTCGTTGCCGTGGGCGGCACGACGCGCGGTATCTGCGCCGGTCAGACGAACCGCGTGAGCGCGGTGCAGATCGCGACGTCGCGCGCCGGCGTGACCGGCGCGGCCTGCGCGAGTGACGGATTTTTTCCATTTGCAGACGGACTCGAAGCCGCCGTGGGAGGCGGTTGCGCCGCTATCATTGCTCCCCGCGGCTCGATTCGCGACGAAGAAGTCATTGCGGCAGCCGATCGTCTGGGCGTGGCGCTGGTCTTTTCGTCGTACCGCTACTTCCTACACTAGGGTGTTACGGGCCACTAGTTGTTGTCGGGAACCCGGAGGTCGGCGGATTCGCGTTCGAAGTACGCCGCGTTCAAGACCGCAGGGATGGGCACGAATGCGCGCGGAGGCTGCGTGAAGTCGAAACAGTCACCCGCGGGCGAGGTCGCGCGCGCGTCGGAAGCCGCCAGTCGTGAAAGCCCGAACTGGTCCTCAACGAATTTCAAGATGCTGCCGTGCTCGTATTGCACGTGCGATACGTAACCTTTTTTCGCGTACGCCGAAATTACGAGCAGCGGGACGCGAATGCCGAGCCCGTCGTAGTCGGCGAGCGGTGGAGGAACGTGATCGTACCACCCGCCGTACTCGTCCCACATCACGAAAATGGCGGTGGAATCCCAATACTTCGAGTTTCCGACCGCGTTGACGATCGAGGCAACCCAGTGCGGCCCGTGCGTCGCGCCGCAACTCGCGTGATCCGAGTTCCGGCACGTCGGCGTGATCCAACTAACCGCGCGAAGCTTTCCATTCTTGACGTCGCTGAGGAAGCGCGTTTGAGGGCTGATGTCGTCGGCGTCCCAATCCGGGCCGTACCGAATGCGTTTGATCGCTTGGTAGGCGTTCCAGAGGTTGCCGCTCCCGTCCTCGAGACTCGACGTGTAGTAACCCCAGGAAATTCCGGCTGAATCGAGCTCGTCGCCGAGCGTCTGGTAGTTGAAGCACGCTTGAATCCTGGCTCCGTATCCCCGCTGCAACGTTACCGTCGGCACCGTGTCCTTCGGGCCTCCGTCGCATCCCCACGTCGTCGCGGGATAGTTGATGGTGGAACCGGCCTGGCCGGCAATGATGTACTGATGCGACACGAAGCTGCTGGCGTCGAAGTCGGACGGAAACATGTTGTCTCCCAGCACGTACTGCTGGGCCATGGCAAAATACGGTTTCGTTTCGCTATGGGGCACGAACGCGTACTGCGGATTGGGATTCGGGCACGGCGTCTGTCCGCGGCCGCCGCAGGTCACGACCTCGCGGTTGAAACCGTCCATCTTGCATGCGGTGCCCGGAAGACTTCCCTGGCCGTCGCAGGCGGCATAGAACGAAACCGAGTTGTGCCCGACGTCCCAAGGGGCCCCCATACTGACCGGCTGCAAGGTGACCTTAGTACCATTGGCGGTGTAACCGTACGACTGCGTGTCGGCGCCGGGATAGCCCGCAAACAGATTGTCGAAGCTGCGGTTCTCTTGCATGATGATGACGACGTGCGAGATTTTTCCGCTTGCCGGTTGACGGTTGCTGCCGAGGAGAGCTGCCGGGCGTCCCGCGTTGGGAACCGGAAGGGCGCCGGCACCCGGCACACCACCGTTTGCATTGCAACCCGCAATTGCGACCATCAGGCAAACTGCGAGCGCCCGAGCGTTGGCTGAGATCCCATCCATCGCGTCTTCCATCATTCCGTGTCGGGCGGCCGGCCGTCGTGCGGCTCGTTTTCGAAATCGGCTTGTGTGAAACGGGTAGGAATCGGGACGAAGGCCCGCGGCGGTTGTGAGAAATCGAAGCAGTCCGCTTCGGGGGAGTTTGCCCGCGTGTCCGACGCGGCCAAGCGTTGAAGACCGAACCGGTCCTCGACGAATTTCAAGATACTGCCGTTTTCGTAGCGCACGTGCGAAACGTAGCCTTGCTTCGCAAACGGCGAAATCACGATCAGCGGCACGCGGATGCCGAGCCCGTCGTAGTTCACGAATGGCGGCGGGACGTGGTCGTACCATCCGCCGTAGTCGTCCCACATCACGAAAATGGCCGTCGAGTCCCAATACTTCGACTTCCCGACCGCATTGACGAGCGTGGCTACCCAGTGCGGACCTTGGTCGGTGTCGCAGCCGGCGTGATCGGAGTTCTTACAGGTCGGCGTTATCCAGCTCACCGCCGGTAGGCTTCCACGAGCGACGTCCTTGAAGAAATCGGTCGGCGGGCTGATCACGTGCTTGCTCCAATCCGGGCCGTTTCGAATGTGTTTGACGGCTTGGTACGCGCTCCAGATTCCGCCGTGATAAATTTGGTCGATGTTAGCGGCGTAGTAGCGCCAAGAAAGTCCCGCCGCGTCGAGTTCGTCCCCCAGCGTTTGGTAGTCGAAACACGCTTGGATGGGGGCGCCGTAACCGCGCCGCGACGTTACCGTTTGAATCGTATCGTTGGGGCCACCGTCACAACCCCATGGCGGGTGAAGCGGATAGTTCACCGCCGATTGGGATTGCCCCGCAATGAGATATTGATGCGAAACGAAACTGCTTCCGTCGAAGTTCGAAGCGAACGTTTTGTCCGCCAACACGTATTGACTCGCCATGGCGAAATAGGGCTTCGTTTGGCTCTGTGGGACGTAGGTATACTGCGGGTGCGGGTTAGGGCACGGCGCCTCGCCGGTTCCGCCGCAGTTCACCTTCTCTTCGTTGAAGCCGTTCATCTTGCAGTGCATTCCCGGAATCGGCCCCCAGCCGTTACAGGCGAGGAAGTAGGCTTGGGCGTTGTGGGAGACGTCCCAGAGCACTTTGAAGTCGAGCGGTTGCAGCGGGATGCGTTTACCGTCGTGGGCGTAGCCGTACGCCTGCGTATCGGCTCCCGGAAAGCCTTGGAAGAGATTGTCGAAACTGCGATTTTCCTGAATGATGATGACGACGTGTTCGATCTTTCCGGCGGAAGACGGTTTCAACCGATCCAGCAGGTTCGATGGAGGCACGAAATTTTGGGTCGGGAGAACGGGCCCGTCCGAGGAAGGGGCGCTTCCGCAGGCACAGAGAGCAAGCGTCACTGCAACGACGATGAGCGTTCGGCACGGGTTCAGAGCACTTCGCATGCAGCCTCAAATGGATGTTCGGACGATCGGAAACCAACGCTGCGGTTCCGTCGCCTCACCCTCAAGAACGAATCGTAGTCGTTCACCGGTTCCATCGCGTTGCCTTCCAACCGTACGGTTCCATGCCGGGTGGAAGACGGGCATCGTTCCTCGAAACCTCTCGATGGGAGCCATCAAATGCGAACGTCAGCTTGGGCTATCGTCCTTTCCGTTTTCGCCACGGCCGGTTGCAGCCATGGCGCGATTTCCTCGTCGATTCCAGCGAGCGTATCCCAAATGACGACGACGGTCACCGCGCCGCGCAGCGGTCTGGGAGCGCGCGAACGGGCCGCGGGTACCGGTTATGCGACGCTCTACACGTTCAAGGGCGCTCCGGACGGCGCCGCACCGGCGGCGGGTCTCCTAACGATCAACGGCGTGCTCTACGGCACGACGTATGGCGGCGGCCGCGTGTCGGGATGCGGCAGCGGTTCGGGTTCCGGCTGCGGAACGGTTTTTCGGCTGCACTCCGACGGAAAAGAACGGATCATCCATCGATTCGGCGAGGGTGGCGACGGTGCGAATCCGCTTGCCGGGCTCACTGCCAACAATGGTGTTTTCTACGGAACGACGGTCAATGGCGGAGCCAATGGCGACGGCGCGGTTTTCGACCTGAATGCTTTCGGCGCCGAACACGTGCTGTATAGCTTCACCGGCAGTCCCGACGGCGCCAAGCCCGAAGCGACCCTGTTGTTTGAAAAAAATGTCCTTTTCGGCACGACCTACGGCGGGGGCAATCTCCAGGGCTGCATCGGTAGTCCTACCGGATGCGGGACCGCTTTTAGCGTTAGCACGACCGGAGAAGAACGCGTGCTGCACCGGTTCGGAGTTCGACCCGATGGAGCGCTCCCGGTGTCGAGCCTGATCCTGCTGAACCACACGTTTTACGGAACGACGCAAAAACGTACGACCAACGAAGGCGGTGCGCTGTGCGGAAACGGCGCCGGTTGTGGAATCGTCTTTGCAATGAGTTCGTCCGGGGAGGAAACCGTGCTCTACCGATTCCTAACCAAGCCCGATGGATCCGCCCCCGCCGCCGGCCTCACCGCGTTGAACGGTACGCTGTACGGCACGACGGCGTATGGCGGGGAATACGGAAAGGGCACGGTCTTCGAAGTCGAGACCTCCGGTCTGGAGCACGTGCTTCACAGTTTCAGCGGGCACGCCGACGGCGCGAATCCGTTCGGCGGGTTACTCGCCGTTGACGGCGTGCTGTACGGCACGACGTTGAAGGGCGGGCGTAACGGCAAAGGCACGGTCTTCAAGATCGACACATCCGGCACCGAACGGGTTCTCCACGACTTCGGAAAGGATACCGATGGCGCGAGCCCGCGCGGAAATCTCGCCGTACTCGACGGTATTCTCTACGGCACGACGCAGTTCGGTGGTCCCAGCGGCGATGGAACCGTTTTTAAGATATCGCCGTGATTCGAGGTTGCAACTGGAAACGATAGCGACGTTGATGCGGCGTTCCCTCGTGACGGCAACCTTGCTTACGGCACTCGGGCTACCGGCCTGCACCGGCGGCGGCGCCTTTCCGGCAGCGGCGCAGCGCATCGACGGACTGCGGTCGCCGGTTCGGTCGCTGGGCGGCAGTACCTCGACCGCGTGCCGCACGCAGACTTGCATCTACGTCACCAACAACGACGGGTACGGGAATTACAGTCAAGGCAATAAGGTGCTGGTCTTTTCACGAGAAGCAAACGGAAACGCCGCTCCAATTGCCCAGATCAGGGGCAAGAAGACGGGGCTAAAGTATCCTCGAGCGATTGCGCTCGATCGCGACCGCAGCGTCTACGTTTCCAACTTTACGCCGGGTGAAAACGGCAGCAGCATTACCGTTTACCCCGCGGGTGCGACCGGCAACGCTCCGCCGGCTCGAAAGATTACCGGCCCGAATACGGAACTCTACGCTCCGAGTTCCGTGTCGGTCGCTGCGGACGGCGCGACGTACGTTACCGACGTGTACGGAGCCGCTTCGGGTTGCTCCAATCCAACGCAGGGTTGCTGGGACGTCAACGTCTACGCGGCCGGTGCGAACGGCGACGCCGCTCCGGTCCAAAGCATTCGCGGCCAACAAACGAAACTGTACTACGTCTACGGCTCGGCCGTCGACGCGAGCGGTAACGTGTACGTTGCCAACGGCTATCATGCCAACTGCTGCGTCACCGTCTACGCGGCGAACTCCAATGGCGACGTCAAACCGCTTAGGAACATTTCGGGATCGAAGACCGGTCTCGCGACTCCGGTGGGTCTCGCGTTGGACGCCCGCGGCGACGTATTCGTTTTGAATGCCGAAGGAAGTCCTACCCGCAGCGTCACGGTTTATGCACCCGGCGCGCACGGAAACGTCAAACCCATTCGAACGATCAGCGGGCAAAATACGGGGCTGTACGCGGCACCGGTTGCGATTGCCGTTGACGGCAGCGGCCGGGTCTACGTGGTTCAATCCGGATACGCCAACTCGATATCCGTCTTCGCCACGGGGGCCAACGGCGACGTCGCGCCGGTCCGCGTCATCCAGGGGAAGAACACTGGGATGACGAGCCCTTGGGGCATAGCCGTACGGTAGGGGGCGTAGCATGCCGAAATTTCTGCATACCTCGGTCTTCGTCAACGATATGGCGGAGTCGATCGGTTTCTATACCGATAAACTCGGGTTAAAGCTGCTCGACGGCCCGTATCACTATCCCGGCAACTGCGACATGGCGTTCGTGGGGCACGATTGGAACGCGTACGTCGAGCTGGTGTACGATCTCGAAGAACATCCGCCATATGAAATCGGCAATCGCTACGAGCATCTCGCGATAGAGTCGGACGGCGATCTGCGTACGTACGTCGATGCTTTGAAAGCCAAGGGCGTCAAAATTCTCAAGGACGTCTACAAATCGCCGAGCG
>JBAUZB010000084.1:0-14455 GCA_049585095.1 Candidatus Tumulicola sp.
ACTCCAACGCGGCATCGATTGCGGCGAGTTTCGCCGCGCGGTGCCCGGGCAGCGCATCCAGCGCGCCGCACTTGACGAGCGCTTCGAAGACGCGACGGTTGAAGTGTTTGGCATCGGCTCGCTTGGCCAAATCGAAGAGATCCTCGAACGGGCCGCCGTGGTCGCGCGCGTCGATCAGGCTGCGAACGGCACCCTCGCCGACGCCCTTGATCGCGGCCAGGCCGAAGCGGATGCGGTCGCCGACGACGGCAAAATCGACCAGCGATTCGTTCACGTCGGGCGGCAGCACCACGATCCCGAGCTTCTTAGCTTCGTCGATGTATTCGGCGAGCTTGTCGGTCTTGTCTTTGACCGACGTCATCAGGGCCGTCAAATACTGCAGCGGATGGTTGGCCTTCAGATAGGCCGTTTGATACGCGATCCATCCGTACGCCGCCGCGTGCGACTTGTTGAATCCGTAGCCGGCGAACGGTTCGATGAACTTGAAAATCTTCTCGGCGAGGTCGCGATCGATGCCCGACACTTCCTCGGCTCCGCGAACGAACATGTCGCGATAGACCGGAATCTTCTCCTTCTGCTTCTTGCCCATCACCTTGCGCAGCTCGTCGGCCTCGCTCATGCTGAAGCCGGCGACGTCGCGCGCGATCTGCATCACCTGCTCTTGGTAACACGCGATGCCGTAGGTTTCGGCCAAGATCGGCTCCAGCTTGGCGTGCAGATAGTTGGGTTGACGGCGTCCGTGCTTGATCGCGATAAAGCTTGGAATCCAGTCCATCGGCCCGGGCCGGTAGAGCGCTACCAGCGCGATGATGTCTTCGAATCGCGACGGCCGCAGCTCGGCGCAGACCCGCTTCATTCCGTCGGACTCCAGCTGAAATACGCCCATCGTCTCGCCGTGTCCGAGCATCGTGAAGGTCTTGGCGTCGTCGAGCGCAATCGCGGACAGGTCGAACGTTGGATCGGTGGTGCGGCGTATTTCCTTGACCGCATTGTCCATCACCGTAAGGTTGCGCAGGCCCAGAAAGTCCATTTTGAGCAGGCCGATGCGCTCGACCCACTCCATGTCGTATTGGGTGTTCACGCCGCCCTCGTTGAATCGCACCAGCGGCGCGTACTCGATCAGCGGGCCGGCCGAAATGACGACCCCGGCGGCGTGCGTGCCGGCGTTGCGCGCCAGCCCTTCGATCTCCTTAGCGGTGTCGAGCAGCTTGCGGATCTCGGGGCGCATGGCGTAGAGCGATTTCAGCTCGGTGAGCTGTTCGAGCGCATCCGAAATCGTCAAGCCGCCTGGCCCCGATGGAATCAGTTTGGCGATGCGGTCGACGTCGGGCAGCGGCACGCCGAGCGCGCGGCCGGCGTCGCGAATCGCCGCCCGCGCCGCCATCGTTCCGAAGGTGACGATCTGCGCGACCCGATCCTTCCCGTACTTCTGCGTCACGTATTCGATGACTTCGTCGCGCCGGTCCACGCAGAAGTCGGTGTCGATGTCGGGCATCGAGATGCGGTCGGGGTTGAGAAACCGTTCGAAGAACAGGTTGAAGCGCAACGGGTCGAGGTCGGTGATCTTTAGGCAGTAGGCTACCAGCGAGCCGACGGCCGATCCGCGTCCCGGCCCCACCGGAATGTCGTGATCGCGCGCATACTTGATGAAATCCCACACGATCAAGAAGTACGACGAGAACCCCATCTTCGTAATCACCCCGAGTTCGTACTCGAAGCGCTGGCGAACCGCCGGATCGGAGAGCAATCGCTCGGCGCCGTAGCGCGTCAGCAACCCGGCTTCGCATATCTCGCGCAGGTACTCGTCGTCACTCTTTTCGAGCAGCCCGGCGGCTTGCGGAACCGGATACTCGGGTAAATGGAAGATCTTTTCCGGAATCCGAATGTCGACGCGATCGGCGATTTTCACGGTGTTTTCGCACGCTTCCGGAAGATCGCTCCACAGCGCGTACATTTCGTCGCTCGATTTCACATAGAACGCATCCGAGTAGAACTTCATACGGCTGGTGTCGGCAATCGTCTTGCCGGTGCCGATGCAGAGCAGCACGTCGTGAGCCGGCGCGTCTTTTTGTTCCAGATAGTGCGAATCGTTGGTGGCGACGATCGGAATGTTCAGCTCGCGCGCCACCCGAACCAGACCCTCGTTGATGATGTCTTCTTCGGGCATTCCGTGGCGCATGACTTCGATATAGAAACGGTCGCCGAAGATCTCGACGTAGGTCTTGGCGTTCTTGAGCGCGGTCGCGTAGTCGTTCTTGAGCAGCGGCGCGGCCACCAGTCCCGACATACAGCCGGACAGAACGATCAAGCCGTCGTGATGCTGGGCCAACAGGTCGAGATCGATGCGCGGTTTGTAGTAGTAGCCTTCCAGGAAGCCTTTCGAAACCAGCGCCGTGAGGTTGCGATAGCCGATGAGGTCGGCGGCCAGCAGCGTCACGTGGGCTTCCTCGCGGACCGTCCGGTCGAACCGGCCGCGCGGCGCCAGATACGCCTCGCAACCGACGATCGGCGTCACGCTCGCGTCGCGAGCCGCATAGTAGAACTCCATGGCGCCGTACATGACGCCGTGGTCGGTGAGGGCGACGCCCGGAGCGCCGTGCTCCGCCGCGCGGCGGCAGAGGCGGTCGATCCGGCAAGCTCCGTCGAGGAGCGAATATTCCGAGTGAACGTGAAGATGGACGAAACGGTTCAAGCGGGCTTCCTAAGGTGCGTGCGAACGGACCGGCGCAAGGCCACACTAAAGTCATGGGGCCCGCCCGCCGGCGAGAATAGTATAGGGTAGCAGAGATGCGGGGTCATCCGGAAAGGGTCGGAATTGATTAAACACGACGTGGTCGTGATTGGCGGCGGCCTCGCCGGCATGCGCGCCGCCGTGGAAGCCGCCGAGGGCGGCGCCGATGTTGCCATCGTCTCCAAAATGCACCCGGTCCGCAGCCACTCGGGCGCGGCCCAAGGCGGCATCAACGCGGCGCTGGGAAACCGGGAGGAGGACTCGACCTCCGCCCATACCTTCGATACCGTCAAGGGCTCCGATTACCTCGCCGATCAAGACGCCGCGGCCGCGATGTGCGACGACGCGCCCAAGCAGATCATTTGGCTGGAACATCGCGGCTGCATCTTTTCACGGCTGCCCGACGGGCGCATCGCGCAGCGGCCGTTCGGCGGCGCCGGAACGCCGCGAACGTGTTACTCCGCCGACGTGACCGGCCTGGTGATCCTGCACACGCTCTGGGAACAGCTCGAGCGCTTCGGCGTCAAGGTCTACGAAGAATACTTCTGCACGGCGCTCGCCGTCGAAGACGGCGTCGGCTCGGGCGTCGTGGCCTACAACATGCGCAACGGCGACCTCGAGCTGGTGGTGGCCAAGGCGACGATTTTCGCCACCGGCGGCGCCGGACGCATGTACCTCAAGACCACCAACGGATACGCGTCGACCGCCGACGGCATGGGAATCGCGTACAAGGCCGGCATCCCGCTCATGGACATGGAGTTCATGCAGTTCCATCCGACGACGCTCAAGGAAAACGGCGTCTTGATGACCGAAGGCGCCCGCGGTGAAGGCGCCCATCTGTTGAACGCGCTCGGCGAGCGTTTCATGTTCAAGTATGCGCCCAACAAGGGCGAACTCGCGTCGCGCGACGTGGTTTCACGCGCCGAGTGGACCGAAATTCTCGAAGGACGGGGCGTCGACGGGTGCGTTTTCCTCGACATGCGCCATCTCGGCCGCGAGAAAATTCTGGAACGCCTGCCGCAAATTCGCGAGCTGGCGCTGGATGCCACCGGCAAGGACGCGATCGAGGAACCGATTCCGATCCTTCCCGGCGCCCACTATACGATGGGCGGTATCGAAACCGACAAATGGGGCGCGACTCGGGTGGCGGGCGTTTACGCCGCGGGCGAGTGCGCCAACGTCAGCGTGCACGGAGCCAATCGTCTCGGTGGAAACTCCCTGCTCGAGACGATCGTCTTCGGCTCGCGCTCGGCATCGCACGCCTTGGACTACATCAAAACGCTCGGCGACGTAAAACCTTCCGACAAAACGCTGGCCCAAGAGCGCGATCGCATCAACGGCTTGCTCTCCCGTACGGGCGGCACGCGGGCGCCGGCGCTCCGTCGCGCCATGAACGAAACGATGAGCGCGAATACCTTCATCTTCCGCGACGATGCCGGTCTCGGCAAGGCGGTCGAAGACGTGACGCGCATTCGCCGGCAGTTCGACGACGAAGCCTACGTGATGGACAAGTCGAAGACGTTCAATACCGATCTCGTCGGCGCGCTGGAAACCGATTTCTTGATCGACGCATCGCTCGCGCTGGCCACCTCCGCCCAAGCGCGTACCGAGTCGCGGGGCGCGCAAGCGCGCACCGATTATCCCGAGCGCGACGACGCCAACTGGCTCAAGCATACCCTGGCGTGGCGCCAGCCGCAGGGGGCGCCGCAACTGGACTACTCGCGCAGCGTCACCATCACCGAGTTCGACCCGCAAGTGCGAACCTACTAGGCCGCTAGAGGCTCCAATATATGGCGCAGATTACGCTCGATATCTTCCGCTTCGACGAAGCCACCGACGTCGTTCCGCATCGCGACGCCGTCGTCGTCGACGTGCCCGCAACGACCACCGTTCTCGATGCGCTCGAAACCGCCAAGGCGGAAATCGACGGCTCGATCAGCTTTCGCCGTTCGTGCCGCTCGGCGATTTGCGGCTCGTGCTCGATGAACATCAACGGCATCACCGGCCTGGCCTGCAAGACGCCGTGCAACACCGTCATGGACGAAAACGGCGTCGTGGTGATCGATCCGATGCCGAATTTCCAACCCATGAAGGATCTGGTCGTCCATATGGATCCGTTCTGGGACAAGTACTCGCGGCTCAAACCCTACCTGCAGCCGGCCGACGACGACTCCGCCCACGAACGCGAACGTCGCGTCTCCCCCGACGACATGCGCAAGCTCGTCGACGTTGCCAACTGCATCATGTGCGCGACGTGCTACGCGCTCTGTCCGGTGGTCAGCGTCGATCCGGCCTTTGCCGGGCCGGCCGCGATCGCTTACGCCTACCGCTTCATCGAAGACGTGCGCGACGGCGAGCGTAAAGAGCGGATCGCCCAAATCAGCGAAGACTACTTGTGGCTTTGCGCGCACTGTTATGCCTGTTCGTATTGCCCCAAACACGTCGACCCCAATGACCGCATCATCGACGTGAAGCGCGCCTCGATCAAAGACGGCGTGCTGATGAACGAGCGCGGTCCGCGCCACGCGCTGGTCGTCAGCAAGACGATCAAACAAACCGGCATGCTTGCCGAGACCGAAGTCATTCAGGGCACGATCGGCCGCTTCAACGTTCGCGGCCTTTTGAAGGTTGCGCCGCTCGGGCTGCGCATGGCGGCCAAGGGCAAGATGCCGCCGCCGTTCGTGAAGCCGATTCCAAAGGTCGACGAAGTTCGCACGATTTTCGATGCGCTGGAGGTTCCCGTTAGCTGATGAGTACCACCCTACTTCCCGAAGAGCTTCCGCTCGACGCCCATAAGCGCACCCATTCGGCTCAGACGAAACGCTACGGATTCTTCCCCGGCTGCGTCGCGAAGGAATCGTGCAAAGAGCTTTTCAACTCGACGATGCTGCTCGCCGATAAGCTGGGCATCGAACTGATCGAGCTGACCGCCGCCTCGTGCTGCGGCGCCTCGGTCGTCAACGACGTCAATCGCGACATCGCCCGGGTGCTCAACGCACGCACCTACGCGCAAGCCGAAGCCTTGGGGCTCGACGACGTCATCACCATCTGTTCCACCTGCACCGGTCACATGCGCGCGGCCAACAAGGAGCTGCGCGAGAGCCAAACGCACATGGATCAGGCCAACTCGATTCTCGGAAAGTTCGGCGCCAAATATGAAGGCAGCGTCACCGTTCGCCATCTGCTCTGGCTGTTGATCGACGACATCGGCCTGGACAATCTGCGTTCCATGGTGGTTCGTCCGCTCAACGGCCTAAAAGTCGCGCCCTTCTACGGCTGCCATATCATCCGTCCCGAAAGCGTCAACGGCTGGGAATCGGCCCGTAATCCGCACTCGCTCGAGGACGTCATCGAAGCGATCGGCGGCGAAGCCGTCGACTACGCCGGCAAAACGCGCTGCTGCGGATTTCACATTCAGCTGGAGAAAGAGAACGTCGCCAGCGACATGGTCGGTCAAAACATGCGCATGGCGCAGGAACGCGGCGCCGAAGCGGTGATCACGCCGTGCCCGCTGTGCCACCTCGCGCTCGACGGCTATCAGGCCGATTCCGCCGCGCGCTGGGGCCGCACCGACTTACCGACCTTCCATCTCCCGCAACTCGTCGCTCTTGCGCTCGGCGTTTCGCCCGACAAACTCGGGCTGAACAAACACTTGATCGACCCGCGCAGCATTCTGGTCGACCGCGATCTGATTTCGTAACGCAGCGCTAACTCAAACCAAGGGCGGCACGCTTCAAACCGAAGCAGCGCAGCCTCCCAACCACCAGGCACCCTTCGGGACGTTCGGACCACACTCGCTCCAAACCAAAAGGTAGCGCACGCTCCGACCAACAGGGGCTCAGAGGGTCTCTGGACGCCGAGCGAAGGCACGGATGCCGAGAGCGTGGCGCCAGGAAGTAGCGTTTTCGCACGGACGCGAAAACGCGAACGTCCCGAAGGGCCCCTGTTGGTCGGGGCGTGCGCTGCCTGCATAAAAATCAAATCGCCCTGCAGTTCGTGCTGCAGGGCGATCTTGAGTCGTTTGCGATTGTACCGCTTACTCGATTCGTGCGCACCGGCCGGGCGAAGGTTCGTCGCGGGGCCGAGGCGCGGCACGACGTTGGGCGGTTTGCGTCGCCGTCGTTTTCGGGTCATGGAAACACCTCCGGTCCGACATCATACCACACCGAGCGCGCGCTACCACCGCGGTTCAGGCCGCGGGCGCCGCGCGGGCAGGCGGCGACGGCGCTCGAACCAGATGGCGAACACGATGATTCCGGCGACCAGAAGAGCGTTCATGCGTTTTTCCTCACGATCTTGGCAACGGTGCTGACGATCTGATGCCCGGCATATCCCAGCGCTTGCGCTCGGGCCACGAACGGCTCGGCCAGCGCCGCCAACCGCGGAATGCCCGGCCGCTTGTGGCGCCGTTCCGCGACGAATGTTCCGCGGCCGCGCCGCGTCTCGACGACGCCGATGCGCTCCAGTTCGGCATAGGCGCGGTTGACCGTGTTCGGGTTGACTCCCAAACCGGCGGCGACGTCGCGAACGCTCGGGAGCTGCGCGCCGGCGGCCAGCTCGCCGCGCGCCACTAGGCCCAGCATTTGCTCGGAAAGCTGAGCGTAAACCGGAACCGGTGACGCGTCGTCGACGTTCAATTGCCTCGGTATCATGATTGCGTTGTGTTACTGTGTCCTAATACACTAGGACACCTCGCACACTATAGCCTAATTGCGGCCTCAGGTCAAGGTCAGATGGCGCCGGATTCCCGCAGCATTTGCATCACCCGTTCACTCGGCAAGCCGTAGATCGTGACGCCGCGATGTCCGGTCGTCGTTTTCGACTCGAAGAGCGCATCGTAGATGGCGGCTTGGGTCGCTTCCACCGTCGCCGTATAGAGGCCGTCGATGGCATCGTCGTCTTCGAGAATCGGCTGCGCCGGAGGCGCGACCGTAAAGTTCGCGGTGCGCGCGAACACCTGCGACGTCGAGAACGCGACGATGAGGTCGCCGCTTCCGACGTACGACGTGAGGCCGACGCGTCCCATGCCCAACGCGGCCCGCAAGGCCACCGCGCGCAGTTGCCGGCTATCGAGCGGTGCATCCGTCGCGATCACGATAATGATGCTGCCGTTGCCCAGCCGTCCCTTGAGCGAAACGTCCTTTGGGAATACCGGACGGAACTCGTTCTTGAGACGCTCGCCGACCGGTACGCCCACGATGCTGAGCAGGCGGCGGCCGCTGCCGGTGTTGTCGTTGACCAACACTCCGACGCGATAACCGCCGAGATCGGCCGGCAGAACGCGCGAAGACGACCCGATACCGGCTTTGAACCCGAAGGCGCTCATGCCGGTGCCGGCGCCGACGCTGCCGCGGTCGAACTGTCCCGTCGCCGCCGAATCCAACAAGCGTACGACGTCGTCGCCGCTCACCGCGCGCGCTTGAATGTCGTTGAGTGCCGCATCGTCGCACTCGGCGACGACGGGTAACGGCACGTCGTCGCCACGACCGACCGCCGGATGATGTTGGATCACCCAACTCACGACGCCGTCGGCGGCGCGCCCAACGTCGAGCGTGTCCGTCAAGACGACCGGCTCTTCCAAGTAACCCGACTCCTCGATCCAGTGCGTTCCGGTCATCTCGCCGTTACCGTTGAACGCGACGAATGCGGCGGCAACTTTTCGATCCCACGGATCGCCGTTGGGAAGCACCGCGGTCGCGCCGGTTCGAACGTCTTGACCTGCGATTTTTGTCACCTGTCCGACACGAACGCCGGGCACGTCGGTGATGCCGTCGAGCGGCCCGGTTGGAAACAGCCCAAACCGGAACGGCAACACGGCGCCTGCCGGCGCGGTCGCGGCAAGCAGTGCGGCGACGAGCACCGCATACAGGAAGCTAGCTCTGAGCATGCTGCTTGCATTGGACCCGTCCGCGAGCGCGCCTGCAGGCGCGCGCAAGCGAGGTGGAAAACCCGTCTGTATCAGGATTTGCCTACGTCGGGGAGGGCCGCACCATTCTTACCGTTCCGGAAAAACTCAAAGTTGCCAAGCTCTGGGAAAACCTCTCGGTACCCGAGTTGATCGAACATGCGATTCGGCGAGGCGAAGCCGCGGTCGGCCCCGACGGACAAGTCATCGTGGATACGCGGCCGCACACCGGGCGCTCCCCGAAAGATAAATTCTTCGTCAAGGAACCGTCGAGCCACGAACATATCGATTGGGGCGCCACCAACCAGCCGATCGACGCCGCCGCATATGACCTCTTGTGGGACCGCGTCAGCGCCTACCTGTCCGAGCGTGAAGCGTACGCGCTCGACTGCTACGTCGGAGCCGACGAGCGCTATCGCATGCCGGTTCGCGTGTACAGCGAATTTGCATGGCATAGCCTGTTCGCTCACCACCTCTTCATTACGCCCGAGAAATCGGATCCGGGTTTCGTCCCCGAGTTCACCGTCGTCGACGTTGCGCTATTTCAGGCCGACCCGGCTCGCGATGGCACCCGTTCCTCGACGTTCATCTTGGTCAACTTTGCGCGCCGCACGATCTTGATCGGCGGCACGCGCTATGCCGGCGAAATCAAGAAGTCGGTCTTCACCGTGATGAACTACCTGTTGCCGTTGCGCGATACGCTGCCGATGCATTGTTCGGCCAACGTCGGGAAGGACGGGGACGTCGCGATCTTTTTCGGTCTCTCCGGAACCGGCAAGACGACGCTCTCGTCGGATTCGCACCGCCCGTTGATCGGCGACGACGAACACGGTTGGTCGTCCGACGGAGTTTTCAACTTTGAAGGCGGCTGTTACGCCAAAGTGATCCGGCTCTCTCCCAAGGCCGAGCCCGAGATTTGGGCGGCAACGCACCGTTTCTCGGCAGTATTGGAAAACGTCGTCTACGATGAAGCGACTCACGCGCTCGACGTCGATTCCGAAGCCAAGACGGAGAATACCCGCGCCGCGTACCCGCTGGAGTTTATTCCCAACGTCGTACCCGGAAGTCAAGCCGGTCACCCGAACACCATCGTCATGCTGACCGCCGACGCCTTCGGCGTGTTGCCGCCGATTGCCAAGCTCACGCCGGAACAAGCGATGTATCACTTTCTGTCGGGATACACGGCCAAGCTGGCGGGAACCGAGCGCGGCGTTACCGAGCCGCAAGCCACCTTCTCGACCTGCTTCGGCGCACCGTTCATGGTGCATCACCCGACCACGTACGCGCGCCTGCTGGGCAAGAAGATCGACGAACACCGCGTCGAGTGCTGGCTGGTGAACACCGGCTGGACCGGCGGCGCCTACGGAACCGGCCACCGCATGTCGATCGCTCACACGCGTGCGATGGTCAATGCCGCCATCGAAGGACGCATCGCTCCCGAGTTCGAGGCCGAGCCATTCTTCGGACTTCGAATTCCCAAGCACGTGCCGGACGTGCCCGACGAGGTACTCGATCCGCGCCGCGCGTGGCCCGACAAAGCCGCGTACGACGTGCAGGCCAAGAAGCTCGCGGCGCTGTTTTTCGAGAACTTCAAGCGTTTCGAAGCGCACGCATCCGATGCCGTAAAGGCGATCGCGATCAAACCGTAGGCGGTTACGGGTGCCCGCTTTTGCCGGATACGATCACGTCGACTGCCGCGTAGCCTCGCTTGCGGCAGTCGAATCTTTCTACGATGCCCTCATGCCCGAGCTCGGGCTTCCGCTCAAGCGCTATTCGTACGTCGACGACGCCGGCGATTGGCATCAGGCATCGGCGGACCATCGTTACAATGCAATCGAATTCTTCGAAGAGCCGCACGGGGACCGTGCGACGTTCTTCGTTGGATTCATCGAACGCCGCGACCACGTGGCGAGCGCCACGCGGATCGCCTTTCGCCTGGATCGGATCCGCCTGATGGAAGTCGAAGCGCTCTTGCCGGCCATCGGCGCGCGCAACGTCGAACGCAGTGCCGACTTCGAAGAATATCCGGCGGTGTTCTTTGAAGACCCGGGCGGCACCAAGCTCGAGATCGTTGCTCGGGCCGCCCGCACCCTCGAGCTCGCCGGGTAACCAAGCGAGGACGTCGCCCTTCTTAATGCGTCCTTCAGGCCCTGCCCGGCGGCGGAGGGTATCATAAACCCATGAAAATCGCTAGTTTGGCCGTCTTGCTTGCGGCCCTTTTGCTGCCGGGCGCCGTATCGGCCCAAGAAGTGCAGCAGCAACCGCCGCCGCCTCAGACGCAAGGCCAGCGCGGCGACCAGTCGGCTTCGATATACCGGCGCTGGACCAAGCAGCTCAACGGCATCAATCTGTCAACCCAGCAGCAGCAGCAGGTTCAACGCTTACTCGACCAGTTCGCGGCGCAACACCCGGCCGGTAGCCCGCGCGACCACGCCGGCGTCCGCGCTCTCGGCGAACAAATCTTCGGCGTTCTCAATCCGCAGCAGCAAGCGCAGCTTCACCAGAACATCGAAGCGCTCAAGGCCCGGCGCCGCCAGCACCACATGCAAGAGCAAGGGCAGCCGCAGCCGCAAATGCAAGGGCAGCCGCCGATGCAGCCGCAGCAGGTTCAGCCGCAACCGCCTGGCCGCTAACACCTTTCACCCGTCTTCCCGCTATCGGCTAAACTACGCCTTCACCGCTTCGAAGGCGTAGTTTCTTACTCCAGGCGGGTACGATTCGTCTCGGGAACACGAATCGAGCCATGCGACGTAACCTGATGCTTGCCGGCCTCTGCGCCGCCGTTTTTGCCGCGCTCGCGTTGACCGGCGCCGCCGCGACGCCGGGGCCGACGGTCCCCGCGGGTTTCAGCATTCATACGATTGCGCCGGTTTCCGGAGCGCGCGAGCTGGCCGCGCTCCCCGACGGCGATCTGCTGGTCGCAACCAACGGCCGCGACGTGTATCTCCTGCCGAATGCCGAAGCGCCGACGCCCGGCCGGCCACAAGTCTTTGCCGCCGTCCCCGACGACCTCGCCTCGGGCGTCGCATTTTCCGCACGTCGCCGCGAGATTTTCATCGGCACCGAGCATGCGGTGTATGTGACCGCCTACGATGCCGGCCGGCGCACTGCCGGGCCGCTACGAAAGATCGCGAGCGTTCGCACCGGCCCGGTGGCGCCGAACAGCGACGGCGACATCCACTCCACCACCTCGGTCGCATTCTCCGATCCCGCCGGCGTTCTCTACGTCGCCGTCGGATCGTCGTGCAATGCGTGCACCGAGACCGACCCGACGCGCGCCTCGATTTTTCAAATGAACGGCGACGGCGATCGTCCGCTCAAGCGTGCGACCCGAATTCGCAACGCGATCGCGTTGGCGATTGCGCCCGAAACCGGCGCCCTTTGGGCCGGCGATGCCGGCCAGGACGCGCTGGCGTTCGGGCATCCATACGAGTTTCTCGACGACGTGACGTTGCACGGGGGCGTCGCCGATTACGGATGGCCGCAATGCGAAGAGAATCACCGGGCCTACGTGACCGGAGCGGATTGTGCCGCCACCGTTGCGCCGCTCCTCGTGCTGCCGGCGTACTCCACGATCATCGGCGCCGTCTTCTATCCGGAAAAACCGGCCGGAGCCTTTGCCTTTCCGTCAGCTTATCGCGGTGCGCTGTTCGCCGCCGCCCACGGTTCGTGGCACCGCAATCCGGCCGGAGGCCACGCGGCCGTTCCGCAAGTCGTTTCGGTAGCCATGCGCAACGGCCGTCCGGCGACGCCCGTCGACTGGAACGATCCGCGCGCGCAATGGCACGTCTTCGTCGGCGGGTTCGAAACGACGGGCGAGCGCGTCGGCCGCCCTACCGGACTCGCCGTCGGAACGCAAGGCAGCCTCTTCGTCGGCGATGACGCCGCCGGCGTGGTGTATCGCGTTCGCCCGAACCAGCGGTGATTTAGCCGGACAGTTCGTCGAGCATCGCCTGCGCCTTGGCCGCACCGGCTTCGTCGTTGTCGATGCGATAGTGCCGCAGCGCGTCGGTGGCAGAAGCTTTCGCGGCGGGTCGATTTCCCAATCCCAGCTCGATGCGGGCGCGCAACAGGTGCGCGTCACCGTCGTCGGGATGCACCGCCAAATACCGGTCGACGTCGTCGAGCGCGACGGCATAGGCGGCCGCATTTGAGCGCGCCGTCGCGCGCCAGTAGTAAGCGCCCATCTCGTTTGGATCGTTTCGCAGGACCGTCGAAAAATCGGCGATCGCCGCAGCCCAATCCTTGGCGATGATCTCCGCGCGGCCGCGATAAAAATACGGCGTATTCATCCGATCGTTCATGCCGATCGCCGCAGTGCAATCCTTCACGGCCGCTTCGCTGTTACCGGAGGCGACGTACACGTGACAGCGCGTCGCGAGACCGTAGGCATCGTTTGGACTGAGGGCGACGGCGCGGTCGGCGTCGTGCAAAGCGGACGTAAGATCGTTCAAATCGATTTCGACCAGCGCGCGTTGGCGGAAGGCGTAGCCCATATCCGGACTCAGCTCGATTGCCTTGTTACAGTCCGCCAACGCCAGATCGTTCTGGTCGATTTCCCAGCGCGACTGGCACCGCGACGCATACGCGTAGGCGTACACCGGATTTACCGCGAGCGCGGCCGTGTAGTCCGCGATCGCCGACCGCTGATCTCCCAGCGTCTCGTAGGCGTCACCGCGGTCGACCAGCGCTCGAACGTCGGAGGAGTGCTGCGCCAGGTAGCCGTTCAACAAGTCGACCGCCGCTTTGGTTTGGCCGCTTCCGCTCAGCTTTTCGGCCTGAAGAACGACGATGCTGACGGTCTGTTCGTTGGCCGCAACGGTCGTGGGAGTTTGCGCCTGCGCCCAAGGGACGCCGCAGAAAATCAGCGTCGCAACAAACGCGGCGAGGATTGCCGCGCACCGGCCGATGGAACTGCAACGCATGGGAACGTCCTTCATAAAAAAGCCCGTCGCGTTTGACCGGCGACGGGCTTCTTTGTCATAATCTGGCGCCGACCTACTTTCGAGGGACCCTGCGGTCCGACTATCATCGGCGCTGGCGGGCTTAACTGCCGTGTTCGGGATGGGAACGGGTGGGTCCCCGCCGCCATGGACGCCAGAAACTTGTTGGGGCTCCCCCGACGACGCGAGTCGCCGAGGCCCAAACGTGATCCCCGTCGCGATGGCGAGCCGGAGCTCCAGCCGATCGCGCCGGGAAATTCTCGGATACCCGAAACGGCGCCGCCGTTTTGGGCCGAAAGCTGTACAGAGAAGAACTTCCAAGTGCCGCGACGCGTGATAAGCGGTGCGTAGTTTAATCAAAATTTCCGAGCGATTAGTACCGGTCAGCTCCACACCTTACGATGCTTCTACCTCCGGCCTATCAACGTGGTGGTCTACCACGACTCTTCACCCTTACGGGATTGAGATCTCATCTTGGAGTCAGTTTCACGCTTATATGCTTTCAGCGTTTATCTGATCCGAACGTAGCTACCCGGCTATGCTCCTGGCGGAACAACCGGTTCACCAGAGGTTCGTTCGACCCGGTCCTCTCGTACTAGGGTCCAAACTCCTCAAATCTCCTACGCCCACAGCGGATAGGGACCGAACTGTCTCACGACGTTCTGAACCCAGATCGCGTACCGCTTTAATGGGCGAACAGCCCAACCCTTGGGACCTACTGCGGCCCCAGGATGCGACGATCCGACATCGAGGTGCCAAACCTCCCCGTCGATGTGGACTCTTGGGGGAGATAAGCCTGTTATCCCCGGAGTAGCTTTTATCCGATAAGCGACGGCCCTTCCATTCGGAACCGCCGGATCACTTAGCCCTGCTTTC
>JBAUZB010000085.1:0-18198 GCA_049585095.1 Candidatus Tumulicola sp.
GCAAGCGCCTTCCCGAAAGCCAGTGCCGCGCCGCGCCGGCGTACCGGCAGCGGCAAGGAATCGACGATCAGATTTGGGATTGGAACGTCGTCGGCGCCGACGCCGTCGACCCCGAGTAGCCGCAGAACCGCGCGCTCGACCGAAACGGTCGAATGGGCCGCGATGAACTCCTGTACCGGCGCGGCGATGGCGGATGCCAGCGAACGGCAGCGGTCGACGGCGGCGCCGTCGATTCGTAATTCCACGCGTTTATGTTATCTCAGGGGCGGTGGACCGCCTTGCTCGGCGGGGAAACCGCCGGATCCCGCAACGCCTCGAGATAGGCGGCGATGCCTTCACGCCACGAGGGCATTTCGAATCCAAGGCCTCGCAGCTTGGGGCTGTCCAACGCCGAAAACGCGGGCCGCCGCGCGGCCATTTTCCAATCGCGCGCCGAGATCGGCTCGACGTCGTAGTCGATCCCAGCCTGCGCCAGCGCCTCCTTCGCAAAGTCGTACCACGTCACCGGCCCGGCGTTGGCCGCGTGATACAGACCGGATGCGCCGGCATCCAGCAGCACGCGCAGCGCCAGCGCCAAGTGACCGGCGAACGTCGGGGACGCCCATACGTCGTTGACGATGCGTAACGGCTCCCGGGCACGCGCTTGATTGATGACTCGGTCGACGAAGGTGTATCCCTTGTTCGCCGACGGCCGCAGGCCGTAAACGCCGCACGTGCGCACCACCAACGCACGCGATCCGGCCGACTCTGCCAGCAGCTCACCGGCCAGCTTGGAAATGCCGTACGCGGAAATTGGATGAACCGGATCGTCTTCGCAATACGCTCGTCGCGATGCCCCGTCAAAGACGTAGTCGCTGCTCACGGTGACGAAGCCGACGTCGCGTTCGCCGCATAACCGGGCAGCCCGCCCGACCGCCAGCGCGTTGACGGCCAGGGCCCGTTCGGGCTCGGCTTCGCACCGGTCGACGTTATGAAACGCCGCGCAGTTGACGACTACGTTGGGCGCGGCGCTTTCGACAGCGTCCGCCAGGGCGCCGGAGTCCTCCAAGTCGAGGTCGCCGTGCGGCGGCGCGATAACGTCGCAGCCGGTCCAGCGCCGGCGAATCTCGGTACCCAGTTGACCCGATCCGCCGATCAGCAGCGCGCGAATCACGCCGCCGCCGCGCCGCGCTTTGGAACCAGCGCCTGCCACGCCAGCGCGACCGCCACCGCAATCGCCGTGACGGCGTTGCCGGCGGCGACGACGCGAACGACCTGCTCGAGCGACGCATGCGCGTAGGCGATGCCCGACAGCGTCGCGACGACGCCCACGAGCAACGGTGCGGCAAACGCGACTCGATGGGTAGCGATGCCGTAGGCACCGAGCACGCTGCTCAGCGCCAAGAACATCATCGCGACGCTGTACGGCAACAGCAAAGGTTCGGCGCCGTCGAACGCGTGCCCGACCAGTGCGTGCAGCAACACGATGCCGAAGAATTTGAGCGCGATCAGGCCGACGACCGAAACCGCAAGCAAGATTCCAACGCACATCGCCAGCGCGTAGCGCGTTCGCTCGCCACGCACGTGACGCTCGGTGGCTTGCGGCAACAAAATCGTCGGAACGAATCCGACGAAGTACAGCAACACCTTCCCGGCCAGCGATGCCGCCGAGTAAATGCCGGCTTGCTCGGGATCGAAGAAGTGTTTGACCAGAATCACGTCGGCCGAGCCGATCAGTGCGCCGGCCAGCGTGATCGCCGCCGATCCGACGCCGCTGAGTGCAATTCGCCGCCAATCATATCGGATGGTGCAGTCGTCGACCGAGCGATAGCGGGCGAAGAGCGTCATCGCCATCGCCGCCGCGCCGCCGAGCGCGCCGCAGAAGAAGCCGAGGATCCCGCCAAACAGCGCCAGACCGAAGGTCGTGAACAGCACGACGCCGGCGACCTTCGCGACGCCGTCGGCCACGCAGGAGCGCGCGAAGCCGGCAAAATCCTGGGTTCCTTGCGCGATCGCCCGCAGCACGAGGCTGAGAAGCAGCGTCGCGCCGATCAACGCGACCAACGGCGCGGGCCAAATGGGGGCGTGCAGGAACGACCCGGCCGGGCGCATGACGAACGCCGAAACGATCAGATAGGCAAGTCCCAACAGCCCGAAAAATCGCACGACGTCGAGCACTAAGCGCCGTATATGCCGGCTGTCGTGCAAGACCCCAAACTCGGCGGCGAGGCGCGCGATCACCGGCGCCGACAAGTTGGCCGGAACGGCCAAAATCGTGCTCATCGAGATCAGTGCGTATAAAACGCCGTAGTCGGCGACGCCGATGCGCCGGCTCGCCACCGCGTGAAACGCAAAGCCGCCCAAATTGAGGACCATCGTCGCGGCGAAGACCAGGGCGCCTTGGCGCACCATGATGTTGCCCTGAAGACGCGCAATTCCGCGGTCGATCAACCCCGAGACGGTGGCCATGTCATCGCGCCCTACGAGGAAGGACAACCCGAATCCCTTTTCGTGAAAGCCCCCGGCAGAGGCTGACGGAAGGCCCCCCGCGGCGCCTCTTGAACCGGCTCGCCATGCACGTCGAGCACCTTCCGCTTGCCGGCGCGATGCTGCTCTCGGTGCCCGTATTCGCCGACCGCCGAGGGTATTTCAAAGAGGCATTTTCCACCGCGCGGTATCGGGCCGCCGGAATCGCCGACGAATTCGTGCAGGACAACGTGTCGTTTTCACATCGCAACGTCTTGCGCGGTCTGCACGCGGATCGGCGCATGAGCAAACTCGTCGGCGTACTCGCCGGGGAGGCCTACGACGTGATCGCGGACGTTCGCCCGGACAGTCCCACGCGAGGCCAATGGTACGGGGTCACGCTGCGTGCCGGCGAACACCGGCAAGTCTACGTTCCCGCCGGTTGCCTGCATGGGTTCCTCGCGCTCTCCGACGACGTGCTCTTCCTTTACAAACAAAGCGCGCTCTACGATCCTTCGACCGAGTTCGGCGTGCGCTGGGACGACCCCGACCTGGCCATCGGCTGGCCGGCGCCGGCGGCCGGCGTCATGCTCTCGGCCAAGGACGCATCCAATCCGACGGCACGGGCGCTGGGGCTGCTCGCGTGAGGCCGGACCACGCGTAACAAAGCGCGATCCCGCCGGGTATCCCCCGCTAGAGACGCCTGCCTTTGACGGATGAAGAGTTGATCTCACGCGTGCGCGAGGGGGAGAAGGAGCTTTTCGGGGTGCTGGTCGAGCGCTACAAGCGCGGAATTGCAAACTTCATCGGCGCGAGCCTGCGCGACCGGTCGGACGTTGCCGATCTTTCGCAGGAAACGTTCCTGCGCGCGTATTCGCATTTGGGAACGTTCAATCCGCAGCTCGGTAAGTTCTCGACCTGGATCTACCAAATCGCCAGAAACGTCATCCGCACGCACTTGAGCCGATCGCTGCGCCGGCCGGCGGCGCAACCGCTGGCCGAGGATCAAACCTTTGAGAACTCCTTGCCGGATCTCTCGCGCGACGCCGACCCGGCTGGAGGCGTGCTGCGCGAGGAGGCCGAGCGCCAACTGCGGACGGCGCTGGCCGAGCTGCCGGAACGCACGCGAACGGTCCTGGCGCTGCGTTACTTCGACAACATGGAATATCACACGATCGCGAGCACGCTGGGGCTGTCGCTCGGTAACGTAAAAACGCTGATTCACCGCGGCAAGATCGCGCTCGCGAAAAAAATGCACGAAATCGACGAGCGGGCGCCGGCAGTTGCGGCGGCCGCGACGCGAGGAGGGCCGCGTGCGCTGCTCCTCGTGTGAAGCGTCGCTCGACGCATTCGTCGAGGCGACGTTGCAGCCGGCGCGCGCCAAAGCGGTGGCCGACCACTTGCGCGGCTGCACCGCCTGCGAAATCCTTCATCGCCGGTTGCGAGTCGTCGACGCACTGCTGATGACCGCGCGTCCGTCCGACCTGGCCGAAGATTTCGCCGCGCGCGTCGTCGGTTGTCTGGGTTCGCTGCCGGCGCCGCAACCGCCGCGGAAAACGCTCCTTCCGCTCGGAGCGTTCTACCTCGTCGCCGCCTGGATCGTCACCGTTGCGGCCGTGGTGCTGGCTCGTCCGAACGCCCCGATGGACGCGAGCATGTTTGCGCGTCTCGCGCACGGATTGGTTGCGGCGCTCGGCCAGGGAACGCACGCGTTATGGCCGGTCGCGCCGCTGGCGTTATCGATCGTCGTGAGCGTTCTGGCGGTCGACGCGCTGCTGTTCGCCGCCGTCTTCGTTTTTTATCGCAGCGTACGGCCGCGACTGACCGCATACCTCACCGTCCCCGCGGAGGCACTATGAAGGTTCGGCTTGCGGTCGTCGCAGCACTCATTCTCACCGGTTGCGCCGTACTCGCGGCGCCTGCGCTGGCAAGCGTGCCGAGCATCTACCACGGCGGTACCTATATCGGCTCCGTGATGGTCGAACCCGGGCAGACCGTCAAAGGCGATCTCACGGTGATCGCCGGCGATGCCACCATTGCCGGGGTGGTCGACGGAAACGTCGACGTCATCGGCGGCGATATCTACGAGCGGCCCGGCGCAACGATCACCGGACAGGTCAACACCGTCGGCGGCGACGTCGTCAGCGCCGTCGTTCCGTGGTCCTCACCACCGGATCGCGCCCCCGCGACGGCCGACTACCGTACCCTGTGGCACATTGCCTCGGGGCTGATCGTCATGCTGTTCTTCCTGGTTTTCCCGCTGCGAACGCGCATCGCGCTCGACCGGCTCGAGCGCCATCCGGGGCTCTGCGCCGCCGTCGGGCTTCTCGGGTGGGTTGCGGTCTTACCGCTTGCGGTTCTGTTACTCTGCACGATCCTGCTGATTCCGTTCATCGCTTTAGAGGCGGTCGCCATCGTCGGCGCCGTGTTCCTCGGCAAAGCCGCGCTCGCGTTGCTGGTCGGGCGCCGCTTATGCGAGTTGATCAAACCCGCGACGACGCCCGCGCCGTTGGTGGCGCTACTCGCCGGGCTGATACTCGTGACGGCCGCCGAGCTCGTTCCGGTGATCGGCATTTTGGTGACCGTGTTCGTCTTCTTGATCGGAATGGGCGCCGCCATCTTGGCGTTTACGGGCGTGCCGGCGGGCGGCCCGAGCGTTGCCGTTCCGCGCTCGCGACCGCCGTTGAGCGGACCCCCGATGCCGGCCGCCTAAAGACGCGGGATGACGACCGTCTCCCGGGCGGCGAAGTTCGCCGAACGAACCGCGCACCTCCGCGCGTCCACCATCCGCGAGATGCTCAAGGTCACCCAACAACCCGACATCATTTCGTTCGGCGGCGGCTTGCCCGCGCCCGAACTCTTTCCCACGAGCGGCATCGCGGAAGCCGCGCGCCGCGTCATGGAGCTACGGGGAGCAGCCGCGCTGCAGTACAGCGTGACCGAAGGTCTTTCGGAGATGCGGTGCTGGGTCGCCGAACGCCTCACGCGCCGAACTACCCGGATATTCGAAGCCGAAGAAGTGACCATCGTGAACGGCTCCCAGCAAGGCCTCGACTTGGTCGGAAAAATTTTTCTCGATCCCGGCGATCACGTCGTGCTGGAGAATCCTTCGTACTTGGGCGCCATTCAAGCCTTCGATGCGTATCAGGCGCGATACCTCACCGTCGATACCGACGAAAACGGCATGATTCCCAAGTCGCTCGAGCGGGTTCTGGACCGCGCCGACCCATTTCCCAAGTTGGTCTATCTCGTCCCGAACTTCCAAAATCCCACCGGCAGGACGCTCTCGCGCGAGCGTCGCGAGCCGATCGTGCGCATCTGCGAGCGCTACGACGTGCCGATCGTCGAGGACGATCCCTACGGCGAACTGCGCTTCGAAGGCGCCGATATTCCCTCGCTCGTGTCGTATGAGAGCGCCGCACCGATCCTGTACTCGGGCACGGGAAGCAAAATCATGGCTCCGGGAATGCGCGTCGCCTGGCTCGTCATCCGCGATCACGAGATTCGCGAGAAAATCGTGCTCGCGAAACAAGGTGCCGATCTGCACAGCGGAACGTTCGCCCAGTACGTTTTCCACGAGTACGTGAGCGACGGCGCCGCGTTCGACGCGCACGTTGCCACGATCGCGCGAACCTACCGCCGACGACGGGACGTGATGGCCGAGGCGCTCCGCCGTATCGCGTCCGAGGGGCTGCAATTCGTGCCTCCCTCGGGAGGGATGTTTCTTTGGGTCACGGTGCCGGGGATCGACACGACGGCATTGCTGCGAGTTTCGGCCGAACAGAAAGTCGTTTTCGTCCCGGGGGTGAGTTTCTACCCGGGGCGCGACGTCCACGAGGGCATGCGCTTGAACTTTTCAAACGCTTCGGAAGAGATGATCGACGTGGGCATCGAACGTCTTGGTCACGCTATTAGTACGTTTAAACGCTAGGAGTCTTACGTGTCACAAGGTTTGGTCGTAGGAATCTTCGCCGGAAGCGATCCGGCGGCGATCGAAGCGGCGCTGAGCGCCCAGCAGATCGACTTGAGCAAAGTGAAGGTTCTTCGGAGCGCATCCGCAGCAACGCCGGCCGACGACGCGTCGGAGCTGGACTTCGTCGACGTCGCCGAAAACATGGAATCGAACAGCCTTTCGGACGATATGACGAAGGGCATGGGGATCATGGGTGACGCCGGTGGAACCGGCGTACCGATGGGCAGAGGTTCCTCGTTGGGGCCGTTGGACTCGCGAGGCGGTGCGTCGCAGAACTATCTTTCGGGACTCGCGATACCCGACGACGAAGCCGACAACTTCAACGAGGCGATCGAAGACGGGCGCGCCGTTATCGTGTATCCCGATGCGGGCGCCGATGCCGACAAGCTTGCCGCCGGTTTCAAAGCAGCCGGGCTCAAGAACGTCCGCAGCTACTAGCGCGCCCTCGCTTCCGTGACGGTCGCGCTTTAGGGAAGCAGCGGAGGCGGTTCGGCGGGAAGCCGCATCGTTAGGCCGGCAAACGCGCCGCGGAGGAACGCCCACGAGGCGCGAAGGTGCGCGCTGCTCGAGAACGCACAGATGGCGACGTACGCAGCGACCGTGGGGGGAAAGAACAGCGTAAAGAACGCGGCACGTTGCCATGCGCCGGCGTGCCGTCGCGCCAGCAGGGCACGCGAGCGCGCGTGAAAGTATGCGCGATTGGGGTCGTCGACCGAAAAATCGCCCGAGCCGATAAGCGGGCGGCGATGCGGAACCGGAGTGCGGTGCCACTCTCGAGCCTCGCGCGCAACGTAGCTCTTGTACCCAATCTTGGCCGCGCGAAAGGACCAGTCCGCCTCTTCATGGTGGAAAGGAAACGTCACGACGTCCTGTCCGCCGATCGATCTCAGCACGCTGCGCCGGATCATGTAGCAATTCGGCGCGCACGCCGTTTCGACGCACGCCTCGCGGGGTGCCTGGGTGAAGAATCGGGTAAGCCCGGTAAGCATACTTACCTCGCAGCCGGCGAACCAGACGCGTTCCGGCGCATCGTAGAAATACATGACCGGCGCGACGAGTGCGGCGTCGGGCCGGCTTGCCAAGACGTCGCGCAGCGCCGAAAGACAGTGCGGATCGATGACGTTGTCGTCGGCGGTCGCGTACACGAACTCTCCGCTTGCCGCCGCGACACCCTGATTGACGGCGTGCGATGCCATGAGATTCTCGCGGTTGGCGATGACGCGAACGCCCGGGAAGTCGCGCGCCAGCATCTCCACGGTTCCGTCGGTCGAGGCATTATCGACCACGATGATCTCGTCCGGGACGAGATCGCCTCGATACACCGACTCCAGTAAAACTCGTACTTGTTCGCGCCGGTTGTACGACACCATGGTGAAACTAACGCTGTCGTCGCTCATAAATCGAAGTCTTGCCACGAACGGGCCTGGATCGCTGTCGGCCGGCGCCGCTCCGAAGGATCCGAAGGAACGATCCGGTACCAGTGATGTCCGATCGTACCCGGCGTAAACAAGAGTCCCGCCGGCGCCGCCACCGAAACGATCGCGTAGATGCCGAAGGCAATATTCCAACGTGAAAGACGTGAGGCCAGGGCCGCGAACATCCGCGGGCTCGTTAGGCGTCTGCGAAGGCCTTCCCTCCCTTCGGTAACAATAGTGTGCGAATCGTGACGATCGTTTTGTGTCGACACGGTGCGACCGACGGAAACGTTGCCGGTGGATTCTTGTCGCGCCGCGATCCGTCGTTAAATGCCCGCGGTCGCGAGCAAAGCGAGCGCGTGCACGCCGCGTTGAGCGAGATCGCGTTTCACCACGGATTTTGCAGTCCGATGCGCCGGTGCGTCGAGACGTTCGAAATCGTTGCGCCCGGCACGCCGTTTCGCCGTGAAGCGGCGTTACGGGAGGTCGACTTCGGCACGTGGGAAGGCCGAACGATCGCCTGGCTCGAGGCCAACGACGCCGCCGCAGTTGCGCAGCGACGGCACGATCCGGTCACGTTCCGGCCGGCGGGCGGCGAAAGTTTTCTCGACGCATCCCGTCGCCTGCGACCGTTTGCCGATGCGGTGTTGGCAAATGCGACGCACAACGTCTTCATCGTCGGCCACCGCGGATCGCTCGGCGTGCTCGAGCGGCTTTTGCGCGGTCTTCCGCTCGAATCGCGCGCGGTCGTTCCGCTCGAACCCGGCGAATTTCGCATCATCGAGCTAGCGAAATCCAGCTAACGGTTTGTGTGCGACCGGGTGCTACCGCGCAGACACTCGAACGAACGGTTCGCGCGTGACACGGGTGCTCCCGCGAAGACGCTCGTCGCTCCCATCCAGGTCGCTCCTGCTTCGCCGCTTTTTCGCAACAACCAAAGGAAAACGGCATCCGTGCCTTTTGCGAAAAAGTCGGAGACTTCGCGGGAGCACCCGCGTCGCACGAGAACCGTTAGCATCGCAGAGCGGTGCTAGAGCAGCCGCGTCACGCGCGAATCGTTAGCCGTCGACCGGCGACATCGTGGTTCCGAGCCATCGTTCGCCTTCGGGCGATTCGAATGCTTCGCTCCAATACCGCGTCATCGTAATGCCGGCGCGATGCCGCCCGCGCAAGTCCGCAATCGGTTTGCCTTCGAACTGATCCAGCAGCAAGCTAGCAAAGTTGATGCCGGCCGCAGTCGTGAGCGCGAGCGTGCCGGAAAAGCGCGGATTCATTTCGATGATGGAAAAACTTCCGTCATCACGCAACATGCCTTGCACGTTGGCCGGTCCGGCGATGCCGGTCTTGGCAACGACCTCGGCGGCGATCGCTTCGATCTGCGAATGGTGATACGTACGCCCCTTCACCGAAACGCCGGCCTTGATGGCAATGCGCTCGCGCGGAACGGCGGCGACGACGCGCCCGGGTTCGGCCGCGAAGCAATCCACGGTGAACTCGGTTCCGTCGACGGCCTCTTGCAGTATCAGGTCGACCCGACCGCGCGCCGCCTCGTGGAGCGTTTCCTCGCTTTCGACGCGCTGCGTACCGACCGACCCGGATCCGCGCCGTGGCTTCAAAAAGGCGGGAAAGCGTACCCCGGCCAGGCCCGGCGCATACTCGACGGTCCTCGGCGTTTCGATCCCGAGCTGCTGCAAGAAACTCGCGAAGGCCAGCTTGTCGCCGGCGTTGAGCACGATGTCGCGCGCCGGCACCGCGACGCGGCAACCGAGCTCCTCGAATTGCGCGCGCGCGGCCTCCAACGGCAAAAACTCCCGTTCCACGATGATCGGAACGAAAAGCTCGATGCGTAGGCCCCGCACCGCGTCCAAGCACGCGCCCACGAAGGCCGGATCGGCCGCCGGGGGAACGCGAACGAACTCATCGACGAAAAACTTCGTAGCATTGCGATCGTCGAGGTCGACGACGGCGACGAACGAAGCGCGTCCGTCTTCGCGCAATGCCTTGATCAGCGACTGGGCGGTGACCGTTCCTCCAGCCGAAATGAGGATGCGCATCAGTCGCCGCCACACACCTGGGCGTTACGGGCCACTAGTAATGCATCTCGTTCCAGCGGTCGGAATAGTCGCGCAGCCAGCTCCACTCACGCGCGATTCCCTCGCGCAGCCGGGTGGAAGGGCGAATTCCCAAGAGCCGCTCCGTCTTCGAGGGCGAAAGGTGCATGACCGCGAGTTCGGACGGTAAGCGCATTCGACCGTCCACCAAAGCGGAGCGTTCGCCCGGCTGCACTTCCTCGCGAACCGGTTTTTCCGCGATCCCGGTGACGTCGCAGACGAGCTCTGCGAGCTGGGCAATCGACGTCGCAATGCCGGTGCCGACGTTGAACGAGTGCGCCCCTTTCAAGTCGGTCTCGAGGCAGGCACGATGCACGGCCACTACGTCATTCACGAAGATGAAGTCGCGGAGTTGATTGCCGTCGCCGAAGACCACCGGAGCCCGTTCCTGGAGCGCGCGCTTGAGAAAAATCGTCAAGACGCGTCCGTACCATTCGCGGGGACCGTACACGATGCCGTAGCGCAGCGAGAACGCGGGAAAACCGTAGTCGTTCGAAAACACTTGCGCGTACTTCTCCGCGGCGAGCTTGCTCGCGCCGTACGACCAGTTTGGATCGTGGGGATGCGCGTCCTCGTCGGTCGGCGGCACAACCGCCTGGCCGTAGATGCACGCCGACGAGGCATTGATCATCCGTTCGACGCCGGCTTGACGCGCGGCTTCGAGTACGTTGAGCGTTCCGATCAGATTCGTGCGAAGATCGCCGACCGGGTCTTCCATGCACTTCGTGATTTCGAGCTGCGCGGCTTGGTGTGAGATGACGTCCTTGCCGCGTGCTGCCGCGACGACGGCATCGCGGTCGAGGATATCGCCGGTGAGGATCTCCACGTCGTCGACAACCGAGGCGAGATTCTCGCGCGTACCGCTCGAGAAGTTGTCGAACACCGTCACGCGATCGCCCCGCGCGACGAGGTCGTCGACGAGGTGCGAGCCGATAAAGCCCGCTCCGCCCGTGATCAGGACCGATTTGGGGGACGCCACGTTCTCCTCCGTTGAAAAACACTCGACGCGTCGCCGGGTCGCGGCGCGCCGGGACCGTTCGCTCTAAACCGTGAAGCCTCCGTTTTCGATCCCGGCGCGACCGTAGTCTGTCGTAATTGTAGCACCGGCTCGCGTCGCGCATGGATGGACGCCGGCGTTCCCGAAGGAGCGCCGAACCCCACCCATGCCCCACTCGCGCATCCCTTCCTTAGGAGTTTCGTCAGCAGTGAACGTCCCATTCGTCGATCTCAAAGCACAGTATGCATCGATCAAGCCGGAAATCTCCGCGGCGATCGACGACGTGCTCGAGCAAGCCAGCTTCATCATGGGTCCGCAGGTCGGACGCTTCGAGGAAAATTACGCACGTTTCATCGGAACGCGGTATTGCACCGGCGTCGAATCCGGAACGGCAGCCCTCAAGCTCGCGCTCGAAGCGATCGGCATCGGCGACGGCGACGAAGTCGTCGTGCCGGCGAACACGTTCATCGCGTCGGCGCTCGCCGTCTCGGCAGTCGGCGCGGTGCCGGTGCTCGTCGACATGGGAGACGATTACCTCATCGACGCCGATTCGATCGAAACCGCGATCACGCCGCGAACCAGGGCGTTGATGCCGGTGCACCTCTACGGGCAGGTGGTTCCGATGCAACCGATCCTGGACGTCGCGCGCCGCCACGGACTGCGCGTGATTGAAGACGCGAGCCAGGCGCACGGAGCGACGTGGCAAGGAAAGCGCGCCGGCAGCATCGGCGACGTCGGCTGCTTCAGTTTCTATCCCGGCAAGAACTTGGGCTGCTACGGCGACGGCGGCGCGATCGTCACCGACGACGAGGAACTCTGCGAACGTCTTGCGCTCTTGCGTGACCTCGGGCAGAAAAAGAAATACGAGCATTTGATCAAAGGCGACAACTGCCGTTTGGACTCGATTCAAGCCGCGGTGCTCGACGTTAAATTGCGGTATATCGATGCGTGGAACGTGCGCCGGCGCGATAATGCCCGGCATTACGACGAACTGTTGTCGGCGGCCGGATTTCCGGTACCCAAGCGCCTGTCCGACGGCGGCCACGTCTATCATTTATACGTAACCGAAGTCGCCGACCGCGACGGCGTTCAAGAACGGCTCGCGCAGCACGGCGTGCATACCGGAGTTCACTATCCGATTCCGATCCATCTGCAGCCGGCATATCGCGATCTCGGCCTTTCAAAGGGCCGTTTCCCGAAGACCGAAGCGGCCGCCGAACGCATCCTGTCGCTGCCGATGTTTCCGGAACTATCGGCGGAACGGATCGAATACGTCGTCGCCGCCCTCACGGCGGCCGTTCGACCGATGCAGCACGCGTGAAGGCGCTCAACGTCGCGCTGATCGGCCTGGGCTATTGGGGCCCGAATCTCTTACGAAATTTTGCGACGTCGAACAACTGGAACGCCGCCTGGATAATCGACGTCGACGTGCGGCGCCGCGAGCGGATGCAGCGGCTGTATCCTACGTGTCGCGCCGGCGACGACCTCGACGAAGCCCTCGACGATCCGTCGGTAGACTTAGTGGCCATCGCGACGCCGCCGAAGCTGCATTACGACATGGCGCGTCGCGCGATCGCCGCCGGAAAACACGTCCTGGTGGAGAAACCGCTTGCCGAAGAGACGTCGCAGGCACGAACGCTGGTGCAATCGGCCGAGCGCGCCGGCGTCAAACTCTTCACCGATCACACGTTTCTCTACGCGGGCGCCGTCGAGGCGATGCGTGAAGCCTTTGCCGCCGGCGATCTCGGCGAAGTCTACTATGCCGAATCGTCGCGGGTCAATCTTGGTCTCTTCCAACAGACCAACGTTATTTGGGATTTGGCGCCGCACGACGTCTCGATTCTCAACCACATTTTTGGCGAGCTTCCCCAAGCCATCTCCTGCCACGGAATGGCGTACATCCATCCCCCGGTGTGGGACGTCGCGTTCGTCTTGATGCGCTATCGCAGCGGTCGCGTGGCTCACGTTCACCTAAGCTGGCTATCGCCGGTGAAGGTGCGCCGCATGATGCTCTCCGCGAGCGGCCGCATGGCGGTGTGGGACGACGTCGACCCGTCCGAAAAACTGCGCATCTACGATAAGGGCGTCGTGCGAAACCCAACCAGCGAAACGCTTTCGCAGCAAATGGTAAGCTATCGTCTCGGCGACGTACGTATTCCGATGGTGGATAGCCGCGAACCGCTTGCAAAACTCGTCGACGACCTCCACCGCAGCATTCAAGCGGGAACGCCGGCGCGAGTCGAGGGACGCATCGGATTCGACGTGGTGCGCTGCATCGAGGCGGCGTGCGCGTCGGTCGAGCGCCGCGGCGCCTGGGTCGACTTAGCGCCGGACGTCGGCGCGACGAGCCAGCAGTAGGGCCGCCGCCAGGACGACCGACGCCGTCAGAAGTCCAATGAGCTGGAAGATCGCCGGCAGGTACACGCGCCGCTTGGAAGCGTCGGCCGCATCCCACGCCATCATCCAGCCGTTGGCCAGCATCGGCGGGACCAGCCGGCCGCCATCGAGCACGCGCCACCCCGCATCGTAGCCGCCCGCAAAAACGTAAACCGAGCGAAGAGTTACGGGCGATTCCGCACGGCGGTCGCAGCGGCGATCGACGACCGCGGAAACGTCGCCGCGATTCGGGTACAGCGTGGCAGCCGGCGCGGCGATCGCGTAGCGGCTCCAAGTACCGCGTACTATCTGCGCGCCGGTGGGTTGCGACACGCGCGCTCCGCGAGGCAGCGCGCCCGCGAGGACGCAGGCGCCTGCCGGCAGATCGAGCGCGAGAGGAACCGCCGAAAGCGTCCAGACGAACGGATAGACGCTGTCGGGCAACCACGCAGCGTAGCGCCAGCCCAGCGTGCCGGCGACCCACCCGAGCCGCGGATCGGCGCTCTCCGGCGACGTGGGCAGACGCACGACGCCGGATCCCGGAGACGCGAGCGCGACCTCTCCCGCGTGCAGCGACGAGTAGAGCATCGCGCCCGCGTTGCCGCGCGCGACGTAGCTCGATCCCGCATGCTTCGGCAGTTCGTATACGGTCGAGAGCGCGGTTTGCCGGAGATGCACCAGCCCCCGCGAACGCTGCAAGAGTTGCCCCACGCCGGCGTCGGTCAGACCGCGGAACGCCATTGGAAAACCGGTACCGAAGTTGAGCATGCGATCGGATCGAAGGTAGTTGCGAAAGACGAGGTATCGCACGTTCATGGCAGCAAACGCATTCCAATCGGGCGCCCCCGAGCGAAGCGTCGCCAACGCGTACGCCAGCTGCGGATTCTGATAGTCGTCGCTCACCGACGGATTCCCCGCCGGGCCGTACGCGGTAAAGTCGCGGCCTTGGTTGGCTGCGCCGCGCGGACCGATCGGCTCTTCGGCCGGGAGCCACAACACGCGTCCCGCGCCGTTCGCTGCCGCAGTCTGCATGTCGGCAAGCACGTCGGCGACGTACGCCGGCGAGACCAGCAGTTCGCGCAATTCGACGCCGGCCAGCGTCGGTGCGACGATCCATCCCACCAGTGCCAGGCACGGGAGCGAGAAAAAGCTCGGCAAGCGTTGCAACGCAAGCCCGAGCGCCAGCGCGGTGCCGGCTGCCGTCAGCGCCGCAAAATAATGCAAGTCGCGAAACACGGCGAAGTATGCCGCATGTTCGAACGCCCAAGCCAGCACCGAGCTGAAAGGTCCGTACAAGCCGGCCGTAAGCACCGTTCCGGCGACGACGAGCGCGAGCGCGTACAGCCCCGACCGCCACGCCGCCACAATCGCGATGACGATAGAGGCTGCGAGCAGGACGTAGAGGCCGTCGAAGGCGCCGGCGAGCGCGTGCGTTTCGTAGTACCGGGTGAAATATCCGAGCATGACCGGCGCCGATGCGAACGGCGAACTGTTGTTGTACTCAAAGCTGAGCAACGCCGGTTGAGCGGCGTACAACGCCGGCGTCGACCCGAACGCGAGCGGCAGCAAGGCCTGCAACTGCACGGCAAGCGCAATGCCGGCGGCGGCCAGCAAGCGGCGCCACCAACCCGCTTCGCGCGGCACCAACAACGTCAGCGGCAGCACTGCGATCCAGGCAATGACCAAAAATTGCACTTGGCATCCCGAGATGCCGATCACGACGCCCAACGCCACCGCGTTCATTATGCGCGGGTGTTCGATCGTGCGACGACCGAGCGCGATTGCGAGCGGTAGGAGGGCGTAGGCGAGAAGGTAGGCCAAATGGCCGGCGGCGATTCGCGTAAACGCCACCGGGCCGAGCGCGTAGAAGAGTGCCGCCGCCAACCGTGCCGGCCACGAGCGCACGCCAAATGCGTCGAGCATCGCGATGCAGCTGCAAGCCGCGAGAAACTCCAGTGCTCCGATCCACGCTGCAAGGCCGGTTGCCGCGCCGAAGACCATTACGACGGCGACCTGAACGGCTACGGCGTAGGTCTGCCACGGAAGCGCGTTTCCTTGTCCCATCGATCGAGGGTCCCAAAGTCCCACGAACGCACGCAGCCATTGCCACGCGAGCGGCCGCGAGAGCGGCCACGCCCAATCCTGCTGAAACGCGGGGATCGTTTGGGACGCAAGCAGCGGCCAAACCGAGACGGCGCAGGCGAGCGCCAGCAGCCCGTAAGCGGCCGCGCGCAGGCGGCGGTCTACGCGGGTGACGGTACTCGGCTCGCTCGGCGCGACGCGCGCATCACTCGCGACCGAACGCCCAAACCGATCGCGAGGAGAACGCACGCTACCGTCAGGACCATGCCGCCGGCGTACGCGAAGAGCGCGAGGTTGACGATGCGGAAGGCGACCGGGCCCGACGCTTCGATGACCCAGGCGTTTGCAAAGCCGTCGACTTGCAGGTGGGCGAGAATCTTTGCCTGGCCGCTCTCGCGCAAGAGCGTCCACACCGGCGCAAACGACTGGCGAAACACGACGGTGCAGCGACCGCGCAGGTCACCCCGAACCGTATACGATAGCGGATTGCGTTCCGACCACGCGATCTGCGACGCGACGCATGTCGGCGGAATGGTTTGAACCGGTCGCCTCGCGCGGCGATCGGCCCACCGCATGCGCACTCCCGAAAACGCAACGCGGCTGTAAGGCGGGATCTTGAGGACGAGGTTCGCGGAATGCGTGCCGGGCGGTACTTCTTGCGCCGGTAACGTTGGATCGACCCAATGGAAACTTCCGTCTTGCCGGAAGGCCAACTCCGGTTTTACGACGTTCGCCGGCCAGGCGTCGACGGCGAATTGCAGCGCCGCGACCTGCGGAACGTTGCGCAAGGCCAGCGACAGACAGCGCGGTTGCTGTTGCGTAACAATCGAGAGCGGGGCCGGAGGCCGCGAGGTTCGCCGACGCTTTGCACCGTTCGCGCAGCTGCCGATCGTGTCGAAGTCGCGCGGGCGGATCGTTCGACTCTGCAGCGGGGGCGCCACGAGTGTTCGCAGCGGCTGCAGGGCTCGCAACGCCAACCAGCCGGCGCTCGTCTGCGCGAGGTCGGAAGCGATCGGTACGTACCGGCTGCCGCGTCGTTGCGACAGCACCGTCCACCACATGAACGAATCGAACCCATCGGCAACGATCGGTTCGTCGTAAACGCCGACCTCCGGCAGAGGCGGTTGCGTCGTCTCCGTGATGAGGTGGACGTCCAGATCTCTATAATCCTTACGCGCCCACAGGAATCCATCGCGCTTTAACGCGGCAAGCGTGTTGAGCGGACTCGCCAGTTCGGGATTCGGCCATTCGCCGAGCTGGCCGAGCGAATCGGCGGCGATCGCGACGGTGCCGACGCCGAGCAGCGGCGCCAGAGCCTCGACGGTTCTTACTTGTCCCGACACGAATGCATCGCCGAGGCGCTGCTGCACGCGTGCCGTGCCCGGCGATACCCACTCGGCCATCGTCGGCCCGATCGCATCCGACGGTGAGTTGAGCGACGTGAAACCGTTGATGGTATACGGCGACCACCGGTACTGCACGCCGCGAACCGGCGGTATCCACAGCGTGTTGCCTTGAACGCGTTCGCGAGCGAAGTCGCGGTATTGCCGCGGTTGATTCGTGCGCGGCATTCCCGACGCCGCTCCGCCGATCGGAAGAAACGGCACGATCCCGCTCAGCGCGATCATCCAGACGGCGATCTTCGGCAGCACTCCGTAGGCGCGCGCGCCGACGCGCAGGCCGGTCGCGAGCATGACGAACGTTCCCAGAACGTAGAGCGGCGAAAAGTAATCCGGTTCGACGAACGAACGTAAACCGGGAACCGAGGCGCGAAACCAATTATAGACTCCAGGCGCCAGCACGATGCCGTCGACCAGCCACAGGCCCAGCAGCGCCAGCGCCAGCCCGGAATAAAATCGCGAACGCAGCGTCGGCCGGCGTGCGAGCAGCAACAACGCCAGCGAGAGCAACGGAATCAGCCACAAGCCAATGCCGACGATCGGCAGCTGGCGGGCGGCCGACGCATAGTAAAAACTCTGGAGCAGCAGCGTGTTGAGTACGCTGACGTTGGCGGCGTAATGCTCGAAAATGCTCACGTCGAAGCGCTGGTTCACGAGTGCGATGTTGCCGCCGGCGTTGAGCCACATGTCGGCAATCATGGAAAAAATGTAAAAGGCGTTGGTCGCGACGACGGCGACGGCGAGCCACCCCAGGTCGCGGACGGCCGCCGACCCTCGCAGCACGACCTCGCGTATCGAAATCCCCAAACAAACCAGTGCCGCCAAATAACTAATTTGAAGGGCCGGAATGACGAGCAACAGCGAGCACGCGAAGTACAGCGCGGCGGCCAGCCGCGGCCGCGCCAAGTAGCGCAGCAGCAGAAAAACGACCAGCGGCAATGCCTGATATGAAAGATAGATCGGGCCCTGCGCGATGCGATCGTACGACCAGAGGTTGAACGTGTAGAAAACGGCGAGCGGCACCGAATAGACGCTCGCGCCAAGACGGCGCGCCAGAGCCCAGGCGCCCATCAATCCCACCGAAGACATGGCCGAATACCACAGCCACTGGGCGACTTGCAAATTGTGAAACGTCGCAATCAGCCCGTTGATGCCGAGATGGTAGACGAGGCGGGGTACGCCGATGAACGTATTATCCGCACCCGCAGAGGCTGCGCCGCTCCACGGCAGGAGGTAGTCGATCCAAAACGGGTTGAGTGGGAAATTCGCGTCGCCGTACTCGTACAGTCCGCGCGAGTCGAGCAGCGGAAAAAATACCGCGAGCGGCAGAACGAGCAGTACCGTGGGATGCCGCGACACCGCTTGGGCGGCCGCCGCCAGGAACTGATACGCGCGCCGG
>JBAUZB010000086.1:0-4160 GCA_049585095.1 Candidatus Tumulicola sp.
TCCAGCGAAACATCGTTAAGACTGCTAGCGAGCCAATATACCGATAAGGGAGGCCGCCAGCAGCAGCCACACGATACCGGTCGCCCACGCCCACGCGCGCTCGAGTCGCGCGACGAGGGCCATCGCCGCGATCGTCAAGCCGCAACCCCAGAGCGTGAACGGATTGAACGAGGATGCAAACGCGTGCAGCTTGATCGCCGAGGCCGGAACGAGCAGCCCCAACGACGGCATGGCCGTCTGGATCTCGGCCGCCGAGTTGAAGCTATCGGCGCCCCGGGCCAGGACGATGACCGCCGTGATCAGCGCGCCCACGCCTAACGCCGGGACCTGGATGTTGACCGCCGACGCCCACAGAGCGCGAAACGGCGCGTTGCCCTTTCCCAGCGCTTTGAAAATCCACATGATCACCGACTGAACGCAAATCGCGAGCAGTGCGATGATGGGCGCGAAAAGCCACGCCCATTGCACGATGCCCTTTCCGATGTTGAGGGCTTGCTGCTGCTGGTCGGGGGTCATCTGCGCGAGCTTGGGATTCTCGGCGACTTGCCGCGGCCAGTCGGCCACCGTCGCGTGCAGCAATGCCGGAGTCATAAGGTAGCTCGCCACCGCGTAGATCACGATCACGAGCAGGAGCGCCCAGCCCCACGTCGGCGCCACGGCGAGCTGCTCGAACGCCTCTTTCGGGGCAATGACGGTATCGAGGGCGGTCTTTAGTCCGCTGGCTTTCGGCGCCCCGGTTGCATCGAGTCCCATCCACAATCCTCGCTTTCAAATGGAAGCGCGCCACGGGGTTTTTTAGTGCGCGCGGCGCCGGATTGTTTCACCTCGGGAACGGGCGAGCCTGTCGGAACCAACTCGGGCGGCAGACGCCGCAGAATTGCTTGACGCACGCATTCGAGGCGCTCCTCGCGCAATTCCAGCATGCGCATTTGGATGAGCCATCGAGCGCGGCGGATTGCACGCGGTGAATAAAGTTCGCCGGGAAGCGGCGTTGCCGTGACGGACGGACGCGGCGAAGGAATACCCTTCCCAAGGGGCTGCGCCGCCGCAGCGGTGAAGACGAGCAGCAGAACGATCCCAAGTAACGCTCGCATGATACCTCTCGCGTCTGCCTTCACGCCGGCACCGCGGCCCACTAGGATACCGTTGGAAACGAACGCTTGAACCGCGACTCCCTGGTCGTGCCGGCGCCTCCGGCCACTCCGTACGTCCGCGTCATCCCCCTGGGCGGTTGCGGCGAAATCGGCCGCAACATGACGGTCGTCGAGACCAACGACGATCTCGTGGTGGTCGATTGCGGCTTGATGTTTCCCGACGACGAGATGTACGGCGTCGACGTGGTGATCAACGATTTCACCTACGTGCGCGAGCGGGCGGCCAAGCTGCGCGCGGTGTTGGTCACGCACGGCCACGAAGACCACATCGGCGGCATCCCCTACTTCTTGCGTGAGTTTCCGGCGACGCCGATCGTCGGTACGCCGCTCTCCCTGGCCCTGATCAAAGCCAAGTCGCGCGAGCAAAAACTGGGCGAAATGACGCTGGTGCAAGTGCGCCCAGGCGACCGCGTGCGCCACGGCGCCATCGAGACGGAGTTCGTTCACGTCAACCATTCGGTGGCCGGGGCGTGTGCGCTCGCGTTACGCACGCCGGTCGGCACGATCTTCCATACCGGCGATTTCAAATTCGATCAAACGCCGATCGACGGAAAGCCTGCCGATTTCGGCGGCCTCGCGCGAATCGGCGACGAGGGCGTGCTGTGCATGCTTTCGGATTCCACCAACGCCGAACGGCCGGGGCATACGCTTTCCGAACGCATCGTGGGCGAAGCCTTCACGGCGATCTTCTCGCGCGCCAAAGGGCGCATTCTGATTGCATCGTTTGCATCCAACGTGCCGCGAATCCAACAAGCGGTCGATCATGCGGTGCGCTTCGGCCGCAAAGTCGCATTTCTCGGCCGGTCGATGCTCAACGTCGTGCACTTTTCCAGCGAACTCGGCCATCTGCGAATTCCCCCCGACACCGTGGTGAAGATCGAAGAAATCGGGAATTTTCCGCCCGAACGCGTGGTCGTCGTCACGACCGGTTCGCAGGGGGAACCGATGAGCGGGCTCGCGCGTATGTCGGTGCGCGACCATCCGAAACTCGACATCGTTCCCGGCGATACCGTCGTCATCAGCGCGACGCCGATTCCAGGCAACGAAAAGGGCGTCTATAAGACCGTCAACAACCTCGCGAAGCTCGGCGCGACGGTGATTCACGGAACCGACGGACGGTCGCACGTGTCGGGGCACGGCTCGCAAGAGGAGCTGCTGCTCATGCTCAACCTGATTCGGCCCGAGTTCTTCGTGCCGGTTCACGGCGAATATCGCATGTTGAAGCAGCACGGACGCCTCGCCGTGCAGACCGGAGTCGAAAGCGGCAACGTCTTCGTGTTGGAAAACGGCGACGTGCTGCAGTTTACGTCGGAGTTCGGCGACAAGATCGGTAAAACGTACGGCGGACACGTGTACGTCGACGGCTCCGGGGTCGGCGACATCGGGGAAGCGGTGCTGCGCGATCGCAAGGCGCTTTCGAACGACGGCATCATGGTCGTCGTCGTGGCGATCGACAGTGAAGAGGCGCGGGTAACGGCTGGGCCGGATTTAATTTCCAAGGGGCTGTTCTATCTTCCGGAAGCCGGCGGCGTGCTCGAAGAGTTGCGCGCTCAAACGCTCGCGATGATCCAAGAGGTGTCGGTCGAAGGCATGCGCGACGTCAACACCGTCAAGGAGCACATCCGCAGCGGGCTCGCCAAAGCGATCTACGCCCGCACCAAACGCCGCCCCGTCGTCATTCCGGTGGTGATGGAAGTTTAGCGCAAGCGCGTTTACCGGAGGTTAGAGCGTCGACCAGACGTCGAGTTTGCGGCGCACGCTTTGGATGACGGCGTCGGTAAATTCGGTGGTGGTTGCGTGGCCGCCCAAGTCTGCGGTGGCGATTCCGGCGTGGAGCGATTCCAGCGCGGCTTCGTAGATCGCGCGCGACGCGTTGGCGGCGCGCCGGTCATCGACGTACGACAGCATCGCGGCCGCCGCCAAAATCATGGCGAGCGGGTTGGCGACGTTCTTGCCCGCCAGTCGCGGCGCGGTTCCGTGCGGCGCTTCGGCCAAGACGACGCTCGGCGCGAAACCACCGATCGCTCCGCCCTGCGCGGCGTCGCTCGAGCTCTGAAAGGCGAGCACCAGTGACTCGGCGCCGGCGACCGAGCCGAAGAGTTGCATCACCATATCCGAAAGACAGTCGCCGTCGCGATTGAGCGCCGGGATGACCAGCGGATTGTCGCCGGCCGTAGAGAGCAAGAGCGCGTAGGTCGCATCGATCAACTGCGGATCGTAGGGCACGTCGGGATGGCGCTGGGCGGCCGCATCCATCTCTTCTTTGAGCAGCCCTTCGTAGACCGGGCTCACCGTGAACTTCGGCCCCCCGAATACGGTCGCTCCCATTTTGCGGGCGTGGACGAAGGCGTACTCGGCGACGTCGCGGCAGACGGCGCGCGAGATCGTTTCGGTGCGATGCGCGGTTTCGCCGTTGCCCTCGCCTTCGCGCCATTCTTTCGCGCCGTACGCATCGCCGACCGCCATGCGCACCACCGAGATCGGTGCGTGGATGCCGGCGACGGGGCGGACTCGCGGCAGGCGGCGACCGGTGCGCACGATGACTCTTCCGTCGATACGTTCGCGTAGAATGCGATTGGGCGAGCCGACGTCGTCGCTGCGTTCGGGCGTAACGGTCGCGGCCTTGAGTCCCAGGCCGTGCTGCTTGAGGGCTTCGGCGGCGTCGAGAACGATTTGATTTTGCGTTGCGCGACGGTTCTCGAGCGAGAGGTCGTAGTTTGCGAACGTCAGTTCCAAATCGATGACCGAACGATCGAGTACGCGCAGCGCCTCTAGCAGCAACTCCTGTCCGGTCTGGTCGCCCTGAAGAACTACGACGGTCGGCGAACTCAAAATGAACTCCTCGTGTGACGACGAACCGATACCTTCCATGGCACGCGCGCGCCGATCGGCGACGGCGAAGACACGTCTGAACCTCGAAATCGTCGGAATCGCCGCACTGGGACTTGCCCTCCTGTGCGGTATCTCACTGGCAATTCCGCATCATGCCGGCAGCATCGGCGGATG
>JBAUZB010000087.1:0-10419 GCA_049585095.1 Candidatus Tumulicola sp.
GTGCGCCGACGTGCGCGTCATAGCTTCCCAACACCGTCACCGTGGTGCACGCTTGCTTCAGCTCCGCGATCGCGGCGGCAACCTCGGCGGCATCGCAATCGCCGGCGAACTCCATGTAAAACATGCGCTCGGTACCGTGTCCCAGGTGTGGTTTCGACTCAAGTTTGTCGCCGTTGATGTTACGGCGCCCGAAGATCTCGAGGCATCGGGCCAGCGCCCCGGCGCGCTCTTCAACCGCGAAAATCAGCGCCGTCTTGCGACGTTCCCGCTTGGGCCGCGCCGCCAAAGGACTGTCCGGCGGCATGTGGGGCGAACCGACGACGAGGAAGCGCGAATACGTTTGCGGATCGTCGGTGCAGTTGCCGGCAAGCTCGACCAGGTCGTAGGCGATACCGGCAGCCGGCGACGCCAGTGCGGCGGTTGCCGGATTGCCGCGGCGGGCAACCTCGCGGGCCGCGACACCGGTATCTTCGCAAGGGATGGCGCGAGCGTGATCCAGGCCCGCCAGAAAGCGGCCACACTCGGCGATGACGAGCGGGTGCGCCAGCACTTCACGCACGTCGCGCAGTTCCCCGCCGTGGACGCCGAGCAACCGGTGATCGGTGCGCCATTGCACTTCGGCCAACGGCGCGAGATCGAACTCCGCAATCAGATCGTAGCCTTCGCGCACGCTGCCGGCTATGGCGTTTTCGATCGGCACGATGCCGGCGTCGGCGCGTAAGCTGGCGACGGTCGTCGCCATTTCGCGATACGTTGGAACGCCCAAAGTGCCGGCTTCGACTCCCACGTCGCGCAGATACTGGGCGATCGCCAACTGCGAATAGGCCCCTTCCACGCCCTGATACACTGCGATCGCCATTGCGCTGCTCCGATTGAAAAACGATTGGTGCGAGCCCGGCCGTTCGGCGCGCGCCGCTCCGGGTCCCGGGGGCGACTGCGGGGCCGTCGAACGCTCGTCGCCGATGGCCGCAAGCGGGTCGATTCACGAAGAACGGCGACTCGGCGTCTTAGACGGGTTACGCGGAATCGCGGTGCTGCTCGTCCTTTGGTATCACATTTGGGAAATTTCGTGGCTCCCGGCACCGGCACAATGGCTGCAGTTCGTCCCTGAGACCGGCTTCGTCGGCGTTCACCTCTTTTTTTTCCTGAGCGGTTTCGTCATTGTCTATCCGTTCGTGCGCGCCGCGTTCGGTGGCCGCCCGCAGCCCTCGTGGGGCACGTTTGCCTGGCGGCGATTCATCAAGATCGTGCCGTCTTACGTGCTTTCGATCGCGGCCGCATACGCATTCGGGTACGCGCAACGGCAACCCGGCGCATCCACGATCGCCGACGTGACGTCGCACCTGTTCTTTTTGCACACCTGGTTTCCGGATCGCTACGGCACGATCAACGGCGTTCTCTGGACGCTCGCCGTCGAAGTGGAGTTCTACTGCGTGTTCCCGCTTCTGTGGTGGGGTTTCAAGCGCCGCCCCTGGCTGACCGCAGCCGCCATGATCGCCGTCGCGTGGGGTTGGCGCGCCACCTTCGCGCACTGCTGCTATACGACGCTCTTCGTCGGCTACGAAGAAAACCTGCCGGGCTATTTGGACGTGTTCGCTTGCGGCATGATCGCCGCGTACGTCTTCACCCGCTATGGCGAGCGGTGGCGGCGTTCGTCGTGGCGCTTCGCCGCGCCCGCGGTCGCGGTCGTGGGAACGGCGTGGCTGGCGATGCTCCTCGACGCACTCTACCGCTACCGCATGAACGACCAATGGGCCGGCGTTTGGCAAATCGACCGCCGTCCGTTGTTAGGTGCGGCATTTGCGATCGTCGCCCTCGGGTTTCTCGCGAGTCCGCGGTGGTGGCAGCTCCTGCTCGACAATCCGCCGCTGCGGTTCCTCGCGGCAATCTCGTATAATCTCTACCTCTACCATCAGATGATTGCGCGCGAGTTGTTTGCGCGACACGTTCCGGAGTACGTCGGGGATCCGCACTACGATCCCGGATGGCAAGTTCGCTACACCGAAGTCGCCTTCGCCGTCACCATCGCGCAGGCGACGTTGGTCACCTACGCCTTCGAGCGTCCGCTCTTGCGGATCCGGCCGCCCGGTCTCGTGACTCGCGCGGCCGGGGCACTGCGCCTGGGGTGGAGGCGCCGAAGCGATCGAACCAACGAGGAAGCACCCTCGTCGAAACCGCGATCGCCGTAGCGGTCGTCGCGACGGTTGCGGGTGCCGCACTCAGTGCGATGATCGTCGCGGCACATGCCGCCGGTGCGGATCCGGTTCGCGATGCGCTGCAATCCGAAGTACGACGCGAAATGCCGATTGCACTCGACGTGCTGAAGTACCAAGGGACGAGCATCGTGCCGACGGCAATTGCGACGACCGTGCCGCTGCCCACCGGTTTGCCGCTGGCCGCGCGCGTCTCCATCGAAGCCTCGTCCTTACCGCGCGATGCGGTGCGAATAACGATTGAGGCTGCAACGGTCGACCCGCCACGGGAGAGCGAAGCCCTCACCACAACCCTCGCCGAACGCGCGCCGGCTCCCGGAACGGTGATCCGTGCGCCGGGACTGGTTCCGGCCCCGACCGGCGCGCCGTAGGAAGCCGCGACGTGCTGCTGCGCTCGCTTTTCGCTCTCACGTTGTTTGCCGCGATAGCGGAAACGATGCTCCACGGCGTGCACGCGTTGGCACAGTCCGTACTGCGGCGCCAGGCCTTGCTCGCGGTGCACGACGAGTTGGCCGCTTCAACGACCGCCGCACGCGATGCCATCGCACGCGCCATCGAAGCCGGCGGCGATCCGCGCGCGCCCAATCCGATACCGCCGGCGACGTCAGCCGTCTGCCGGTTGCGCGTGGGCCGCGGATGTGCGCTCAAAGGGACCGCGACGATTGCGTTTGCCGTCCAAGCGACCGGCACGCCGTCCCCGTGCCCTGACGGGCGGTGCACCATTTCCGAACAACCAAACGATTCCGTCGCCGAGGGCCGCGTCGACGCGGTCGTGGCCGCACAAGCAACCAGCACGACCGGCGCCGTGCTTGCCGCGCGGTCGCAGCGACTCACCTTTCGCACCCTGCGGGAGGCGCCGTATGCGGCGCTCGCCGGCCAAGCGGACGAAACGGTACCGAGCGACGGTACGGCGGCCGGAGACGACGCGGGCGCGGCACCCAAGGGGGCCGCGCCCGGAACGTTAATCGACGTGCTCTACGAAAACGCCGCTACCGGGGCGACCATGCCGGCGAACGTTTGGCAGGCGCAGGTCGAAGTCTCTCCGGCAAACCGCGCTGCCTGGTCTCCCTGAGCGCGGTCAGAGCGACGATTTGAAGATGCTCTGCGTCAGATCCGCAATAACCGGAATCCGAACCTCTTTTCCTTGAAACGCCGTTACGAACGTCCAGATCCACACGATGACTCCGACAAGCCAGAGCGCATACCAGAGAAATAGCACGAAAGCGTGAAGGACGAACGCCAACACCGGCAACACGACGACGTATGCAATTAAATAAGCGCCCCAAAACACGATCGATTGAGCCGCGGCCCACTTCACGAATTTGTTCGTGCCGCCCCCGACGAGCATGACGATCCCACCGATCAGGCCCAGGAGGTACGCCAAACCCGCCGCGACGTTAGGCTGGAGCCCAAAAGGGGCATCCGAGGGAGGCTGCTGGGTCACTGACATCGCACGTCCTTTCGTCGATAGGAGACTCTTGCAGTGCTCGTGCAAGTTAGCCTTGCGAACGCGCGGCTCCTACCGAGCCGAACGCTGACGGCGGCACGACGGCACCGTACCAGGTTCCCCGGCGCCGCGACCGCGAACGGCGGCGCATCGTGCGCTCGCGTCCGTTCGTCTACGTCGGCTTGCTGTACGTCGTCCTGTGCTGGGGTCTCAACGTCGTCCTCGTCAAGGGCGCGATTGCGCGTCTCGACCCCCTGGTCTTCACCGCCCTAAGGTTCCTGGCGATGACGCCGCTCGCGTTTGGACTCGTCTACGCGATGGGCGAAAAAGTCGCAATCGCGCGTCGCGACCTGCCGCTTTTGATTGCCTGCGCGGCCTGTGGATACGGCATCTACCAATACCTCTGGATCATCGGCTTGGCCAACACGAGTGCCTTTGCATCGTCGCTGCTCGGAGCCACGGCGCCGATTTTTACCATCGTGATCGTGGCGCTCCTGGGTCTCGAGCGCATTCGCAGCGTACGCTGGATCGGTGCCGGCATCGCCTTGTTGGGCATCGCCGTTTTCGAGGGCGCGTTCGCCGGACGGGCGACGTTTCGAATCGGCGACGGCCTCACGCTGTTGTCGTCGGTTTCCTTTGCGTTTTACAACGTGGTAACCGCGCGGTTGATGAACCGTTATTCGCCGGTCGCACTGGTAGCGGTCACCTTAGCCATCGGAATGCTGATGATTTTGCCCGCCGGCCTGCTGCGGATCGGTCACGCGCATCTGGCGCATTTGGGGTGGGCGGTTTGGGGACCGTTCGCGTTCGCGGTCACGTTTCCGATCGTGCTCACGTGGCCCGTTTGGAACTACGGCATCTCGGCAATCGGTGCCGCGCGCGCCGGCCTGTTCGGGTTCTTAGTGCCCATCGTTGCCGGCTTTGCGGGAGTTTTTCTGCTCGGTTCGCGGCTCGAAGTGCACCAAATCGTGGGCGCGGCGATCTCGATCGGCGGCATGGTGCTGGCTAGCCTCTTAGGCGGATTTTCCGTGACCGCGATGTGGGCCGAACGTTCGATGCCGCTCGAAAGGTAGGCTCCGCAAGTCCGCAAAACGTCGAACGTCACCGTGAAGCGTTCGCGCGCGTGGTACGCGCTTCTGATTTTGCCGTTCGCCGGCACGCTGTTCCCCGCGCTGTACGATCGGGCCGCGCCGCCGCTATTCGGTTTGCCGTTCTTCTACTGGTATCAGTTGGCGTGGGTGCCGCTGACGTCGGCGTTGCTGGCAGTCGTCGTTTTTCTGGCTCGCGAGCGCAACGATGTCTAGCGGTGCCGCGGTGCTGGTGGGCTTGGTGCTCGGCGTTACGATCCTCGGATTTCTGGCGGCACGATGGGGACGGCCGGATCTCGCCAATCTCGAACAATGGGCCCTGGGCGGCCGCAGATTCGGCACGGTGGTGACGTGGTTTCTGCTCGGCGGCGACCTCTACACCGCATACACGTTTATCGCCGTTCCGGCATTGGTGTACGGCGTCGGCGCCCTCGGATTCTTTGCGGTTCCGTATGCGACCATCGCGTATCCGATCGCCATGATCGTGCTCGTGCGGTTTTGGGGCATCGCGCGCAAACGGGGTTACGTGACCACCGCCGATTTCGTTCGCGACCGTTTCGGCGACCGCGCCCTCGAGATGGCGGTCGCCCTCACCGGCGTGGTTGCGGCGATGCCGTATATCGCCTTGCAACTGGTCGGCATGAAAGTCGCATTCGCGCAGCAAGGCGGCGTTTTCGCCGCGCAGAACGGCTTGCCGGCGCTCACCGTCGCCTTCGCCGTGCTGGCAGCTTACACGTATACCAGCGGCCTGCGCGCTCCGGCGCTGATCGCTTTCGTCAAGGATACGCTGATCTACGTGACCGTGGTCGCGGCCGTCGTCATCATCCCGGCACGCCTGGGCGGATGGTCGCACGTGTTCGCGGCGTCGGCAACGGCGTTGGCGGCGCGGGCCAAGCCCACGTCGCTCTTGCTCTCGCCATCGCAGGAGTTCACCTACGCGACCATGGCCTTCGGCTCGGCGCTTTCGCTCTTCATCTATCCGCATTCGATTACCAGCGTGCTGGCAGCGCGCGACAAAGGCGTTATTCGCCGAAACGCCGCGCTGCTTCCGATCTATTCGCTGCTTCTAGGTTTGCTGGCGCTCCTCGGATACTGCGCCTTGGCGGCGGGCATCAAGGTGGCAGCACCGGCTTCCAGCAGCATCGTCCCGCTGCTCTTCGCGCGCTTCTTTCCGGATTGGTTTGCCGGGATTGCCGGAGCGGCCATCGTCATCGGCGCGCTGGTGCCGGCGGCCATCATGTGCATCGGTGCGGCCAACCTATTCGCAAGCAACGTGTTTCGCGAGTTTTCGTCGGCACGGGCGCCGGTGGAAACGCAGGTCGCGCGCATCGTCACGCTGGCCATGTGCGCCTTTGGTTTGATCCTGATCGTGTTCGTCCCGGTTCCCTACGATATCGACTTTCAGTTGCTCGGAGGTGCCCTCATGCTGCAGATCTTCCCCGCCTTCGTGCTCGGACTGTGGACCCGCTGGTTTCATCCGCGCGCGTTGCTGGCCGGTTGGGCGGCCGGCATGATTGCCAGCGGCGCCATGGCCTATGCGGCCGGATTCGCTCCAAACTTTACCGTGCACGCGTTCGGCATCACGCTGACCGGTTTCATCGCGCTCTACGGCCTCGTTGCGAACCTCGGCATCGCGACCGCCGCGACCTTGGTTTTGAAAATTGCCGGCGCATCCGCCGGCTTCGACCGCACGTCTGCCGGAGATTATGCATGAGTGAGACGGTTCAGCCCGCCGATTGGCCACGTCCCAGCGGCTATGCCAACGGCGTGATCGCGCAAGGCCGTCTTTTGGCAATTTCGGGCCAGATCGGCTGGGACCAGCACGGCCGGCTGGTCGCCGACGATTTCGTGGAGCAGGCACTCCAGGCGCTGCGAAACGTCGTTGCGGTTTTGCGTGCCGCGGGCGGCGAGCCGGAGCATTTGCTTCGCCTCACCTGGTACGTCGTCGACAAGGACGAATACCGCGCCGGGCTTGCCGCGTTGGGTCGCGGATATCGCGAGATCGTGGGAGAGCATTATCCGGCAATGTCGCTGCTGCAGGTCTCCGATCTGCTGGAAGAAGGCGCGAAAGTCGAAATCGAAGCCACCGCCGTTTTACCGTGAATCTCGAACTGGACCACGTGATCGTTTGCTGCGGCGCCGGTGCGCCCGAAGCCGCTGCCCTTACGGGTGCCGGTTTCGTCGAGGGCTCGTCCAACGTGCATCCGGGACAGGGTACCGCGAATCGCCGTTTCTTCTTCCACAACGCCTATCTCGAGTTGCTCTGGGTCGCCGATCTCGACGAAGCCCGCCGCGAGCCGGCACGCCGCACGCGATTGTGGGAACGGTGGCTGCGCCGCCAAGACGGCGCGTGTCCGTTCGGTATCGCGCTGCGTCCTCTCGATCCCGAGCCGAGCGACGCGCCGCCGTTTCCAACTTGGGCGTACCACGCACCGTACTTGCCGGCGCAAGTGTCGATCGGCATCGCGTTGGCCACGCCTTTGGCCGAACCCGAGTTTTTGTACCTGAACTTCGCGACGCCGCCCGGCGCAAAGCAACGCGAGCCGATGACCCATCCGTCGGGGTTGGTTCGCCTCACCGGCGTGCGCATCGGTATGCCGTCGCCGACCGACGTGCGGTCGCAAGCGGCGCGCGCGGCATCGGCAGCCGGTCTGGTTTCGTATTACCCTGCATCCGGCTACGTCATGGAGCTGGTCTTCGACGCCGGAACCAACGACCGCAGCGTCGACCTTCGGCCGGCGCTGCCGCTGCTGCTGCGCTCCTAGCCCGTCACATCCGGCTCGATCCGGCCTCGCGTTCGGCGGCCGCTTTCAGGCGCAGCTTATATCGCTGGACTTTGCCGGTTTGCGTGCGCGGAAGCTCCGCTACGAACTCGATTTCGCGCGGCGCCTTGAACGGTGCCATACGCGCGACGCAGAACGCCTGCAACTCTTCGGCCTTTGTCGCGTCGCCGGCCGCGCCGGCCTCGAGCACCACGAACGCCTTGACGATGTGCGTCTCTTTTTCAAGATGCGGCTTTGCAACCACCGCAACTTCTTTGACGTCGGCGTGCGCGAGGAGCGCTTCTTCGACTTCCGGACCGGAGATGTTGTAGCCGGCCGACACGATCATGTCGTCGGTGCGCGCGACGTACCACAGGTACCCGTCATCGTCCATGCGGTACGCGTCGCCGGGGTAGTTCCACCCGTTTTGCACGTAGCTGCGCTGGCGGTCGTCATCCAAATATTTGCAGCCGGTCGGCCCTTTCACCGCGAGCCGGCCAACCGCGCCATTGGGAACCCGGCGGCCGTCGTCGTCGTGAATTTCGGCGACGTAACCCGGCACGACCCTGCCGGTCGAGCCGGCCCGGACGTCGCTTTCGGGCGATCCAACGAAGATGTGGAGCATTTCCGTGCTGCCGATGCCGTCGAGAATTTTCAAGCCGGTTTTCTCGTGCCACGCTTCCCAAACCGGCTTCGGCAGCGTCTCGCCGGCCGAAACGCAACTGCGCAGCGAGGACAGGTCGTACCGCTCGATCGCCCCGCACATCGCCCGGTACGCAATCGGCGCGGTGAACAGCGTCGTGACGCCGTACTCGGCGACCCCGCGCAGCAGCTCCTCCGGGCCGCCTTTCTCCAGCAGCAACGTCGCCGCTCCCGCAAAGAACGGAAACAGCACGTGACCGCCGAGGCCGAACGTGAACGCCAGCGGAGCGCTGCCGCAGAATAAGTCGTCGCGTCGCGGCTGCAGCACTCGCGCCCCGTACGTATCGCAGGTTGCCGGTAAATCGCGATGGTAATGCATCGCCGCCTTCGGCGTGCCCGTCGTCCCCGACGTGAACGCAATCAGCGCCACGTCCTGCGCCGCCGTTTCGAGGTTGACGAATTCGCCCGAGCGCGCCGCCATGCGCGTTTCCAGCGAGTCGGAATCATCGGATCCGAAGTATGCGGTGCGAAAACCTTCGCGGCCAGCGCACGCCGCCGACAGCTCTTCGTGCAGGCGGCGATCGCACAGCGCGAGGTTCACCTGCGATTTCTCGATCATGAAGCGCAGTTCGCCCGCACGATACAGCGGCATCGTCGTCACTGCCACGCCGCCGGCCTTCAAGACGGCAAACCAGCACGCGACCAGCATCGGCGTGTTCGCCGCCCGCAGCAAAACGCGATTGCCCGAAACGAGGCCGTACTCCTCAATCAATACTGCGGCGATTCGATTGGCCGCGCGCAACAGATCGCGGTAGCTCCAGGTAACGTGACCGGGTGCCAGAATGCAGCGGCGATCGCCGTTGCCCGACTCGACGTTGCGGTCGAGCAGCCACGCGGCGGCGTTGATTTTTTCGGGATAGCGGGTTTCGGGCAACGCGAACGTCAGTTCCGGCATTGCATCCGCCGGCGGAAGCCGGTCCTCGGCGAACGTGTCGGCGTGCCCGCTATACGTCACGGCCGTTCCTCGAGCGTCTGTTTGGCGATGACGAGCTGCTGAATTTCGCTCGCCCCTTCGTAAATTCGCAAGGCTCGAACGTCGCGATACAATCGCTCCGCAATCTCGCCGTGCGTCACGCCGCGGCCGCCGAAGAGCTGCACGGCACGGTCGCACGCCCGCCCGGCCGCTTCGGTCGCGAACCATTTTGCCATCGCGGCTTCGCGCGTCACGCGCTCGGCCCCGCGGTCCTTGGTCCACGCCGCACGGTACACCAGCAGGGCGCTGGCGTCGATGTCGGTGGCCATCGTCGCGATCGACGCTTGCGTCAGCTGTAACGCCGCCAGCGGCCCGCCGAACAACTTCCGCGTGGTGACGTGCCGCACGGACTCGTCGAGCGCGCGGCGGGCAAAGCCCAGCGCCGCCGCGCCGACGGTGCTGCGGAAAACGTCGAGCACCGCCATCGCGACTTTGAAGCCCTCGCCTTCCGCGCCGATTCGATGTGACGCCGGCACGCGCACGGCTTCGAGCCGCAGCGTTCCCAAAGGATGCGGCGAGATCGTTTCGGTGCGTTCGGCAATCGATAGCCCCGGCGTATCCGCGTCCACCACAAACGCCGAAATGCCCCGGGCGCCGGCGCCGCCGGTACGCGCGAACACGACGTAGAACTCGGCTAACCCGGCGTTTGAAATCCACGCTTTTTCGCCCTCTAGAACGTACTCGTCGCGGTCGAGCGTCGCCGTCGTTACGAGGGACGCGACGTCCGATCCGGCTTCGCGCTCGGAAAGTGCGAACGCCGCAATCGAACGCCCCTCGGCGACGCTGGGCAGGTAGCGCCGCTGGAGTTCGGCGCTGCCGAACAGCACGATCGGTCCGCTCCCGAGCCCCTGCATCGCAAAAGCGAAGTCGGCCAACGCCGAGTGATACGCCAGCATTTCCCGGGCGAGGCACAGCGTGCGCACGTCGAGCGCAGCGCGCAAGCCACCGAAGAAATCCGGAACGCATGCCCGCAGAATTCCGCCCTCTGCCAGCGCCCGAACCCACGCGCGGCAACCGGCATCGGCATCGCGTTCGTCCTCGGCGACTTCAACCTCGCTCAGCCACCCCTCGAGCTGCGAAACGAATGCACGATGTTCTTCATCGAAGAACGGCCAGGCCAGATCACGTCGCATCTGGGCGTTACAGGTCATAGTGACCTGTAACGCCCAGATGTGTAGTGCCGTCATGGGCACCACGGGTGTGATTGGCTAGGCGCGAGGAGGGAGCATAGCGA
>JBAUZB010000088.1:0-1672 GCA_049585095.1 Candidatus Tumulicola sp.
GCGTTCGACTTCCTGACGACCGAGCGCGGCGAGCACCGCTTCGACCTTGCGTTTGGTGCACAGGCACGCAAAGCGAACCTCCATGGAGCGTTCGGAACGCAAAGGTTCGTCGCCCGAAAGCGCGCGCAGGAGATGGGCGGCTTCGGCGCGCTCGGAAATGAGCTTGGTGACCGGCGGCATGGCGCGAGCGCGGTCCTCGAGCCGGACGATTGCGGCGTCGCCGGCGCCGGGTAGAACCTGCGCGAGAACGCCGCCGGCGGCAATCACCCCGCTCGGATTGGCCAAGACGCCGAGCGCAACGACGCTGGGAATCTGTTCGGATTTTGCGAGGTATGCGGCCAGATCTTCAGCGATCTCGCCCGATTGCAGCGGCACGATGCCCACATAGGGTTGCCCGACTTCGTAGGATTTCGTCACTTGAAGCAGGCCGTCGCCCACGATGCCGGCGACGTTGAATTTTCCGCGGGCGTCGACCGGCAACTCGGCGTGGCCGTTTCGCGCGTAGCCCCGAGCGCCGATCGTGCGATCGTCGAGCAGCCAGGCGTCGGCAACCAGCGTTCCGATGGGGCCGTCGCCCGAGATTTGCAGCGAAATCCGCTCGCGGCCGGTCAAACCCGCCCCGAAGAGCACCGCGCCGGTCACCAGGCGGCCGACGGCGGCGCTGGCCGTCGGGGAAAGATCGTGGCGGCGCTGAATCTCGGAAACCAAGCCGGTGGTGACGGCGGCAACAATAGAGGCTCCAGAGCCGGCCGCCGCGGCGCCGAGAAGAAGATCGGGCATGAGCGCGTCTCGTTCAAACGAAGGCGCGCGGTTTTCCTCCAATGAAGTGACCTCAATGCGCGTACTCGTTTTGCACGGCCCCAATCTAAACTTACTGGGAAATCGCGAGCCCGACGTGTACGGCTCGGAGACCCTTGCAGACGTCGACCAGGTGATCATGACGGCTGCGAACGATCTCGGCATCGACGTGCTGTGCGCTCAGCACAACGGTGAGGGCGAGCTTATCGACGCGCTTCACGCCGCGCGCGTGGGTTACGACGGAGTGGTGATCAATCCGGGCGCGTACAGTCACTACTCGTATGCGATCGCCGATGCCATTGCCGCGATCGGCATTCCGGTCGTCGAGGTCCATCTTTCGAACATTGCGGGACGCGAGAAATTCCGCCGGCGCCATGTGACCTCGCGGGCGTGCCGCGGATCCGTTGCCGGTTTCGGCGCTTTCAGCTACGTCCTGGGGTTGCGCGCCTTAGCGGAAATGCTGGATAAATAGGGAGAGATTGCCGTGACGAAAGCCGATTTGATCGACGCCATCGCCAATCGCGCCGAACTCACCAAACGTCAAGCGAATAAAGTCGTCGATGCAATGTTTGACGAAATCGAAACTGCACTGCAAAAAGGCGAGCGTGTCGCGCTGACTCCGTTCGGCAGTTTCGTCGTGCGCGAACGCAAAGCGCGCGACGGGCGCAATCCAAAAACCGGTGACAAGATTTCGATCGCCGCGCGAAAGGTTCCGGCATTCGTCGCGGGTAAGTCGCTCAAGGACGCCGTCGATTCAGGGAAGCCGAGCCGTCGCTAGACGCCGGAAAAATCGATCGGGCTGTGGCGCAGTTTGGTTAGCGCGCTTGACTGGGGGTCAAGAGGTCGCTGGTTCGAATCCAGTCAGCCCGACCAT
>JBAUZB010000089.1:0-7771 GCA_049585095.1 Candidatus Tumulicola sp.
CATCGGGCAGTTGGTCGAGGAAGAGCGGACGCGCGCCGTGGCCGCCCTCGAGGAGCTCCTCGACGATTCGACGTTTCACGTTCAGCTGGCCGCCTTGCGCGCGGCGGAATCGTTGGGTGACGCGCGACTCTTACCGGCTCTCGACCGGTTGGCCCAAACGGCTTTCGACGGGCGGACGAGGCGCGACGCGCTGGAAGCGGCGATGCGCATTCGCGAAGCGTCGAAGGTTCCGGCGCAAGTGCGCGGCATGCGAAGCGATATCGATGAACTACGTGAAGATCAGCGGAAGCTCCAGGAGAAGATCGAGGCGCTGGCGCGGCCGTAGACGCCGGCTCGCCGCATTCGGCTTGCTCTGCGTCGTCGTCGTGGTCGCCGGATGGGGTTGGAGCCGATTGCGCGTTTCCGGCGTTTCCGCGCCGGCGTTGGCGCGGGCCGCGGCGCCGCCGCTACGGCCGGTCAAACCGGCAGTTCCACCCCCGGACTGGACCGCGGCCGAGGTTGCCCGGTTGCACCAGGCGCTCCAAACGGCGTTCGCGCCGGCGTTGTCCGGCGCTCAACGATGGAGCCTCGCGGTCGATAGTGCCGACGGCCAAACCATCTACGCCGACCGTGCGCTTGCGGCGGTCGCGCCCGCCAGCGTTCAGAAACTGATCGTGGCGGCAACCGCGCTGGCGGTGCTCGGCGCGGATTTTCGCTATCATACGATCTTCGCCGCCCGCAACGCGGTCGCCGCCGATGGGTCGCTTGACGGAAATCTGTGGCTCGTCGGGTCCGGCGATCCGTCGCTTCGAGGCGACGACCTGCACGCCGGCGTCGGCGAACTCAGCCGGGCTGGATTGCGGCGCATTGCGGGAAGCGTCGCGGTCGATCCGACCGCGATGCGCGGCCCCGAGATCAATCCCCATTGGGACCCCGACGATGCGAACGAGGATTACGCCGCGCCGACGAACGCGCTCTCAATCGACGGCGATACCATCGAGTCGCGCAAAACGGTCGGCGGTATCGAAGAGCGGTTTTGGACTCCGGTGCACGGAGTGCCGCACTACGTTTCCGCAATGGTCGAGCGGATGCTGCGACAACGCGGCATCGGCATCGGAGCGCCGCCGGTCGTCTCGCGCTCGCCGCTCGATTCGGTCGTGCTGTGGGACCACCACTCGGCCACCTTGCGCGCCCTCGAAACGCATATGCTGTTCTTTTCAGACAACCACTACGCCGAACAACTCTTACGCACGCTCGGCGGCGATGCGGATGCCGCCGCCGACGACGCCGGCGGCCTTGCGGTCGAGCGCCGATTCCTGAGCGAGCGCGGGATACCCGACCCCGGACTGCACCTCGACGATGGAAGCGGACTCTCGGACGCGAACCGAGTGGCGGCGATGACGTTGGCGCGCATTCTCTCCGACGCGTCCCTGCGCGGAGGGGCGTCGTCAATCTATATGCTGCTTCCACAAGGTGGACGTCAGGGAACGCTTCGATATTACGATTTCACGACGGCATTGGGGCGCGTTCGCGCGAAGAGCGGACACATCAGCGGCGTATCGTCGCTCGCGGGCTATGCGAACACCGCACACCATGGCCGCGTTGCCTTCGCATTCCTGGTCAACGGTTCGCCGGGCGATCCCGATGCCGCCATCGTTCGCGCCGTGGATCGCTTGGTGGAGTTCTAGGCCCTCGTGCTCGACGAAGCGGTTCTCGCACGCGTGATCCGGCGTGCGCTGCGCGGCGGCGGCGAGTTCGCCGACGTGTTTTGCGAGCGGCGTAATTCCCAATCGTTTCGCCTGCAGGACGGCTGCATTCACGAAGCGGCGTGCGGCGTGACGCTCGGCGTCGGAATCCGCGTCGTCGCCGGTGAGTCGGCTGGGTACGCGTATTCGGACGACTTGAGCCTGGAGGCACTCATGCAGGCGGCCGACGCGGCGTCGCTGATCGCGCGGCACGGACCGAGCGGACATATCGGCGGCGTGAATCTCTGCTTGCAGCCGATTCCGTCGTGGTACGGCGCCGAGCTCGACGTCCGCCCAAACCCCGAACGATACGCTGCGCTGCTCGAACGCACCGACGTTGCCGCGCGCCGGTTCGACCCTCGCGTGGCCGCGGTAAACGCGCACGTGGCCGACGAGCTCCAAGAAATTTGGGTGGCCAACAGCGACGGGCGCTTCGTGAGCGACCGGCGGCCCATGATTACGCTCGGCGTTCAAGTGGTCGCGAGCGACGGAAACGAGCGCGGATCGGGCTACGCGGGCGACGGCGGACGAACGACGATCGAATATTTCGATGTGTGTCCGCCGGAGGAACTCGCCACCGACGCCGCCCGAATCGCGATGGTGAACCTGGCCGCCGTTCCGGCGCCGGCGGGAGAGATGGCCATGGTCATCGGCGCAGGCGGCGGAGGCGTGTTGCTGCACGAAGCCGTGGGCCACGGGTTGGAAAGTGATTTTAACCGCCGCGGCACGTCACTCTATAGCGGACGCGTCGGCGAAAAGGTGGCCAGCGAGCTGGTCACGATCTACGATGACGGGAATCTGCCCGAAGAGCGCGGCACGCTCAACGTCGACGACGAAGGCGTTCCCGGGCAACACAAAGTCTTAGTGGAAAACGGCGTCTTGTGCGGGTATATGCAGGATCTGCTGAACGCGCGCTTGATGGGCACGCAATCCACCGGAAGCGGACGCCGGCAGTCCTTCCGCTTCCTCCCGCAGCCGCGCATGTGCAATACCTACATGCCGGGAGGCGATTCGTCGGTCGACGAGATACTCGCATCGACGAAACGCGGAATCTATGCCAAGTCGTTCGCCGGCGGCCAAGTCGAGATCAGCAAGGGCGACTTCGTGTTCATGGTCGGCGAAGGATACCTTATCGAAGACGGCAAGGTCACGGCTCCGGTGAAGAACGCCACCATCGTTGGTAACGGTCCGGAAGCGATGACGAAGGTGACGGCGGTGGCCGGCGATAGCCGTTTGGCTCGCCGGCATTACACCTGCGGAAAAGGTGGCCAGTTCGTGCCGGTGGGCGTCGGCATGCCGACGGTCAAGATTGCGTCGATCACGGTCGGCGGCACCGATCACGAGAACCACCGATGAACGAAACGCAGGCACTCGAAATCGCCGCGCATACGATCGGCGTCGCCGCTTCCGCCGGAGCTCGCGAGGCCGAAGCCACCGTTTCGATCGCTCGCCGGTTTCATGCGGAGGCGCGCGACGGCGTCGTTTCAAAGCTGGAACAGTCGACCGCGAAATCGTTGCACGTTCGCGTGTTCGTGGACGGCCGTAAAGCATCGCTCACGACGTCGGATCTGTCGCCCGATGGATTGCACGCGGCGGTCGCGCGCACGATTGCGGGCGCGCGCCACGTCGCGTCCGACGCACTCGCCGGTCTGCCGGACCGATTCGCAACCGATCTTCCGGCCTTGGATCTCGCCGACCGGCGAATCGAAACGCGCGCCCCCGACGAAAAAGTCGACGATGCTTTGGCACTCGAACGTTTGGTACGCGCGGCCGATTCGCGAATCGTCAATTCGAACGGGTCGAGCTACACCGACGCGGCGTCGATCACGGCCATTGCGAACTCGGCCGGTTTTGCGGCGGCCTACGGATCGACGCGTGCGGGCCGCTCCACCGGACCGGTCGCTGCCGACGGGGCGGTGAAACGAACGGCGCACTACGGAACGGCCGCACGCCACTTGGAACGGCTCGAATCGCCGGAATCGGTCGCGCGCACCGCGGCGCGCCGAGCCGTCGAGCTTTTCGGCGCCAGAAAGCCCCCGACGATGCGCGTGCCCGTCATCTTCGAGCGCGACGTCGCCTCCGGCATTCTCGACGATCTGTTCGCCGCGGTCTCGGCCGCCAACGTTGCGACGGGTAACTCCTGGCTCATCGGCCGCCTCGGCACTCGCGTTGCCGGCGACTGCGTCAACGTGGTCGACGACGGCCGAATCGCGGGCAAACTGGGCAGTTCGCCGTTCGACGGCGAAGGCGTCGCGACGCGCCATACGCCGGTGCTCGAAGGAGGGCTCCTGCGGACCTTTCTGTACGACACGTACTACGGCCGTAAGCTCGGCGCCGCCAGTACGGGGAATTCCAACGGCAGCGGCGTCGGAGCCAACAACTTCTACATGGAGCCGGGCGAAAGATCGCTCGACGAACTGATCGCCTCCACGTCGCGAGGCATCCTGGTGCTCGATACGATCGGCTTTGCGACCGAACACGCATCCGGCACCTACAGCCGCGGCGCACGCGGCTTTTTCATCGAGGGCGGAGAACTCGCGTATCCGGTCGACGAATTCACCATTGCGGGAAGGTACCTCGACATGCTGGCGGCTATCGATGCCGTTGCCAACGATCTGCGCTTCGACGGAGTCATCGTCTCGCCGTCGTTCCGAATAGCCGACATGACGATAAGCGGAGAATAGCCGATGCCTCTAGCGGCCATAAGTTTTACCGTCATCATGCGCATCGAGATGCCGAACGAACCCGGCGCGTTCGGCATTTTGACCAACGCCATCGGCGATGCCGGCGGGACGATTGCTGCCGTCGACATGCATTCCGTGACCAAGACGCACATGATGCGCGACGTGACGATCAACGTCGCATCGGATGCGGTTGCCAACGACGTGCGCGTCGCCGTCGAGGGCATCGGCGGAGCACGGATCGTCTTTGCGTCCGACTCCACTTTTCTCGCGCACATCGGCGGGAAAATTCGCGTGCAGTCCAAGATGCCTCTGAAAAGCCGCCAGGACCTGTCGACGGTATACACTCCGGGCGTGGCGCGCGTTTCGATGGCTATCGCGGCCGATCCGAGCAAGGCGTTTCAACTGACCATCAAACGCAACATGGTCGCGATCGTCACCGACGGTACCGCGGTTTTGGGTTTGGGCGACATCGGGCCGCTCGGCGCGTTGCCGGTCATGGAAGGCAAGGCGATGCTCTTTCGGCAGTTCGCCGACATCGACGCCTTTCCGATTTGCCTCGACACCAAGGACGTCGACGAAATCGTCGAGACGGTCGTGCGCATCGCACCGGTCTTCGGAGGCATCAACCTGGAAGACATCAGCGCCCCACGTTGTTTCGAAGTCGAAGAGCGATTGATCGAAGCTTTGGACATTCCGGTGATGCACGACGACCAGCACGGTACCGCCGTTGTCATTTTGGCAGCCCTTATCAACGCGGCACGGGTGGTCGGAAAACGTCTCGAGGAACTGCGCATCGTCGTTTCCGGAAGCGGCGCCGCCGGGACGGCGACCATCAAGATGCTTCTCGGCGCGGGCGTGCTCGACGTCATTCCGGTCGATCGCAGCGGTGCACTCAATCGCGGCGACCGGTACGAAAATCCGCAGTGGCGCTGGCTGGCGGAGCACTGCAATCGTGAAAACCGGCGCGGCTCGCTGGCCGAAGTGCTCGAGGGAGTCGACGTCTTCATCGGCGTCTCGGCGCCGGGTATTCTCCAGCCGGAGGACGTTGCGCGAATGGCGCGCGACCCAATCGTTTTCGCAATGGCGAATCCGACGCCGGAAATCATGCCCGACGTCGCGGCGCCGGTTGCGGCGGTGATTGCGACCGGACGTTCGGACTTCCCCAATCAAGTCAACAACTTGCTGGCGTTTCCCGGTATTTTTCGCGGTGCGCTCGACGTGCGCGCGCGCCGCATCACCGAACGGATGAAGCTGGCGGCCGCCTATGCGATCGCCGGGATCGTTACCGAAAACGAGCGCAACCCGGAGTACATCATTCCGAGCGTATTCGATACGCGAGTGGTGGACGCGGTTGCCAAAGCGGTCGCAACGGCGGCCGCCGAAGACGGCGTCGCGCGGCGCACGCCGGCAAAGAACGAGGGTGAGGATCTTGCCGCGAGCGTGTAGCGTCGCGGGACGAGGGAGAAAGCACGCGTGACTGCGGAGCCATGGCGTTAGCCCGAGTTCTCCTGATCGAAGGCGACGCCGGCATCGCACGCCGCGAACGGTCGGTGCTCGAAGCCGCCGGCTACGACGTACGCGGCACGCGCAGCGGCGCCCAGGGTCTCGATCTGGCGGAAAAGTACGCGCCCGACGTCGTCGTTCTCGACGTGGCGCTGCCGGATCTTTCGGGCTTCGACGTGTGTGCGGCACTGGCAAGTTCGAACGCGGCGTTCATCTTGCTGGTCAGCGCCCGCGCGCGGCAGCACGACGTGTTACGCGGCCTCGAGCTCGGAGCCGACGATTGTATGACGCGGCCGTTTTCGGGAAGCGAACTGGTCGCTCGCGTCGCTTCGTTCTTGCGCAGGCGCAAGAAGGTTGCAGCCCGGCCCCTCAACGGCAACCTTCTCGACCTTGGTTCGTCGCATCTCGACCGCGATTTTCACACGCTTTCGAACAACGGCAGCCGCATCACGCTGACGGCACTCGAGTTTCGCTTGATGTGGTTTTTGGGAGAGGCGGAGGGCCGGCTCTTGACGCGTGCCCAAATACTCGAGTCCGTTTGGAACGACACGTCGGGAGTCCCGACCCGCGTGGTCGACGTTCACATCGCGGCGCTGCGAAAAAAAGTTGCGAGAATCCGTGCGCCGTTGGAAATCGCAAGCGTGCGCGGCATTGGCTACCGGCTCGACAAGAAGTAACCTCCTCGCGACGTTGCGCCTGGACGCGGCCGACCCGCGCCCGCTCTACGTGCAACTCGCGGACCGCCTGGTCGAGGCGATCGAAAGCCAACCCATGTCTCCGGGTCAGCGCCTGCCGGCAATGCGCGAACTTGCCGGTTCCCTCGGCTGTGCGATCGTGACGGTTTCGCAGGCCTACGAACTGCTCGCGGCGCGCGGACGAGTGGTATCGCGCGTCGGGAAAGGGACGTTCGTTGCAGAACCTCCCGACGGCAGCGCGCCGTTCGCACGGCGTTGGGAACCCGACGTGGGACGTTTCGCGCGTGCGGCGCGCTTGGAAGGCGTGATGGAATCGCTGACCCGGGCAACGGCTCCGGGTGCGGTCAACCTCGCAACCGGGCATCCGGCGCCCGAAACGTTTCCGCTGCACGATTTCGGCCGCGCTTTTCACCGCACGCTGCTCGACGATCCGCCGGAGTTGATGCAGTATCGCTCGTCGACCGGCGACCGCGATCTGTGCGAGATGCTGGCAACCTTCCTGCGACGCCGCAGCTGTCGCGCCAACGCCGACGACGTCATCGTTTGCTCGGGAGCGCAGCAGGCTGCCGACATCGTTGCGACGGTCTTGCTCGACGACCGCAGCGTGGTTGCCAGCGAAAGCCCGAGCTACTCCGGAACGCTGGGAGTTTTCGACGCTCGAAGCGTCACCTACGTCGAGGTTCGCAGTGACGAAGACGGGGTGCGCGTCGACGATGCCGAGCGCGTGTTCGCCGAATACCGGCCGCGCTTGTTTTACGTGAATCCGATCGCTCAAAACCCCACCGGCGCGGTGTTACCCGCGCGGCGGGCGCGACAGCTGGTAGCGCTCGCGCGGCGCTACGACGTGGTGGTGCTTGAAGATCAAACGGGATGGGCGCTGGCATACGATTCGGCGGCTCCGCCACCGCTGGCCGCCCACGACACCGATGGCCGCGTCATCCTCATGGAGAGCCTTTCCAAATCGATTTTCCCGGCGCTGCGCGTCGGATATCTTTACGCCAAGGGCGGTTTAGCCGAAGCGCTGGAAGTCGCGAAAATCCGTGCCGACGTCTTTACGTCGACGTTGACCCAACGCGCGCTGTGGCGCTTCATGGACGGTCCTTCATACGCACGCCATCTGCGAGCCTCCCGCGCGCTCTACCGCGCGCGCCGGAACGCCTTCGTC
>JBAUZB010000090.1:0-2318 GCA_049585095.1 Candidatus Tumulicola sp.
CGCACGAGCGGGTTCGCGGCCGCCACCGCCCACACGCCTTCGTCGCGACGCGGCAGCATCGTGGGCTCGTTGCGGTCGCGAATGGCGACCGCGCGGGCGTAGGCGGCCCAGTCAACGACGTAGGGCCAACGGCCCGGCCGCAACGCGGTGTCGGTAAAGATGAGCAACGTGACGACCAGGGCGCACGGAATCATCGCGCGCGCAAACCCCGGAAAACGCGCCAGCCCGAACGCCGCGGAAAGCGCGGCGGCGGCCAGCAGAGGCGCCACGTAGTGCGAACCGATTCGGCTCGGCTCGTAGTTCCACGGCTGCATGAAGACGATCTCGACCAGAAGCGGTGTTGCGAGCAGCAGCCAGCGCCCGATCGCCAGCGGCGCGAACGCGAACGGTGCGAGCAACAGCGACACGAGCGTGAACTTGCCGCTGACGTCGTGGACCGCCAAGCCGTAGGGCGGATCGTTGGGACGAACGCCATGCAATGCTTCGACGCCCCAGTACGCCGCCGCATTGACCAATGCCAGAAGTACCAGCGCGACGCCGATCCGGCGATCCCACCACACGGCGCACGCCGCTCCGAACCACGCGACGAACAGGATCTCGTCTTCTTTCAGCCCCAGCAGCAGCAAGCCCAAACCCAATGCGGGCCAAAGCGCACGTTTGCGCACCGCCAGCGCGCCGGCAAAGGCGAGCAGCGGCACGAACACGTTCTCCGAAAAATTATCGTAGGCAATTCCCTGAGCCGACGGCGTGAGCAGATAGGCAATCCCCAGAACGCCGGCCGCACGCGGCGAAACGCCGAGCTCGCGAGCGAAGAGTGTCAGCGGAATCGCCGCCAGCGCCACCGCCAGCACCTGCACGGCGATCAGCGTCTCGGCGCGAGGAACGAGTGCAACCAACGGCACCAACGCGACAAGAACCCACGAGTCGTGCACCTGCAGATGGGGCCGCCACTCGCCGAAGTTCCACGAGGAAGCGCCGCGCAGATTTACCAGCGTTTGCAGATACGTCCCCAAGTCGGCGCCATAGCGTAACGCGTACAAGCGATTGAGGTCGTAGAAAACGTAGACCACGACGAACGCACCGATCGCCCAATAGACCGCGCGCGGCTGCCTCGATTGCGTGCCTGCGACGCTGCGCTCAGCGCGGCGCACGGGAAACGCCCGAACGCACGCGCTCGACGATCGCCCGGAGTCCGTCGATGAAACGCGCGGGAGCGAACGTTTCGGCATGGGCACGCAGGGCCGGTGGATCGAACGCCGCCGGTTCGAAGCCGGCCAGCGTCTGCGCCAGCGACTCGGGGGAAGGCTCGTCAAAGAACGCGCCGGTGGTTCCTTCGACGATCGTTTCCAAGGCGCCGCCGGCGCGGTATGCAATCGTCGGACGTCCGGCGGCGGCGGCTTCCAACGGCAATAATCCGAAGTCTTCTTCACCCGGCAGAATGGCCGCGCGAGCATCGCCGAGCAGTGCGTTCATCCGCGCGTCGTCGACGTATCCCAGCATCGTCGTGGTGGTGCCGTGCGCGCGCGCGCGCAGCGCGTGCTCCGCCGGTCCGCTCCCGGCAACCAGCAGTTTCGCGCCGGCGAGTTCCGCCGCCGCAATCGCGAGATCGATACGCTTGTACGGCAGCAGCCGCGACGCGATGAAGAAATAATCGCCATTGCCGCGGCCCACGGTGAAGCGCTCGAGATCGACCGGACAATGCAGCACGTCGGAGTCGCGTCCGTAGTAGGTGCGAATCCGGGCGGCGACGTTGCGCGAATTGGCGACCAGCGCGGTAGGCCGTTGGGCGGCGATCCGGTCCCACGCGATCAGGCGGTCGATCAACGGTCGCGCCAGGCGCGGCAGCAACGCGGCGCCCCGCGCGCGCCCCAGGCCCCCGACGTATTCGTCGTACGCGAATGCAAACCGGCTCACCGTATTGACGTAGCACACGTGCACGGCGCCGGGCGGAACGATCACTCCTTTCGCCCAAGCCGTCGTCGAGCTGACGATCGTATCGAATCCGGAGAAATCAAACGATTCGAACGCGCGCGGATAGAACGGTGCCAGCGCGCGAAAGTACCGGTTCGAGAGCGGAATCCGTGAGAGGTACGACGTCCGCACGCGCCCCGGCGGGATCAAATCGCCGGTCATCCGTTGGTCGTACATCGCCGTGTACACCGGCGCTTCCGGCCACGCTTGGGCGATCGTTGCAAAAACGCGTTCGGCGCCGCCGCGCTGATTTAAATAATCGTGAACCAGCGCGACCGTCAAAGGAGGCTCTGATTTATTCCAAATCTAGGAAGCGAGGGTCGAAGTTTGCTACGGCAAATGAGGCC
>JBAUZB010000091.1:0-29065 GCA_049585095.1 Candidatus Tumulicola sp.
GTCGTCGGCGACGAGGTTCGCATCGAGTTGAACGTCGAGGCCGTGCTTGCAGAAAACGTCGCGTCCTAAGGAAGAGCAATCCGATTGAGGTCGGCCAGCGCGTCGTCGGGGAGGCTCAGCGCGGCACCGGTTACATTCTCGTGCAGATGCTCGACCGACGACGTGCCGGGAATCAGGAGAATATTCGGTGAGCGCTGCAGCAGCCACGCAAGCGCGACGCCCATCGGCGTAGCGCTAAGCCGGCCGGCGACCGATTTCAGAATCTCGGACTGCAGCGGCGAGAAACCACCGAGCGGGAAGTACGGGACGTAGGCGATCCCTTGCGCGGCCAGAGCATCAATCATGTCATCGTCGACGCGGTGGGCGATGTTGTAAAAGTTTTGCACGCACACGATTGAGGCCATGGATTGCGCCTCCGCGATCTGTTCCCGCGATACGTTGCTCAGACCGAGATGTTTGATCAACCCCTGCTGCTGCAGCTGCACGAGCACGCTCAGCGGCTCGGCAATCGAGCCGGGCTCGGCGCTGCTGAACCCACCGACCCGGAGGTTCACGACGTCGAGCACCTCTAGCCCGAGGTGCTCGAGATTATCGTGCACGGCCTGACGTAACTGCTCGGGCGTTAGCGCTTTGGGCCAGCCACCGCCGGCGTCGCGCGCGGCTCCGACTTTGGTGACGATGTGCAGATCGTCGGGGTATGGACTGAGCGCTTCCTTAATAATCTCATTGGTAACGTGCGGCCCGTAATAGTCGCTGGTGTCGATGTGGTTGATACCAAGACTTACTGCCTCGCGCAGCACGGCCGACGCAGCGTTTCGGTCGCGGGGTGGACCGAACACATGCCGGCCGGCTAACTGCATCGCGCCGTATCCCATGCGGGTGACCGTTAGATCCGGCGCCAGAGTGAACGTTCCGCCGGGAAGCGACTTGGCTACCATTTTAAGTCTCCCGTCATGCCGACTGCTACGCAACCGCTGCGGTTTCGAAGTAATACGCGTGATCGAGATCGGCAAGAAGTCCCGGATGTGTCGGCCGCCAGCCAAGTAGTTCCTGCGTTCGCACGCTTGACGCAGGGACGTCAATCGAAGCGAAGCGTGCAATCCAGCCGAAATGATCGGCGGCCTGTTCGGAAGATTTCGACACAACCGGCACGTTCAAACGGCGTCCGATCAGCTCGGCGATCGCTCGAAACGAAACGCCCTCGTCGCCGATTCCGTGATACCGTCCGCCTGGGGAACCCTTCTCGAGTGCGAGTCTGAAGAGATGCGCGGCGTCGAGGCGGTGCACTGCGGCCCAGCGGTTGAGCCCGTCATCAACGTACGCCGAAACGCGCCTTTCGCGCGCAATGCCGATAAGAAACGGAACGAATCCGTGATCGCCTTCGCCGTGTACTGACGGTGGGAGTCGCACCGAAGAGGCGCGGACGCCGCGTGAAACCATCGCGAGCGCTGTTTCTTCGGATCTGCGAGGCCACGCTGCGGTTAAACTCCGATCGGCGACGTCGTCTTCGGTCACGACGCGTCCCGGCGCGAGAAGTGCGGTGCCCGACGTCACGAGTAACGGACGCTTGGATCCCGCGATTGCTTCGCCGAGCGTCTCGATCGCGAGTTTGTCGGTTGCGGCCGCAGCCGGGAAATTTGCGAAATCGTGAATGAAGGCGGTGTGGATGACGGCGTCCGATGCGGCCGCTGCCCGGCGTAAACTCTCGAGATCGTCGAGCGAGCCGCGGTGGACATCCGCGCCGGCGGCGACAAGCGACCTGGCGGAATCATCCGACCGCGCGAGGCCAAGCACCTGATGGCCCGCGCCGATCAGTTCTTGGACGATGGCCGAGCCGATGAAGCCGGTTGCGCCGGTGACGAAGACACGCATGGTACGACCCTTTCAGTGGTCGCCTCGGCGCCGAGCGGGCACGAGGCTGAGGTGATGTCAGTTACTGCCATTAACTAGCATACCACTCGATGTCAACCACTGTCATCCCGTAGTATAATCGCGCCATGGCGAGATGGAAGCCGGACGCGCGCACCCGCCTGGAGCAGGCGGCGCTCGAGCTTTATAGCGAGCGCGGATTCCAGCAAACCACGGTGGCGGAGATCGCCCAGCGGGCGGGACTTACCGAGCGAACGTTCTTTCGGTACTTTGCCGACAAACGCGAGGTGCTGTTCTCGGGCGCGAGCGCGCTGGAAGCGCGGCTCGTAAGCGCACTCGACGACGCACCGGATACTTTATCCGCAATCGACGCGGTGGGCGTAGCGGTAGAGGTCGGCGCTTCGCTGTTTGAGGATCGCCGCGATTTCGCCCGGCAGCGCCAAGCCGCCATCTCCGCAAACGCCGAACTTGCGGAGCGCGAGCGCATCAAGCTTGCATCGCTCGCGTCGGCGCTCGCCGATGGGTTGCGTCGACGAGGCGTTGGCGATTCAGCGGCGAGTCTCGCCGCGGAGATGGGAATTGCCGTTTTTAGGATCGCGTTCGAACGCTGGATCGAGGGGAGCAACCAGCGGGCGCTGCCAGAAATAGTGAGAGCGTCGTTGAACCAGTTGAAAGTCGTGGCTGGGGGAGAGTGATGTCGTCAGCTGTTCGGCGCGTGAGTGTCGTGAGCACAGGGAATGTGCGAATACGCCCAGAGCACGTTGCTTCGAACGGCACGCCGGAGCTGTGGTGGCTGCTCACTTCGAAGTCGTGGACCAGCCCGCTGCCGATTAACCTTTACGTTATCGAGCATCGCGAAGGGCTCGTGCTTTTTGATGCCGGTCAGAATCGAGCTTCCGTTACCGACTCCGGCTACTTTCCCGGCGGCCCAGTCCGCTACTTATACAACCGTCTAGCGCAATTTGAAATCGCGCCGACCGAGACATTGCCTCAGTTGCTCGCGTCCGAAGGGTACGCCATCGGCGATGTAAAGAAGGTCGTGCTCTCACATCTGCACCAGGATCATATCGGCGGTTTGCCCGACTTAGGGCACGCCGAAATCTACGTTGCGCAAGAAGAGTGGGAGACCCTCAGCCAGCCTTTGCCGCTGCTCCACGGGATCATGCCCAAACACATCGACCTGCCCGGACTGCGCTGGCAGAAAGTGCGTTTTGGACCGTCGCCGAGGCGCGAACGCCTCAGCCGTGGTACGACTTGATGGGAGACGGTTCGCTGATGCTGATACCGACACCAGGCCACACGCCTGGCTCGATCTCATTGCTCGTCAGGAATTCGCCGGGTAGTCCCCTACTGTTCGTTGGCGATCTGACCTACTCGTGCGATCTGCTGCACGCCGGTGTGGTTCCAGGCGTGGGTAACGCGCGACAGCTGCACGTCTCGAGCGCGAAAGTGCGCAACCTGGAATCGGAATTGCCGGGATTGTGCATCCTCGCCGCTCACGATCCGGCAGCCCGCGCCAGTCTATTCGCGTCGGGCGCTATGCAACAATAGAATCGAGCTTTTATAGGGCCGGAATCCGGCCCGAAGGGATGTGATTTCAGATGGAACTTACTCAAAGTGTTGCCGTCCTTGGCGTCGGAACGATGGGCTCGGCGTTTGCGCACAGGCTACTCGCAGCGGGGATGCACGTAAGCCTATGGGACCGTACACCCGCTGTGGCCGCGGAGTTCGCGAAGGCGGGTGCCGTCGTCGCTGCGACGCCAGAGGAGGCCGTTCGCGAGGCCGGCGTCGCGATCACGATGGTCCCGACCATCGCGGCGATCGAGGAGACGATGCCGCGAGCGCTGGCAGCACTTCCTCAGGGCGCCATCTGGCTGCAGATGAGCACAATCGGCGCCGACGGGACCGAGCGAGCCATCGCGCTCGCAAAGGAGCGTCGACCCGATGTCGTGTTTGTCGACGCGCCGGTCTCCGGCTCGAAAAAGCCCGCGCAAGAGGGGAAGCTGCTCATTCTTGCTTCGGGGCCGGCCGCGGCGCTGGACGCGCTGGCGCCGGTGTTCTCGGCGCTCGGTCAGAAGACGATGCGATGGGAGCGCGCGGGGAGCGGCTCGCGCATGAAGCTCGTCCTCAACACGTGGCTTGCCGTGCTGGGTGAAGGAATGGCCGAGACGGCCGTGCTCGCACAGTCGCTCGGCGTTTCCCTCGACGACGTCTCGGCGTGTATCGGGTCGACGGCGCTCGATGCGCCCTGGGCGCTTTCCAAGTTGGACAAGATTGAGCGCGGAGCGTTCGATCCCGACTTTTCACTTGCCCTGGCGTCGAAGGATCTTCACCTCGCCCTCGATGCCGCGAACCGTGCGAACCAAAGGCTACCAATGGCACAATCAATTGCGACGCAATGGGAAGGTGCCCTCCAAGCGGGTTTGGGCGACCGCGACGTTATCGGCGCGTATCTGGCGCTCACTAAATAGCGAGGAGGCGACATGTCCGACGTACGCAGCGAAAACTCGACGAACCCGACGCAACGTTTCGAATCCTATCGAAGCAAGGAAACCGCCGGACAAAGCGAGGCGGCTCGGCGCGAAGCAACTACCATACTGGACGCGGCGAACGACGCGATCCCTCGCCATGCCCAGAACCCCCTCCTCGTGAATTAACGCCTCGCTATCCGCGATCACGTACAACCTGAAGCGTAAAATGCCTGAGGAAGTTACAGCGCAGGCCTCGCTCCATTAGCGTTTTCGTGGATTCAATTGTGCGCGCCGTCCTTCGACTGCGCTCGCTGCGCTTGCTCCGCTCAGGATGACGCGGGAACATCAGCGGCTAAATCAGACTTTCACTAGACGGTTGGTATCGTGCCACCGTCGATGACGTACTCGACGCCGGCAATGGTCGCAGCACGATCCGATGCCAGGAATGCAACGAGTTCGGCGACGTCCTCCGGGGCGTTGGGACGCCCGATCGGAATGCCACCTAGCGCATTCATGAGTTCGTGACGCGCGGATTGGCGATCGGTTCCAGCGGCGACGGCAAGCGTATCGATCAACCCTATGGCGGCAGTCGTCTCGGTAAAGCCGGGCGCGACACTGAGTACGCGAACGCCCTTGGGCCCGACTTCATTAGATAGCCCCTTGCTGTAGGTCGTGAGGGCGGCCTTCGCGGCCGCATACGCCAGTGTCGATTCAAAGAGCGGCATACGACGCTGAATCGACGATACGTGAATGACCACGCCGGAGCGGCGCTCGAGCATTCCCGGTATCAGGGCACGGTCGAGACGCACGGCGCCGAACAGGTTGAGGTCTAATGCGCGGCGCCACTCGCCGTCCGAGAGGGCGGCAAAACCGCCGGCAGGCGCGCTGGAGCCTCCAACGTTGTTTACGAGTATGTCCACGCCGCCAAATCCTTTAGTGACGCGCTCTACGATTTGGCGCACGTCCTCGGCGCTGGTTACGTCGGCTTGAACGAATATCTCCGGTTGATGATTCTGCGACGGCGCCTCGCGCGCCGTCGTTGCGACTCTTGCACCGCCCGCTGCCAGACGACGTGCGATCGCCTCGCCGACGCCCTTCGTGCCGCCGGTGACGAGGGCGCGTTTGCCCTCGAATTCGAAAGCCTGCATCGGCCGATCACGCTCCCGGGGAAGTGCGAAATATCGGCCAGGCGATTTCGGTAACTAGCTGGCTCTCGTCGCCGACGTCGTCGCTGGTGATGAGGTAACTCTCGCGGATCGGTCCAGACACCGCGATTGCTCGTTCGACCACGTGGGTTCCGAGCGGCGCGTAGGTGCGATCCGCTTCACGTAAGGCGCCCCGATGGACGGCCACGGCCAGCTCCGCCGCCGGCAGTTCGCGTACGAACACGTCGCCGACCGGTGCCAACTGGCCGGCTACGGGTACGAACAGGGTCACCTCGCCGACTTCGTCGGTGTACAATTCCGTCGGGTACAGCCCACCCGATGAGCCCGCCGGCGAAGCGCCCTGGTCGCGCAGCGCGCGGTAGATGTTGGCGAACGAGTTGGACCACCAAGGCTCAATGTCGGGGAGGCGTACGACCCGCGTGATCGCGGCGACACGAACGGCGGAAACCGACCGATACTCGACCGTTATAGGCGTGGGCGAACCGTCGAGGAGTGAACGCAGCGATGCGACGACCGATTGCGTCCGTTCGAGTGTGGACTCCATTTGTTTGAGGTGCGCGACGATCAAGGCGTTCCGGTGATCGACGTCGCCTGCTTTGAGAATCGCTTTGATGTGCTCCACCGGCATATCGAGGTCGCGGAATCGCCGAATCACTTGCGCGGCCGGGACCTGGCTCAAATCGTATGAGCGATACCCCGTGCTCGGGTCAACGCCTGATGGTTCTAATAGACCCAGATCGTGATAGTGCCGCAGCGCCTTCACGCTGAGGTGGGTCATCCGGGAAAAGTCACCAATGGACAACTTGGCCGGCATGACTGGATTCTGCAGCCTCCCCTAAGGGGAGAGTCAAGGAGCTAGGCGGTTCAGGGAGTTGGACTGGGACGTCACGGCGCAGCTGCCTACTGTGGTGCGAGGCTGACGCCGACGTCTTGAACGCCAGGCAGGTTGCTTAACACCTTCGCGGGCTGACCGCCGGTAGGATAATGCCAGAATCCCACCGTTGGATATTTCGAATGGGGAGGGTGGTGGGTTACGACGACTCGATTAGCCTGAATCCAAAAGTCGTCATCACGTCGTGCGGTGTCGATGCTGGTGCGACCGACGATTTTCGCACTCGAACCTGAGATCGCCAATCGGTAGATCCAATTCCCAGAGCCCGCCATAACCGCTAGATACTTCCCATCCCATCGAATGTCGCCGATGGCATCAATGCTCTTATCGAGTGTAATGTCTTTGAATTTTTCAGTACCCTTGGCAAGCTCGGCCAAACCCGGCTGACTTCCGTATTTGAACCCGTCGGCAAACAAGTTGCCGTCGCCGTCATAGCCACAACTCGAAAAGGAATCGAAGTTCGGATCACCGTAGCGCGTGGGCCCGGTTTTCGCGTTACGAAAAATGGCGACTCTGCCCGGCGCCTGACTCGTATAGTCGGCAACGGCTAAATTCCCGGTCGAAGGATCGACCGAGCAGCCCTGCGGATTCTTTGAGTCCGGCAACGTTCGAATCGGGCTTGTGCCGCCGTGCGCGTACGCTTGAATACGATTGGCAAGCACATCCGACACAAAAATATCGCCGGTGCGCTGGTTCACACAGATGCCCGCCGGAAGGGCAAATCCGGTAAGATTTCCGACCGGGTGACCTCCAGGGTACGAGAAAACCCAGACTTCGTTGAAAAGCGTGTTCGAAACATACAACAAAGCCTCGCTCTTCGCTTCCGTCGCCATCCAGGTGTAGCCGCGTCGAAGCGCCGGCGATGCAGGTCGTTGCTGGAGCGCCCCGGACGTGACGATCGGTGGCTGAGGCCCACCGCAGCCAGACAGCACCACGGCTGCCGCTAGGGACGCAAGGGTCACTGAGCCGTTCATCGGAAGCTCCTCCCCAAACCAGACCTTCATCCTTCAACTACGCTCCCCCTCGGCGCTCCGCTCGTGCTTCGACTACGCGCCTTCGGCGCTCCGCTCAACATGACACAACAGCAAGTAAATACATTATAAAACAATGGCACGCGAACGAGTAAGAGCTGGACGGCGGCTCTTTTGACTATTTGTGACGTTCCGTTTGGCGAAACTTTTGAAATTCTATTCCGCGCTGTCACAAGGGACGGTGCCCGAGCTTTTCTATAACAAGTGCCCAATCCGTTTTGAAACCGCACACGGTCACAGCAAGTGTAGGGAGCGCTTGCGCACGGGCAAGCTTGTGAGGAGAACGGTGTGATTGGATCCCAGTCGGCTGCGCAACGAGCTACGGTAGGCAGCCTCCCCATCGTAGCCGAGCGTTTGGAATACATCTTCGGGCCTTTCCGGCTCGACGCGTCCCGTGAACTTCTCACGTGCAAAAGCAAAGCGATCCCGCTACCGGGTCGTCTCTTCGCGCTGCTGTACTCACTGATAAAAGCGGACGGAAACGTCGTGTCGCGCGAGCAGCTTTCGTCGTTGATTTGGCCCGAAGGCTACATGGCCGAATCGAATCTTACCCAGCACATTTATATGCTGCGACGCATTCTTGGTGAAAGTGCTCGTGACCGCCAATTCATAATGACGGTTCACGGCCGGGGCTTCCGCTTTGCCGCACCAATCACGCTCGTTACAGGAGTAAACCCGCTTCGTGCCCTAGCCCGCGAAGGCATATCACCCGCCGCTACCGACGAAAATCCATTGCGATCCGGCTACGATGCCTTCGCTTTTTATAGCCGCGCGAGCATTCTCTTAGAGCGGCCGACCGCAGTTGCGCTAAGCACGGCGATCGAGCATCTCAACGCCGCTCTTGCAATCGATCCGGGGTTTGCGCCGGCGCTCATTGGAATCGCACACGCATACGTGCTGCTGGCGCAGAACTCGTACGCAGCCGGCGATCGGGTATTTCCTCGAGCTCGCGACGCCATCGAACGCGCGCTCGCCCTAGCGCCACTATCGGCCTCGGCGCATGCCGTCAACGCCAGCGTCGCGCTGCAAGCGCGTTGGGATTGGGCCGCTGCAAAGCGCTCGATAGATACTGCAATGAGCTTAAACAGCGCATCGATCATGGTTTGTGAAAACGCCGTGTGGCTCTACGTTTGTGCCGGCGACCATACACAAGCGTCGGCTGAGCTGCAGCAAGCACTGCTACTGGCTCCGTACTCACCCGGCCTCCAACTGCTTCTTGGCAGGTTGCTCATCCTAGAGCGCGAGTACGAGTGTGCAATCGAGCACTTGTCGAACTTACTTGAAACCGACCCGAACTTTGCGTTAGCGCGCCAGTGCCGGGCTGAAGCCTACATTCTCTGCGCCCGGCCACAGGAGGCGATCGGGGATCTTCTGTTCATGCAGCGCGATCCTGCCGAGGATGTCGCATCCCGTTTGCCGCTGCTATGCTGCGCCTACGCGGCCGCGGGAGACGACAGACAAGCCACTGAGGCCTACGAACATCTCCTCGTCGCCGCGCGGGGCGCTTTCGTTGCGCGCAGCAAGCTTGCTATGTGCGCGATCGGATTGGAAAGGCACGACGAGGCTCTCGATCATCTTGAGGGTGCCCTCGCAGCTCGCGAACCCTCGTTGCTGTTACTGCATGCGTCGCCGTGGTTTGCGCGGGCGGCGTCGTGTGGGCGCCTCAGGCACGTGATGGAGTCAATCGCATTTGGAGCTCTGTAGCGTTTCGATAAAATGGGGAAACGAGTCTACGGGCAGTACTGTGGCTTCGCACGCGGTCTCGAACTCGTCGGCGAACGCTGGGCACTCATGATCGTGCGCGATCTTCTCGTCTCTCCTAAGCGCTTTAGCGACCTCCAACGAGGTTTGCCTGGCATTCCGAGCAACATCCTGACCTCAAGGTTGAAGGAGATGGAAGCCGCCGGCATCGTGCAGCGGCGCCTTCTTCCCCGGCCAAATGGCGTGGTGTACGAGTTGACGGCGACCGGCGAGGCTCTAGAGCCTGCAGTCGCGGAGCTCGGTCGTTGGGGAGCCAAACTCCTGGGGCAGCCACGCTCCCACGAAATCATCACGGTCGATTCGCTCGTTACCGCGCTACGCACGACGTTTCAGCACGAGGCCGCCAAAGGCGTTACGGTCTCCTACGAATTACGCATGGGCGACATCGTCCTGCACGCGCGCATCGTTCGCGGCCGACTGAGCGCTCAGCCGGGTCCGTTACAAAACGCAGACCTAACGATCGAGACGGGGCCGGCATTGCGCGATTTGCTGGCCGGCGAACTCTCGCCGCGCGAAGCGCTTGCAAAGGGTTTGGTGAAACTCCGAGGCCCGAGCGGACTCCTCGATCGGTTCGTCGAGCTCTTTAGGATCTAGCGGGCGGATTCTCGAGCCTCTCGGCTATCGAATCCGCCCGCTTTACTGAGAACGCCGAGATCCTTAGATTTTGACGTTCGCCGTCACGTAGAACTGGAACGGGGTCTTCAGTGAACCCGTGAGGCTCGGTGCATTGAACGCACCGAATAACGGGGCGTACGGGTATTTGACGATTGGTTGAATGATCGAGCCGTTGAAACCGGGCGGGTTGTACATGTTGCCGACGGGGAAGATTTCGCCGCCGTATCCGCCCTGAGGAGTCGCGGTGTACGTACAAGCATTACCGTTCGAGGACGTCCACGCTGCCTTGGTGCCGCCCCAACAGGTGTTGAAGAGGTTTGCCAGTACGCCGGTCAGTGTCAAGCGGGGGCTCACTTCGTAGGTCATCTGCAGGTTCATGGCGATCAGGTTCGGCTCCGTAAACGAGCCGAGCGGATCGAAGACGCCGGTGTACGTGTCCGGAATCGCTCCAAGGAATTGCGCCGTCGCACCGCCGCACGAGAGCACATCGTAGCGGCCCCCGCCATTATATCCGGTAACACCGGGTAAAACGGCGGCGCAGCTCGCCGGATTGACGCCGGTCATGGTCTGCGGAATACCGTACTTGCCGCCGCCCGCAAATGTGAGCGATGGCGTAACGGCCCACTTGTCGTGTTTGTAGTTCAGGACCAGCGTGGCCGCGTAAGGCACGCCGAACGCAGCTCCGCTCGAGCCAATGCCGCCCGGGAAGATACTGAACGTCGGGAATGCGGTTCCCGGATCGATCAACGGCTGCGGGTTGTTCCAGTAGGGGTTGCCTACATCTGCAGCCGTGCAGTGGTACACGGGAGCCCCTGCGGTCGTGTAGCATGGTGCCGCCGCGACGGCAGTTCCCGAGCCGTTCAGCGCCGTGCCGCAAAGTGGAACGTGGTTCGGTCCGATTCTGCCGACCCACGGTCCGCCCGGAGCGCACGCTGCCGTAAAGGCATTATACGCGGAGATGGCTTGGTTCGTGCCGGCGATGACCGACGTGCCGTACAGGCCCGATGCAATGCTGCCGTAGTGGATATACGAGTTCGTATATGCAAACGAGAGGATGCCCGCGAATCCGTTTCGCGAGAAATCGCCCTTCTGGAACTGGAACTCGACGCCTTGGCTGCGCTGGTCGCCGACGTTGAGACCGGAGACAAACCCAGTCTTCTGATCGAGGAAGAAGTTCTGGATTTGATCTTGCGTTTGGCGGAGGAACGGGGTCAGTTTGAGCGACATGTCCGTTCCTTTGAAGTGGTGCTCCCACGATATGTCATAGTTGATCGACGTTGGGGGACGAATCGGATAACCTGGCGAGGTGCGGCCGAACGCATAGAAGTTCGCTGCGTCGTACGCCGCAAGGTTCTCCTGCGACGTGCTGTACTGCTCGAACGCCGAGTTTGGCGCTTGCGTGTAGCGACCGTACGAGAAGCGAATCACGTTTCCGGGATCTGCCGTGTACGTTCCACTGATGCGCGGCTGATAGATGTTGAAGGTGAAGTTCGCCGGAAGATTCTGCCAATTCGCCGGATGAAAACCGGATGGACATGCCGCTGTAACCGAGAGGCCGAGCCCGGCTTTACTCGACGGCGTGCCGCTGACGTTATTGATGCAGTTGTCCTGGTTGAAGGCGTTGGTCCAGAAGTCTCGCGCAACCCCAGTGTCCGTGTTCGAACCCTGGAACGTGAAACTGTCGAGCCGGATGCCAAGGTTGAGCAACCATCTGTCGGACGGCCGAAATTCGTCGGTCGCCGAAGCTGAGAAGAACTTCGGAATCACCTGGTTGTAGGTGGCGTTGAGGCCGTTCTCGGCGAGAAGGTACTCGCAGGGTGCGCCTCCGCACGAGAATCCGGCAAGGTTCGGCGCCTGGCCGTGCCCGATCTCGCCAAAAGACAACCCGCCGGAGCCGGGAATCACCGAGCCCGAGGCTGCGAGGCCGGCCTTCTGACTGCAAGGCGCCGCCGGTAGCATACTTCCGCTGGGGGAGGCCGCACCGTAGCAAAGGCCTCCGTAGGGATTCGCGGAGCTGACGATCGGCGCGGCGACCTCGCCGGCGACCGAATACCAGTGGTTGTTGTCGCGGATGCTGTTCGCCGTAACATACGACGCCTGCAGACTCACGAGATTCTGCGCGTTGATCTGATTTTGGTACGTTGCACTGACGCCTCGCGTATGCGACGTCAGTTCGTAGTCTCCGGCACAGCATCCAGTAAAGTCCGCATAAATAGTCTGCGGGGCATTTTGTAGCCAGTCGCTGTAGTACGTGTATCCGTAGAGACGAAGGAACGCGGTCGAACCTAAGTTCTTGGTGTACTGCAGCTTCACGATTTCCTGGTTATTCCAGGTGGTATCGGTGACGCTTGACGGAATCTGCTGGAACGGGGCCGTGCGATTAGGGCTGTTCGGGAAGAAGTATGTCGCAGCACATGCAGCCTGCCCGTTGAGACCGGAGCTCGAGAATGTGCGGCCGACGGCACCCGGGCACGTCCAGGTGGTGCCGTCTATGTAAAGGGGTGCGCCGAGGCCGATCGCATTGGCGCAGGCTGCGCCCGTGGTCAGGCCACCACATCCGGCCGTTGACGTGATGTCATTGGTTGTCGAGTAGAACAAGTTGTGCAGCGACTCGCTGTCCCATAGGAGCTGGACGTCATCGCGACCCGCGTCGAAGCGATGCGGGATTCCAACGTGAAAGTTCATCACAACGTCGCGCGCGGAGACCGAGGCAAGGTCGGCGTAGTTGAAAGGCCCCATGAAATACTGGAATGGCGCTGGTGCGCCCACGAGATAGTTAACGGTCGGGGCGTAGCTGATATTGGGCGCTAACGACATCGGAGCGCCGACCCAGTTGTCGTAGCCCGCGCCGTTTTGATTGTCGAGGTAGTTGAACGCCTGATTGTAGCCCGCAACACCCGCGTAATACGAGAATAGGCGATCGGGCGTCGCCCCTCCCACCTCCACCGCGGCTCGGTGATAGTACGCCGGAGTGCCGATGCCTAAGTCGGCAGTGGCGTAGCCGGGATAGGTGCCGCTCTTGATGACTTGGTTGATGTAGCCCGAAAGGCCCTGGCCTTCCGAGTTGGCCGGATTCGCGCCGGTGTACACCTGCACTTCGGCGTTGCCGAGCGAAGATGCCGAGCTCGACGGGTAGTTGTCGAACGAACGGTTCGCCGGAACGCCGTCGAACTCGTAGCCGACTTGGTCGTAGTCGCCGCCGCGAATCGCGACGGTTTGGAAATATCCGGTTTGGTTGGGCACGACGTACGCACCCGGCACGCTGGCCACGGCCGAATAGGCCGAGTTGAGCGATCCGCCGCCGCCGAGAGCTGCCACGGCCTTCTGCATCGAGGCGTTGACCGAGTAGATGTCGGCGGTAGTGCCGGACTTCACGAGTGTCCCGGCGGCAGCGGCCGAAACGTGCGCGATCGTCCTGAGTTCCTTGATCAAACGCACCGACACGGTCTGCCGGGTGTCGGCGAAGACGACCTGGCCGGGAGCGCTGATCGACTGGTAGCCACTTTTGGTAACGGTCACCGTATACGTATCCGGCGCAAGCGTCAGAAACGTGAAGTGCCCGAGTGCATCGGTCGTTTGGGAAGCGGTCTGCGTCGGACTTGCTACCGTCACTTGCGCTCCCGCCACCGGTGCAGATGTTTCGGCGTCGAGTACCGCGCCAGTTAAACCACCCGTCGTGCCGGCCAGTGCCCATGTTTCCTGGCAGAGCATTGCGACGAGAAGCACTGCGGCGGTGACAATGTGCCGATGTAGGCATCGTTTCACTTTGCATTTGCTCCTTGTTTTATTTTCGCTGCATTGCTGCAAATAATCTGAGATGCACAATGCATGCAACATTCTTAAGCAACGCGTCTGCAGCGATCCTTTAAACAATTGTTTTAGCAATTGGGAAAAGCGAGCATTGCAAACAAAATCATTCCGTGAATTTATATTGCTTTACGTATGCTTTAGAATACGTTGAACAACCGGGTGCAAGCCGTCCTTCGACTGCGGCGCTTCGCGCCTCCGCTCAGGATGACATGATCAATGGGACCGCTACTCCAGAGCCTCTCTAGAGTCGTTGCTCGTTAACCCGGAAGGGGTGCGGCAAGCTGCGCGTAGCGCTCGCGAACGCGTACCGCATCCACGTGGTCGTAGGCTCGCGCGGCTTCGAGCGCAAGTTCCTCGAGTAAAGCCACTTCGTCGGGGTCGAGTTGCGCGCCGTTCGCGTGCGCGCCGTAGAGCGTGAAGGAGACGAGTTCGTGGCGCACCGTCACGGGCATCGCCAAAGTATAGATCGCTGCATTTTCGGTATCGAACTGCGCGCGCAGATCGTCGAGCCAGACCACCTTTTCGTCGGCGAGCAACATTCGCACGAGCAGATGGTTCCCGTCGAATCCGGCCGGCGCTACCGTCGTTTGGCTCGCGGTCGCAATGCCCTCGAAACGGGTTCCTCCGGCGGACCGCCGGTAAAGCGCGGCGGCCGCGAGATCGATCGCGTCGACCGGTACCTGCACCAGGCCGTCGGCTATCGCAGCTTCGTCGGTTGCATACGGGAGCGCCGACGCAGCGCGCCGCAGGTATCTTTCGGCGAGCCGCCGCCGCCGAAAGAAAACGGATTCGACGAAACCCTCGACGCCGCGGTTGATGCGATCCAGCAGAAAGCCGATGCCGATCGCGGTCAGCAGCTCGAAACCGATCGCCAGGCGTCCGATTGCGACCACGCGCGAAAACAGCCAATCCAAAATCGAGACCATCGTTACGACGCCGAGAGACAAGACGCCGTACACGAGGGCCCGGTTGAGCACGAAATTTACGTCGAGCACGCGCAACCTGAAGACCGCATACGCAATACAGAGCGGCATGAGGACGACGGCAAAGCCCACGACCTGCCCGACGACAAACGGTACGCCTGGGACGAAGTAGATCGCATATGCGACGAAGGATGCGATCGTTCCAATAGCCAGAAAGCCCCAGCGCTGCCGGTCGCTCGGCGTCGCCATCGCAACGTTCTTTGCAACGATCAATCCGGCGAGGAGGAAAGCAACGAGCGGAATAACGGCGCTCGGAACGACGTCCCAACGCGGAAGCGATTCCGTGGTGAAAAATATTCGCCACTCGACGACGTAGACCGCGTACGACAGGCCGAGAAACAGCCACACGAAAGGATCGATGCGGCGGCGCCACCCGAGCACGTCGCCGTTCGGAAAACGCAGCACGAACGGCAGCAGCGGCAGGACGCTCCACGGTCCGAGGACCGTGCTCAATACGAAGCCGAGCGCTACATATGCCGGCTGCGACAACACGTGCGACCAATACATGAACGCCGGGCCGGTACCAAAGTAGCCCACGGCAAACAGATAGAATGCCCACGACATGATCGACGGCCGCAAAAAAACGAGCAAGAACGCCACGATGAGAAAGACCGTGGGCGGCAGATATGCAAGCACACCGCCGATGCGCCCCCAAATGCTGAAGCTGCTATTCGGTACTGCGGTTAAGGTTACGGTGCGCGCGACGCCCCCACGCTCGAACGTCAGCGTTTCACGCTCGCCCGGATACGCCGACCGCACGCGCGCCGGAAGTTCGTAGTCACCGTGCACGACCAGACGATCACCGGCGCGCACGCCCGCGCGACCGGCGGCAGAACCCGCCTCAACGGCCGAAACAATGAATCGCTGCGCCGGAAGCGCGATCCCGAACGTGCCTTCGCCCCAACTCTCCGCGAAATCGACGTGCCCGATCGGCACGTAATAGATCACGACGACGAAGAGCGTGACGATTATCAGGAGCGCTCGCGCCAGCGTCTGACGCATTCCGGGGTTACGGACTAGCGGTGAAACCATTGCCTCTTCTTAGTCGGAAGCAATGATCGCCCTGGTTACGTACTGATCGGCCACGGAATAGTACAGATAGATGACGTCGGCGACCCGGACACTAGAAGCGGCAAAGGCTATATCCGAATCGTCCGCGTTACGTCGGACGTGCGGCAGAATTAATGGCTGGTCCGACCTGCCCAGAACTTGCGTGTAATCGGGGTCGAACACGATCCAGCCGATGCGCCATTGCGCGCTCGCCGTTGCGCCGTTGTAAAACATGACGGGATTCTTGGTTTTCGATTCGAGGATCGGCCCGGTGCTGAGGTGCCATGAGTCCCAGCTCGCGGGACGACGTTCGAACAGGGGCGGCAACACCTGCCAGGGCCCGGCGACGTTGGCCGAGTGGGCAAGCCCAATCTTCGACTTGCCTTCGTTAGCGTACTCAAAGAACAGGCGCCACGTGCCGTCGGAAGCCTGCACGATCGTAGCCTCCTTGGGGTTGATTACCCGCTCGGATGATTCGAGCGCGATGCCCTTCTTCTGCAAATGGCGAACGTTGGGGCCGGTCGCCAGCAGAAGTTCGCCTCGCTTGAGATGTTCGTTCCAGCCGGAATAGTAGACGTAGTAGCTGCCGGCGACCCGAGCGACGGTGGGGTCTTCGCAGCCACCGCTATCGTAGGCACCCGGCACATCGGGACCGGGCGCGATCGCCGGCATGTCGTCGAGCACAAAGCGCAACCCGTCAGCAGACGAGCCGTGATGGATTCTCGCTACTTTCTCAGCGGGATCGTCCGAACGGTTCACGACGCGTAGGAGCAACTCGAATCGACCGTTCTCTTGCCAAACGCACGGGCTCAACTTATACATGCCGGCAAGCTCGCGCGAGGACTCAAACGTCACCTCATCGAGTCGTCCCAGGCGGAAGCCAAGTGGTCCACTTGGATGTGTCAGGCGGCGTTAGCCCGTGGAGCTGATAAACACCAGCAGGTCGGCATTGATCGTGTCGGCTTGCGTGGTGGGCATGCCGTGCGGGAAACCCTTGTAGATTTTCAGCGTCGCGTTCTTCAGCAGCTTTGCCGACAACGGTCCGGCATCGGCGTAGGGAACGATCTGGTCGTCGTCGCCATGCATTACCAGTACCGGTACCGTGATTTTCTTGAGATCGTCGGTGAAGTCGGTTTGGGAGAATGCGACGACGCCGTCGTAGTGTGCCTTGGCGCCGCCCATCATGCCCTGGCGCCACCAGTTCCGGACGATCGCCTCCGACGTTTTTACGCCGGGCCGGTTGAAGCCGTAGAAAGGCCCGGCCGCCACATCGAGATAGAACTCCGAGCGATGTGCCGCGACCTGAGCTTGGAATCCGTCGAACACTTCCTTGGGGAGGCCTCCGGGATTTTCCGGCGTCTTGACCATCAGCGGCGGCACCGCGCTAATTAGCGCCGCCTTGGACACGCGACTCTCGCCGTGCCGTGCAAGGTAGCGGACGACCTCGCCGCCTCCGGTCGAATGGCCAACGTGAACCGCGTTCTTCAGATTGAGATGCGCCGTTACGGTCGCAAGATCGTCGGCGTAGTGATCCATATCGTGGCCACCGGTTGTTTGGGATGACCGCCCGTGACCGCGGCGGTCGTGCGCGATGACGCGGTAGCCATGGTTGAGAAAGAACATCATTTGCGTGTCCCAATCATCGGCAGACAGCGGCCAACCATGACTAAAAACGATCGGCGGACCGGATCCCCAGTCCTTGTAGTAAATCTCCGTGCCGTCGTTGGTAGTGACGAAACTCATGGCAGTGTCTCCTTTAAGATATGGGGAAAACCGTTTCCGCGTTGCGTTGCTGAGCCATTATTCGAACGCCGTGAATCACCAGTCGCTGAAAATGTTCCGTTGCGATGTGCGACTCAAGGGCCGCTTTGTCCCGGTATGCTTCCCACAATGCAAAGACGTTTGGTTTTTCCCTGCTTCGGCCGACGTCGAAGCCGATCACGCCCGCCTCTTTGCGGGACTCGTCGCGCAGCTCTCGGAGCAAGCCTTCGGCCTTGTCCGCGTCTTCGGGAGCGAACGTGAAATGGATGGACTGAATGAGCACTGTCTACCTCTAGTTTGAGTTAATAGCGGCTGGTTCAGGCTATTTCGAAAATCACGTCGAGCTCGACCGGCATCCCGAGCGGCAGGCTCGCAACGCCGTACACGAGTCGAACCGGAATCCGATCGACGCCGAAGACGTCACGAAATAGCTCCGAGGCGGCGTCGGCCGTCTTCGGCTGCTCCGAAAACTCTGCGGACGTTACGAGCATGACTCCGAGCCGAACCACGCGCACAACTCGATTGAGCGATCCTAAATGTTCCTTCGCGATGGCTAAGGCGTTCAGTGCCGCCAAGCGGGTTGCTGCCCGGCCCTCGTCCGCGCTGAGCTCGGCGCCGATACGGCCAACATACTTCGGCTCGTGACCGATTGCCGGCAAGGTGCCGCTTAAGAACAGCAGATTGGCGCTTTGCACGGCTTCCACGTAAGCACCGAATGGCGACGGCGGCGGAAGCTCGAGCCCAACTCCAAGCAACCGTTTATATGCCTCATCGACTGTCGTAGGTGCAGACATTATCTCTCCTTAGTGACCCACCCTAGTGACCCACGCTTTGGCCACCGTCGACGTGCAGAATCTCCCCGGTCACGAATCCCGCAAACTCGAGGAACAGCACCGCATCGACGATATCGCCGACCTGCGCCATCCGGCCTTGCGGATGAAATTTCGCGAGTGCCTCGTGGGTCTCGGGTGGGTGCATCGGCGTCTTGACATGTCCCGGCGCGACCGCGTTCACACGAATGCCGCGTGAAGCATATTCGATCGCCAGAGCCTTTGTCGCATAGTTGAGGCCGCCCTTCGTCACCGACGCAAGGAAGGCCGGAATCTGCGAGTTTGGATGATCGACCAAGCCGGCCGTAATGTTGACGACGTGCCCCGACCTTTGACGGGCCATTTGAGCCATTGCCGCCTGCGTGACGCGAAAGAACCCGCCCAGGTTGGTGCCGATCGCGTTCGAGAAATCGGCTTCCGTGTAATCCGTAAATGGCTTACCGATGAATATGCCGGCGTTGTTTACCAGGGAGTCTACTCGGCCAAACTGCTTGAGGGCTTCGCCGACAATTCGTTCTCCGGCCGCCGGACTCGAAATATCGCAGGCGATAGTCGCGATGCCTGGATCGCTCAACGGTTTCATCGATCTCGAGGTGGCCACTACATTGTAGCCTCGATCTCGAAACCCGCGCACGAGGCCGGCACCGATGCCTTGCGAAGCACCCGTTATGATTGCGACCTTGTTATCCACGACTAAAGCCTCTGCCAACGAACCGGCTTAAACGGTCTGAACGGCGCGCTGGGAGACGAAGTTTGCTGCCTCCACTATGACGTCGGTTACGGCCTGGGGCTGCGAGATCATGATTGCGTGTGAACCCCGCAACTCAGTGATCTTCGCACCGGCCCGTTCGGCCATCGAGCGAACGATGTCGGTCCCGGCACCCACGTCTTCAGTGGCGATTATTGCCCAGGACGGCAGCGTTTTCCAGGCGACCGGGCCGGAAATGTCGGCAAATGCGTTGCCCGCAATGGGACGTTGCTCGACGGCCATGAGCCGGGTGCGCGCTTCCGGCACGTCGGCGGCCAACCCCCGGCGGAAGTGAGCCGGATCCAGCGTGTATTCGGGTGCCGTCTGTCCATCCGAGCCGGTTGGATACTGACCTTCGATCAGCATCGGATTGATGATGCTGTCGTTCGAATGCACGTCGGCGAGGCGCTCGCCTTCCTCGGGAATCAACGCGGCGACGTAGACGAGGCCGACGACGTTTGAGGCTTTGGCGGCGGCATTACTCGTCACGGCTCCCCCGTATGAATGGGCGACCAGTAGGACGGGACCGTCAATCTGATTGATATAGCTCGCGATGTAGGCAGAGTCGGAGTGCACGCCGCGTAGCGGATTGGGCGGAGCGACGACGTCGTAGTCTTGCTCCTGCAAACGTTGGATGACTTCGTTCCAACTGGACGCGTCGGCGAAAGCGCCGTGCACGATTACGATGGTTGGTTTTGCGTTCATTGAGACACCTCCGAGCTCATGGTAGGAGGCGACGGTACGCCGCAGCATCAGTCACATGACTGTATCCGGCGGTCGCGACCTCGAACGAGCTCAGAGCGACTTCAGCGTGGTCCCTCGCTTGCCAGCGCGTCGCGCAGCTGAAACCGCGACGTAATATCGAGCTTGGGATAGATTCGATAGAGATGCGATCCGACGGTTCGATGCGACAAATATAATTTCTGGCCGATTTCGCGGTTGGTTAATCCTTCCGCGGCCATCAGTGCGACCTGCAACTCCTGGGGCGTCAACTCTTCTCGGCGCTCGGGGACCCGTCGCTCAATCGAGGCGCCGGCTGCCCGGAGTTCTTGCCGCGCGCGTTCGCTCCACGGCAAAGCGCTCAGTGCGTCAAAAGCTTCCATCGCAGCCTGCAATAATGGACGCGCCTCTTTCACACGCCGGGCTCGGCGAAGCCACGCGCCGAAAGCCAATCGCAGGCGCGCCATCGTGAAAGGCGAGTGCCCGGCTGCGGCTGCGAGCGCCGCTTCGAAAAGCTGGGGCGCTTCCGTATCGTCCGCGAGAATGGCGCGCGCGTAGCGCATGGCCAGGTGAAACTGGGGCGACGGCGTGCGTCGTGCAAGTGCTTCCATCTGTGCGAGCAACGCTATGGCGTCGTCGCGGTGTCCGCTTTGCACCGCTGCTTCGGCGAGATCGCCGATGAAGTAACAGTGGCGCATGGGGTGGTAGGCGCTATCGAGCGGGTCGAACATCCGGCGAAGGTGGCGGTAGGCGTCGTCGTAGCGTCCCGCACCAAGCGCATTGATCCCCCTGGCCATTTGTACTTCGGCGAGCAGAATGCCGAGAGGCTGCGCGATTCGTTCCGCGTCGTTTGCGAGCGCCTCGGCAGATTCGTAGTCGCCGCGCAACGCTGCCGACATGGCTGCGGCAGCTCGCGCAAGAGAAACGTAGGTCGGTTGCTCCGTCTCTTGCGCGAGGCGCGTGCCCTCCTCCGCATCCGCGACGGCGACGTTGCGATTGCCGCGAAAGATCGCGCTCCAGGCCCGGAGAATCAACATGTGCGCCAACAGCGCCAGTCTGCCGTCGCCCCGTAAGCCGGCGATTGCACTGCTTAGAAAGCGTTCGGCCAAATCGAAATCGCCGATTTGAATTGCCGCCAAGCCTAATAGGTGTGCGGTCCGCGCATCATCGCGAAGGTTCGCCGCGAAGCGACGCAATCGCTCGATGACGAATGCTCCACGATCGATCGGATCGGTCATGGCGACGATGAGAACGAAGCGCGGATCGTCTCCGGAGGAAGCTCGCACGCGCTCAACGGCTCCGATAACGTGCTTGCAGAGTTCCTCGTCGGGCTCGGCCCACCAGCCTTTCGTCGCGGGGCCCGACAGCAGATCGAGCGCAAGGTCGACGTCGCCGTCGGTTTCGATGCTGTCGGCGATCTCCTTGAGGGCTTCGGCGCCGGAAATGCTCCGCTGCGCCGCCTCGCGGAACCACGTTAACCAAACACGATCGCGCCGCGAGAGTTCCAGCGCTTCCGCTTTTTGAAGGAGGCTTACGACAAGGCTGTTCCAGCCGATTTCGAATGCCAGTTCCGATGCCTTCAACAGGCACCGCGCTCGCGTCGTGGTATCGGCGCTGAGTTCCGCGGCGCGCTCGAAAGCCCGAATCGCGACCCGCACGTCGCCGCGATGCAAGGCGCGGGTACCCGCCGGTTCTAGCGCCTGCGCAACGCTTTCGTCGGGTCCGACGGCAGCGGCCGCTCGATGCCAAACGCTGCGGGCGGGATCGCCTTTGAGCACCGTTGCAAGTGCAATGTGCGCAGCGGCACGTTCGACGATGTTCGACGCGTCGCTGACGGCAGACCGAACGAGCGGATGTCGAAATTGCACGCTAACCGGATCATCGTCAATCAATCTCGCCGTGACCGCCGGCGCCAGCACCTCGAGGGATGGCTCCTCGCTGCCGAGCAACTTCGCCGCGCTCAAGATCTCGGCGAGGTTGGATCCCTCATCCAACGCAGCGATCAGCAACACGTGCCGCGTCATCAGCGGCAGTTCCACAATGCGAGAAGCGAAGGCGCGTTCTAGCCGGCTCGTGAGCGGCAAATGTGCCGGAAACAATGTGCTGCTGGACGCTTCGAGTGCGATCGCCTTTGGCAGCTCTACAAGCGCTAAAGGATTGCCCGCCGATTCATGTAGTACGCGATCGCGAATGTCGCCCGAAAGATTGGGGCTGTGCGCCTGGAGTAACTCACGCGATGGAATCTCGTCGAGACCTTCGACCCGCAGCTCTGGAATGACGTCCGCGAAAAGCGTTTCGGGAAGATCGCGGCTCGCGACAAGCAACACGATCGGCTCAGACTGCAACCGGCGCGCAATAAACGCCAGCACGTTGATGGTGGACCGATCGAGCCACTGCGCATCGTCGACAGCCAACAAGAGCGCACGCTCGGATGCGAAGTCGCTCAGAAGATCGAGTGCGCCTAACGCAATCAGGAAGAGTTCGGCGGCCGGAACTTCTGCCAGCCCAAAAGCTGCACGCAGTGCGTCTTGTTGCGGGCCGGGTAATCGCTCGGTGCGCTCGACTATCGGTCGGAAGAGCTCGAACAGGCCCGCGAACGGCAAATTCGTTTCCGACGGCACGCCGGTCGCGGCGAGCAACGACATGTCCCGCGAGGCCGCGCGCAACTTGGCAGCCTCTAGAATCGCCGTTTTTCCAACTCCAGGCTCACCGCGAACGAGCAGAGCGGTACCGCCATCGCTTACGCTATCGAGCCGTTCCTCAATCAGGCGAAGCTCGCGCTCGCGTCCGAATAAGAAGGCATCCGGATGAGGTGGCCGGCTCATGACACCGATGACCCGCTCGGGTAATGCGGAGTTCCGCTGGAAGCGGCGCGATCGGTGGCGCGGCTGCGGGGCGCTAAGCTCAGTGTCGGCGGGTCAAAGATCTAACGGACGGTGATTCCCCGCTGTTTGGGTGTGAAAGCCCAGCGTTACGGCGTAAACGAATATACGGTGCCGCATCCTTCGCTGCATGCACCAGTACCACCTGAAGTGGTTAGGCCATAGAACGTGCCACCTACATCGAGGAGGGCGCCCTGCGGGTTCCCGCCATCGGTTCCTCCTGAGAAGCTGTAAAGCTGGCTATACTTGCCTTCGGTCTTCCCAATGCTAAAGATGGTGCCGCAGCTTCCACCGACGCAGCCGCTGTTTCCACCCTCTAAAGTCGTACCGTACAGCGTGCCGTTAACGTCGGTGAGGGTGGCCTCGGGCAGCTTGCCGTCAGTCCCACCGATCCCACCGCCAAAGCTGTGAAGCTCTCTCTCAATGGCGTTTACCATGCCGATCTTAAAGACAGTGCCGTCGTTTAATCCACCACCGGCCATCGTAGTGCCGTACAAATTGCCGCCAATTGGAATAAGGCCCGCGCCCGGGTTTGCGCCGTCGTCGCGCCCGTGCGCCTGCCCCACGAAACTGTACAGTACCGTTTCCGTGCCGGAGGGTGTGATGCTAAAGACGGTCCCGCAACCCGCGCTACAGGTACCGGTCCCACCGTTTCTCGTCGTGCCGTACAGCGTGCCGTGCACATAGGTCAGATCGGAATTCGGATAAGCGCCGTCGCTCCCACCGAGGAAGGAGTGAAGCACGGTTTCCGTGCCCGTCTTAGTGATCATAAAGACCGTCCCGTCGCCCGTTTGACCACCTTCAGTTGTCGTACCGTACAGCGTGCTGCCCACCTTGGTCAGGCTACCATACTCCGGCATCGCACCATCGGTTGGAGACCCGGTAAATGAATAAAGATGGTGGAACGCGTTGGAATCCGCGAGGTTAATGCGAAAAATCGTGCCGTAGTTTGCTCCACCATTGTAGGTCGTGCCGTACAATGCAGGACCCATGACAGTCAGGCCACTTTGGGGCTGGTAACCGCGTGCGCTCGGCGCGAAGTTGTACAGTACGGTCTCCACGCCTGAAGTCGTGACCGAAAAGACCGTTCCCGCGCCGTGCCGACTATGCGTACCGCCGAACGCGCTTGTACCGTAGAGCATACCATCCACATCGATCAGATCGCCGTACGGGCTCGATCCATCGGTTGGGGGACCGGCGAAGCTGTGGATCACGGTTTCAGTCGAGAATGGCCGCGCGCGCTGATTCCGGCCGAGTATTGGCTGCGACCGCAGCGAGGGCGCGAGCGACTCACCGGCAGCTGCGGGCGTCGAAGAGCCGCCGGCACAGCTGGTAAGCAACGCGACTGCCGTCACCGGCGCGACGAAATACTTCAGGTGTGAAACCAGCATGAATCACCATTCCTGCTTGCAGCAATGAGATACGCGACTCGGGAGCTTCTCGAACGCGGAACAGACTTACTGCCGAAGCTACACAGTTCTCGGAGGATCAGGCCGTCGCCGCAGCGCTAGCGGCCTGATCCAGTTCGCCCTTTCGACTGCGGCGTGCTCCGCACGCCTCCGCTCAGGGTAGGCATGACAAAACGACCACTACTCCAGAGCTTCCCTAGCTCTTATCCCGTCCGGGCGCTAGTGGGCATCCGAACCTTCCGGCGGCGCACGAAGTCCGCGAAATCGCGACATCATAGTTAGGCCGGCCGACTATGACGTGCAAAGCTGCTGCGTCTTCGAGAACGATCCCTCGAATGAATACTTTCCTCCGGTTCCCGTCGACGGCGTGCGGAAGAACCAGGAGAAGAAAACGAGTTCCTGCGGGTGGTACGTAAAGCCGTTATAGTCGAGCGTGAAATCGTGTCCGGTAAGAGCGTCTCCGACTTCGAGATTCGATTGGCAGCCAGTCACCTGTCCAACGTGGCCCCACGCAGGGGTTGCGTTGTTCACGAAGGGATCGTTGATCAGTTCCCCGATTTCGTGGGTCGGAATCGAGATATCCTCAACGCCCGGCACGCTTGGAAGCGCGTGCGGATCGCTGTAGGTCGCCACGGCGTACACCTGCGTTCCGCCCGATTCGCTGAAGGCGCTGTGGTAGCCGGCGTACGTGAAATCGCTGCTTGACAGGAAAATATTGTAGGTAAGCACAAGCGCGACTTGATTGGGCGTGACGTATTTTGATGCTAAGCTGCGCGCGATCTGGTCGAAATCGGAAATCGGGATGCTGCCGACTCGGTGCGCGGAATCCGTACAAACCAGACCTTGTGTCGTGGTTCCGTTTATCGCCTTATACTTGGCGACGATGGGGCTGCCGACGGCTTTGAGCATCGTGTGATACTTAGGCCCTTTGAGAATCGTCCAGAATTCGGCACGCTGGAACGCATCATCGAGCTGCGTTTTACCGACGTTGACACCGTTTGACGTGAGCGGCGTCTTGACGAAGTTCGGCCCCTCATAGAACCGGTCTGATACCGAGACGGAGTCGTTGCAGCCGGGTTGCGTGGGGTCGAGCACGGTCCCATCCGGAAACGTCACCACAACTAAGATCGGAACGTATGAGATGGCCGTGGTTTTATTGCTCTTCGTTGGATCGCTTCCGACGATTTGATACGTATACGTCTTGCCGTCGAGCGGTGATTGGATGTGGCCGCTGTAGGTCGGCACGGTCATTCCCGCGTCCGACTGCGCGCGTAGGGTCTGCGCACTGACTCCAACCAACGGAATTGCGGTAGTGACCGGGTTGGTGATGCGTACGGCCGGAGCAAGGCCGGTTGAGCGGGGAACGCTGACGCCTTGACCCGCGCACCCGACAAGAATTTCGGCGGCCAAAAAGGCCGCCGCGATATGGCATGAAGTCATGATTCCGTCCTCCTTGAGCGCAATCTCGCGCTTGCTTGATTATACCTTAGTCTTCGGGCCCGGTCGAAGGATGGCTGAGGAAGTAGCCCGGCCCGTACCTCGTCCTGATATGTTTGAACCTTGCACGCTGATGCGAAAAGTCGAATAGGTCGGAAAAATCATTGGCGCGGGCATCGGTCGTATCGAGCGAAGGCAAGCCGAAAGTTTCCTCGATGAACTTTAGGATGCTTCCGAACTCGTACTGCACGTGCGAAACGTATTGGCTCTTAGCATACGGCGACACGACGACCAGCGGAACCCGAAAACTCAGCTCATACGAATTATACACGGTTGGAGTGACGTGATCGTACCAGCCGCCCCAATCGTCCCACGTGATGAAGATCGCGGTGTTGTTCCAGTATTGGCTGCTGCCGATGGCATTCACGATCGAACCGACCCATGACGGGCCTGATCCATTGTTCGTTCCGGGATGGTCCGAAGCATTGCTCGTCGGCGTAACCCAGACCACGTCCGCCAGTTGGCCGTTTGTAATATCGGTGAGCACTTGGGATGAGGGCGAGACCACGTTTGCGGCCATCTCTGCGGGATTCGACCATATCGAGTAAATGGCGTCTACGGCGTTCCAAGTTCCCGCACCAGACGAGTTCTGGTAGTACTTCCACGTTACGCCGGCATCATCCAACTCATTCATGATGGATTCCCGTTTGAAGCATGGATACGTTCCCCGATCCCGTGGCTCACCACCTCCGGGAGTAATTATCTTGACGATCGTTCCAGGGGGAGAATCGCAACCTCCAAGACCGCCGGGGTCGCTGTTGCTTGCCGACTTGTCCTTAGAGTCTTCACTCACCGCCGAAGTGCCGCTAATCAAGTACTGATGGGCCGGGAAGCTTGGGCCTTGATTGGTTTGGAAAAAGCTATCTGCAAACGCGTAGGTTTCGGCTAGGGTATAGTACGGTTCGACATCACTTTCGCGCACGTAGGAAAACGCCGGACCTTGCGGGCAAGACCCCGTACACTGTTCCTGGTCGAAACCGTTCATTGCCCCGTCGGCATACTCGGTAATCCAATTGGGGTGACCGTGTCCCAAATCGAAGAGTGCCGCTAGGGATTCAGGCTGCAGTTGGATGCGACGATTGCCGTGCGACGCGAAGCCATACGACTGCGTGTTTGCGCCGCGCAGAAGCTGAAAGAGATTGTCGACGCTACGGTTCTCCTGCACGATGATGACGATATGCCGTATCTGCGAGTAACCGGCGCGAGCTCGCAGTCGGCCCGTCCGAGACACGGTGCTAATCCGTTGCGGGCTATACCCGCCAGGAGCGCTGCCAGAAGAGACTTGACTGCAGCTGCAAAGGCCGAACTCAAAAAGTAAAACGAAAGTCCACGCGCGCATAGCTGGTACCCCCCGCGAGATAACCCTACCTTAAACGATGCAGTGAAGGAAGGACCCCGCAGAAGTTCAGACCTTAGCGTGCGACCGTGCGCTTCCTTATCAGTATGACCTATCGGCAAGCGCTGTATCGGTTGCTCCGAAGGCCTAGTGCGGCGCGGGCGATCCGTCGGACCACGTGGGCACCGGCACCATAATCAGCGTCGATAGATGTGGACCGCGATCGACGGATTGAGTCGGCGAATTGTCTACGTTGGGGCCCCAATTAGCGACTTGATCTCGTGGAATGAAAAACATCATGTGGGGATACCATGGTCCGTGGGCATGGTTAAGATGCCCCTTCTTCGAGAGCATAAAGCCGAATGCACCAGGCTCCGGTGACTTAAAGCTATGATCGGCGAAGGCCGCGTTCGTTTTTTCCGCCATTTGCTGCCTAGTGAGCCCAGCCAGGGCCCATTGCGCCTCCTGAAGTAGCTGCGGTATCTCGGTGCGCGCAGCGGGAGGATTGTAACAATCGGGCCCGCGCTCTTTCGGATTCCAAAACTCGGTATCGTTAAATGGCGCAGCCCAAGAACGTTCGACGACGCACACGAAGCCGTTCGTTCCCTTTAGCGCCGTCTCGAAGCCGTGGGAAGTAAGCACAAGCACCTCGGCGTTCGCGGCGATCGTTGGCGGAGCGGCGCTGCGCGCCAAGGCAATCTCGGCTTGACGATCGGGCATAAGGTAAGGGGCGATTGGGCCCCTCGTCGGCAATCCTTCGCTGGTGGCGGCTCGCGCCACAAATGGCAGCGCCATCGCGGCGAGCAGTAACGCGAGCGCTCTCGGCGATCGAACAAGAAGCACGATCGGCACCTCCGTTTTCAGCAGCGTACGCGTTAAACACGCGGCCCCCGGGCATTGTGACGGCCCCTTCAACAAGGACGCTTCAGGCCAATCCGAACATCACGGAGTACGATACGGCCGGGAATTTGGTCTTCACGTACAGCAGCGGCATCGCCGACTCGATCAACGTGACGACGGATAAACACGGCAACGTCTTCGTCGATTACAATTTTGCGGCCGGCGGCGGCGGCATCACCGAGTATGTCCATGGACTAACCGCGTCGGGTTGCAGCGGCCCGGTGCTGCCGATCACGCTCGGTTTCGCCGGCGGCATGGTCTTCGACAGGCAGGGCTGGGACGCAGGCCTACGTGACCGATCTCGGCGCGGCCGACGTTGCGGTGCTCAGCTATCCGGGCGCCTCGCCCGTAGCGACGATCACCTCGGCCAGCGGTTTCACCGATCCGTCGAGTGCGGTCGACGAGCACAACTTGGTGGTGGACAGCCAAGGCCCTTAGACCGCGAAGCATAACCGCTACGAACGAGAGGCGGCGCGCTTGCGCCGCCTCTCTTCTTTAAACCGGGACGAAGGTCCCTACGTCGAATGCGCTCGAGCCCTCGACGAGATCGCTTAAAACGACGCCGACCTCATGGTCCCAGCGCGACTTTGCCCAGGCATCCTTGCTCTCCCATTGCGAGAGCACGAGCACGCGCGTCCGTTCCTCATTTCCCAGCAGCGCAGTGTCGATGAGGCCGGGGATGGTGCGCGCCTTGCGCTCGGTAAAGAGCTTGCATTCGCCGGTAACGTTCGCAAACTGCGCGGGGGTCACATCGAAGACGAGAGCCGTTACCAACGCCGCTTTCCGATCAATCATCGCTCCTTCATCCTTCTGCAGCACTCGGTATGCTAATCGTACGCACGTTCCCGCCGTAACTCCGGCATATCGTTCGCAAAAGCAAACACGAAGGCCTCGTAAGCTCCAAACCGAACCGAATATGCTTGGCGTTGCAAAGCCGGACGGGAGTTTGCAAAATCATGAACAGAGGTGAGTTCACCCTCGCCGTCGCGGCTGGAGCAGCTGCGACGTTGATCGATATCGCCCCTGCGCGGTCGGCTGGTGTGCCGGTGAAGAACATCGTGATGGTCCACGGCCTGTATGCGGATGGGTCGTGCTGGTCCGACGTCATCGTACGACTCCAGGCTGCCGGTCTGCGCGTAACGTCGGTGCAAAACCCGCTCACGACGTTTGAAGACGACGTTGCAGCGGCGACGCGAGCGCTAGATGTGCAAGACGGTCCGACGGTGCTGGTTGCACACTCCTACGGCGGGATGGTCGCTACGCAAGCCGGCGTCCATCCGAAGGTCGTGGGCTTGGTGTACATCGCCGCACGTGCACCGGATGCGGGCGAAGAC
>JBAUZB010000092.1:0-1791 GCA_049585095.1 Candidatus Tumulicola sp.
GTACCGACCTGCGCGGACGGCGGCGTGCTCGGGGCATTGGCCGGCATCGTCGGCGCGTGGCAGGCGAGCGAAGCGCTGAAACTCTTGCTCGGCATCGGCGAACCGCTCGTCGGGCGTTTGATGCTGATCGAAACCTTGAGCGCCCGCGTTCGCGAGGTGCGATTCGACCGCGATCCGCAATGCGCGCTCTGCGGCGAACGTCCTTCGATTCGAGAAGCGCGCGCAATGGAATACGAGGATTCGATCGCCGCCGACGGGGTGGAGGAGATCGCGCCGAACGCACTCGACCACGCGCTGACGAGTGCCCGGTTGATCGACGTACGCGAACCGCACGAAGCCGTCCTCGGCTCGCTCGCGGGGGCGATCGCGATCCCGGCCTCGCAACTAGAAGCTCGAATGCACGAACTCGATAGTTCGCAGCGCTACGTCGTCGCCTGCCGGATCGGCGCGAAGTCGCAATGGGCGGTACGGCGCCTGCGCGACGCCGGCTTCACCCGGTTGCTCCATTTGCGCGGAGGCTTACTGGCGTACGCCGCTCAACATCCCGATTTCGAGTTCTTCTAAATTCGTGGCCTCGTGAAATGAAATGAAAAGAAAACCCTTCGGTCCCACCCGAGTTGATTGCTCGGTGGTTGGGCAGGGAACCTGGGACATTCCGGAAAGCGGCGCGCGCGCCGATGAGGCAAAACGCGCGATACGGCGCGGGATCGAACTCGGCATGACGCATCTCGACACCGCCGAGATGTACGGCAACGGACGCGCCGAGGAACTCCTGGGAGAAGCGATTGCCGGAGTGCCGCGCGAGTCACTGTTCGTCGCGACGAAAGTGTTGCCGAGCAACGCGCATTTCCGCGGCACGCGCGACGCGGCCGAGCGCAGCTTGAAGCGGCTCGGGCTGGAGTACGTCGATCTTTTCATGCTGCACTGGCTGGGCAACCATCCGCTCGAAGAAACGATGCGCGCTCTCGAGGGCTTGGTTCGCGACGGAAAAACGCGATTCGTGGGCGTTAGCAACTTCGACGTCGACGAGATGCTCGAAGCGGCGTCGTACTTGCGCTCGGTGCCGTTGTCGTGCAATCAAGTGCTCTATCACGTGAAGGAACGGGGGATCGAATATCGTCTGATTCCCGCGGCGCAGGAACGCAGCATCGCCATCGTCGGGTACACGCCCTTCGGCAGGGGACGGTTCCCGCGAGCGCAAGCCGGCGAAGGCGGCGTGCTCGAGGTCGTCGCGCGCAAGCACGCTGCAACTCCACGCCAAGTGCTGCTCGCGTTTCTCACCCGCGAGCCGAACGTGTTTACCATTCCGAAGGCTTCGCGGATCGCGCACGTGGAGGAGAACGCGGGCGCCGGCGACCTCGCGCTGGACGCCACCGACGTGGCCGCCATCGACGCCGCCTTTCCGCGCGGGCCGGAAACTCCGCTCGCCTCCTTGTGATGCATCCAAACGCGGCGGTCGCGGCTGACGTCGCCGAAATAAAAGCGCTGGCGGTGCGCACCGCGCACGAGTGGGGCGCGGGCGAGGTCCGGGTGACCGAGGCATTCGCCGACGAGGCGTCGTTGCGCCGCATGCGGGACGCGTTTGCCCGCGGCGATCTGAAGACGTGGGGATTCGACGACCGCTACGCCGCCCGGTCCACCGACCCGCACCGACTGCTCGAAAACGCGCGCAGCGTCGTCTGCGTGGCATTTCCGTATGCAACCCCTCCTCCGGCATCGCCCGGGCAGCTGCGTGGCCGCGTTTCGAACTACGCCTGGTCGCGCGACTACCACGACCGCGTGGGTGCGGTG
>JBAUZB010000093.1:0-2915 GCA_049585095.1 Candidatus Tumulicola sp.
CCTTCAACCACTCGACCACCTCTCCGCGGCGGGCGACCGGCCTTACTACGGCGCCGCCGGTTCGATGCCTTCAGCGGCGCATTCTTCGCGTTTGCGGCGGAAGAATCGCTGCAGCTGCGCCGCCGTCTCCGCTTGAAGAACTCCAGCCGCGACTTCGATGCGATGATTGGTTTCGCGCGAACGGAGAATGTCGAACGCGCCGCCGTCGGCGCCGCCTTTGCTATCGTTGGCGCCGTACACCAATCGCTTAATTCGCGCGGCGATCAGCGCGCCGGCACACATTACGCACGGCTCCTTGGTGACGTACAGCGTTGCCTCCTCGAGGCGCCAGGTTCCCATCCGCCGCGACGCTTCTTGGAGCGCCAGCATCTCGGCGTGAGCGGTCGCATCGGCGCGCGATTCTTTTTCGTTGCGGGTTTCGATGACGACTCGGCCGCACACCAATACCGCACCCACCGGCACCTCGCCGGCGTCTGCAGCTGCATCCGCCAGCGCGAGGGCGCGGCGCATATGGCGTTCGTCGTCAGTCAATTGCATCGCAGCAAAAATGCGCCGTCGGATTGAAGTGGCGCGCCCGGAGGGATTCGAACCCCCGATCCCAGCCTTCGGAGGGCTGTGCGTTATCCAGCTACGCTACGGGCGCACTCGAGCAAGAGCGCTAGGATTCCGGCGTCGCCGGACCGGCAGTCGGAATATGCTTGAATAGATCGAGCTTATGATCGACCAGCGTACGATAGAACTTGCGCACGCAGTCGGGATGTCCGAAGAAGTACGTACGCGCATATGCGAGATCGTCGCCGGAACTGTCCGGCACGTAGTGCGAGATCTCGATCTCCTCCATTTGCGCCCGGTCGACGGGGTGAGGGCAGAAATCGCACGGAATCGTGGACATTCGGATTAATACCTCGAACACGACATCGGCCGCCTTCTTCTTCGGCGGCCGACGCCATTGAAACTTGACTCGGGGGTGATTTGAACACCCGACCAAGGGCTTATGAGTCCCCTGCTCTACCGCTGAGCTACCGAGCCGCACGGGCAGGTACCCGCTTCGCCACCGTACTCTAGCAAAACCCCGCCACGCGCGCAAGCGGCACGCTAGCGTGCACGGAGCGATCCGACGTCCATCCGCAAGCGAAGGAAGCAATCGCGGTCGGAGGGACTCGAACCCCCAACCTACAAGTTCGTAGCCTGTTGCTCTATCCAATTGAGCTACGACCGCGCGTCCCGTCCGGGGTGCTTTCGGAGAGAGAGGGATTCGAACCCTCGATACGACTTTACACCGTATAACGGTTTAGCAAACCGCCGCCTTCAGCCGCTCGGCCATCTCTCCACTCCCGCAAGTGACCATTTTATGCGGGTCTCCCGCACATCGCCTCAGTCAAGAGTCCCCGACCGAAGAGATTTGCTCACGGTTTGCTCACGGCTGGTTCGCTACCTTCACCTGTTCTCACCGTGCGTAACACCGTGGAGTCGAATCAAGCCTCCTCCTGCGGTGGTTCGTCGGGTTTGTCTCGGATACTCAAGCCCAGCCGCCGGTGATACGCTTCATTTCTTCCGAGCGCGGCGGCAATGTCGTCGCGAACGCCTTGCTCGCTTTGCAGTTTTCGCAGACGCTCGCGGCTCTCGCGCAATTGTTTGGCATAGCCCTCCAGAACGGCCCCGGAAACGTCCGGAGCGTCGAGCGGGCGGCTCGCCCACGCGTCCATTGCCTCGAAGGCCGTCCGTCCTTGCAGTTCCGCCGCCGCCAACTCCTCGCCGTAAACGCTCAAGAAGCTCCGTACTCCTCGTAGTGGCCGGTAACGCTACGGGTTGGGTGGAGCGGTGGGACCTCGCAGCGGCGGCTCGGGCACGAACTCCGCGCGCACCGTCGCCGGCGCCGGCCTGCGCCGAACGAAGAGTGCGTCGATCCCCAAAACGCGACCGGTCGGTAAGACCAGCGAAATCAACGACAGCACCAGCAGCCCGAGGTCGGCACTCTGCAGCGTTGCCGACGAGAGCATGTGACCGCGGGCTGCGATGTAGTCGAGCGTCAAGACGATGCCGACCAAACCGCCGACCCGCGTGAGTGCCCCCAGCACCAAAGAAACGCCGACCAGCACTTCGCCCAAACGTACCAGCTCGGCGAAGAGCGGCAGATTCGGCTGAACCACCCCGGCGAGAAATTCGTGGTAGGCACCGGTCGTCGACTGTAAACCCCGCGCCACGTATTGCGGCATGGCGCCGTTTGGCGGCATGAACCGTGCGCTTTGCGTGAACTTTGGGATTCCGTGCGCGAGCCACATGACCCCAGTGAGTATGCGCACGATTGCAAGCCAGCCGGCATAGGCCCGCGATGACGGTAAGGGTTTCATGCCACGATCTCTTGGCGCATTCGTCCCAGACGTGCAATCATCGACGCCGCTTCACCTGCTGCCGCCGGTCGCGCCAAGCGCTTGGCGCATGCACTCATGCGCGCCCGGCGCGCAGAGTCGCTCAAGATCGTTTCAACGGTACCCGGCAGATCCTTGACGCGACGCGCGCGAACCGCCGCCCCGGCCTCGCTCAAGATGCGCGCATTGCGTTCCTCTTGGCCGGGCAACGGTTTACATAACACGATCGGCACGCCGGCAACCAATGCTTCGGCGGTGCTCAGACCACCCGGTTTGGTAACGAACGCGTCGGCGGCATGCATGTAGTCGTACACGTTGTCGACGAAGCTCAGCGAACGCACCGGATACCGAATCGTTTCTGCGGCCGCGCGAACGCGCCGCTCGCTGCGCGGGTTTCGGCCGGTGATGACCACCGCCGCCAGCGGAAGCGGCGTCGACTCGAGCGCGCGCATCATGCGCGCCAAGGGCCCGATTCCCAAGCCGCCCCCCATCATTAGGACGACCCGGCGGTCGCGCGGGAGGTCGAGACGCTCGCGCAGGGCGTCG
>JBAUZB010000094.1:0-19579 GCA_049585095.1 Candidatus Tumulicola sp.
GTCATCGAAGGGCACGTCGAACGTGTCGTGCAGCACAAATGCAACGCGCTCTCCCGGCGGCAGCGTGTCGAGCAAGATCTGCAGCGCCACGCCGATCGAATCGGCGAGCATCGCTTCTTCCTCAGGACGGTCGCCGGGAGCGACCGCCGCAAAGTCGCGACGCGGATCGTCCGGCGTCAGTTCCTCGCGCCGGTTTTCCCGCCGTTTCAGCGCATCTAGGCAGACGCGCGCAACCACGGTCGTGAGCCAGCCGTCGAGATTTTCAACACGAGCAACGTCCGAGCGGCTGATCCGCAGCCAACTCTCCTGCAGCGCGTCGTCGGATTCGGCAGCCGATCCCAGTATCCGTTGCGCGATGCGACGTAAGCGAGGGCGCGCCGCCTCAAAGCGCTCCGCGAGCCGCTCCGCATCCTCCAACGCATTCTCCCCCGGGGCGCCCGTCACGTTTCACCGCGCTCGATCCGTCATGGAGATGGAAGGAGTATGAAATCTTGAAGGACGTCTCCCTAATCGTCTATCCTGCCGCAGATATGGCCAAAGCCAAGCGGTTCTTTCGTGAGCTTATCGGCGCTGACCCCTACGCTGACACACCCCGGTACGTTGGCTACAAAAGCGGCGATATGGAAATCGGGCTCGTTCCGAACGAAGGTAAACTCGAACCGGGTGGGCTCGCCTACTGGACGGTGAGCGACATCGCGGCGAGCGTGAAAGCACTCGTCGCCGCGGGCGGCACGGTGGTGCAAGAAATTACCGACGTCGCCTACGGACTGCTGGTCGCCAGCGTCAAAGAGCCCAACGGCTCGATCGTCGGGCTACGACAGTTTCCGAAGGGCTAAGCAGCATTCCTTAAACCGAAAGTGGCCGCCGTCTCTGCGCGCACGATCGCGCAGAGCACGGCGCGCTAGGCTCGCGTTCCGCGTCCGTGGCATTGGGCTCCTCGGGAGCCCGAACCGGGTGTGTCGCATTAGCGAGCCGAAGTAATCGAGCAGCATGTCTACGAGATCCCTTTCGCAGTTGGAGAGTTTGTAAGTGATCCATCTCATTGCTGCTCTCTTGGCATTGGGCGGCACCGCACCGGAGTCGTCGCCACCTGAGCCGGTGCGCCACCTGCAGTATCGCTTTGGTTGGAACGCCGAGGTGGCCGACACGGGGCCATACACCGGCACATTGAGTGTCGATCTTCAGCCACCGACCTCCGATGGCAGCGTTACGGCGACGGCAACAGAGCTTTGGTGGAATACTATCCGTCCAACCGCGACCGATACGTGTCAGATCTATCCCAACGGCGGAATCACATGCTCACAGCGGCCGTATTCGTTATCGCCGATGAGCCTCACGCTTTTCCCACTCTTGGCAAGCAACTACTTCGACGTGCTGGCCGGCGGCGTATCGACCTGGAAGAGGGACTTTGAACTCACGAAAGGGCTCGGAATATGGGACTGCGATTTCACTTTGAATGGAAAAGGACCGATTTCCGGCTCACCGCAGTTGAATCTTATTGAGGCCGCCGGCACGATTACGCCGCACGTCAACCACTCCGTAGAAGAGACGGTTGACGTTACCACTCGCATCGCCTACGACCCGATTGCCAAACTACCGGTGCTCGTGAACCAAGAACTCAAGCACAATCATAACCAGCCGCGCAGCCTCGAAACGGTTCAGCTCAAACTGACGAAGAGCTCTCCCTAGGGCTCTCTGGTCACCTTTCATTGCTCCGGGAAGGGATTTTTGCGCTCCTGGGTGACATAGCCGTTCACGCTGTCCGATCGGGTTTGGGACGCTCTCGAGTTACCATTGGCGCTCAGCGCCAGCGAGGATTTATGAGACTGATCGATACTATCGGCGCCTGCGCGATCTCCATGTCTTTGCTGGCTGCGTGCAGCGGCGGGAACGTCGTAGGCCCATCGGCGACAACGATTCGTGCTTCGACATTGGACGCCGACACGAGTGGCCTCGTAGCTCCGGACAAGTGCGCGAAGGCGAAGATCTACGTCGCGGATTACCTGAAAAGCGACGTGGAAGTTTATTCCCAAGGCGGCACCAGTCCAACGCCGTGCCGAAAGATTACGGCGGGCGTCAGCAACCCCGAGGGTATCTACGTCGACGCCAAGGGTACGTTGTATGTCGCGAACTATATCGGTAACACGATAACGGAATATCCGCACGGCGGGAAGACTCCGGCGATGACGATCACGCCATCCGCCCCCGCGTACGACGTTTTCGTCGGGGTTGATCGAACGCTGTACGCTGCAGAACCCGCTATGAACCAGGTCGCCGAATATCCACCCGGCGCGCCGACGCCAAGCCTTACACTCGCGATCAACGGCGGTGCATACGGCGTGGCCACCGATAAACAGAACAACCTCTATGTGAGCTACCTGAGTAATTCGGACGGGGTAAGCCACGTCGAAGAGTTCGCGCCGGGCGCGACGACGGGGACCGATCTTGCTCTTACGGTGTCCTTTGCCGGCGAGTTGAAGCTAGACAAGCACAACGACGTCATCATCGGCGACCGCAACAATGACGTCATCGACATCTTTCCACCAGGCGCGACGACGCCGAGCCGCACCATCCCGATCGCGGGTAAGCCGGTCTATTTCTGCCTGGATCAAACCGAAACGCAGTTGTATGTGAGCAGTCAGAACCAAGTTCAGGTATTCAACTATCAAAGCGGCGCCCAAGTCGCCAGCATCACGAGCGGGATACAAGTGCCATCGGGAGTGGCTGCGCGAAAGCCCGCGCCGTACTAAGGCGCCCCGGTTCGTCTTACTGGGTCGCGGACTGCACGCAAGGGCCCCGCTCTTGCAGATTCCCGATTGGGACGATGTGGAAGGCGTATCCCGGCCCCACCGTCGGTTGGCGATCAGCGCAAAGACATCGCTGTAATGACCGGGTGTCGCCGGGGCAATCGGGCGGCTAGAGCGGCGTAGCCACCAGTACCGATGTGTTGTAATTGGTGTAGTGGATGTCGATCGTCTGGCTCGACATTTCGATGCGGGCCGCTACCGGAAGGTTGTCGGGACCGATCCAGACCGTTTCGTCATTCCCGCCGGACGCGTCGTGGAGATGGAAGCCGCGAACGAGCGTCGTGCCGATGGTCTTCGTCCCTTCGGCAACGATCGTATAGAGGTTGCGCACGTCGATATTAGGAGGTCCGCCGAGTTGCCAGGCGGCTGCGAGTAGCGTCTGGTGTTCCGCTCCATTTGGAGACGTCATCCAGTGGCCACGGGCAGATTTGGCATACTCCATATCGCCGCTGAGGATGATTTGCGAGCGCGCGGTCGTGATGTGGAAGCGATTCGGGAAATTGTATTCGACGGTCGCGACGTCGCCATTGCTAGAACGCTCGGTGGCCGTAACGGAGCGTACATGCGAGAACGCGACGCGCATTGCGTTGACCGCCGTATACGGATCCTGCGCTTGCGCGGAGGTCTGAGCCGTAGCTGCTTGAGCGAGTGCCAGGCAGATGACGAGAGTCGTACGCATTTTTGGTCCTTTCTCACCGCCCGTTGGCAAGCCGATCTTTTGAAGGAATTAGGTCGTACCCCAAAAAACCGGCTGCGTCACATACGGCTCACTCGTCGTCCGCTACGGCTCGAAGTTTTGCCAATCGGGCTCGCGGCGCGGCCGGCTTCGGTGTGCCGGTGAGCACCTGGCGGTGGCCGGCCTGCTCGAGCCAATACCCAAGATAGGGCCTGCTTAGTTCGGCGCGTTTTCTGCAGGGCACAGCAAATGAAGATAAAACTCAAGCTGCGTGCTCCGACACATTGCTGTTGCAGCACGCATCACGTCGGTTGGAGACGACCGCTGCTATTGCGGCGACCCATGGGGCGTAGGTTCGGGCGACGGTGATGAAGTCGTCGAAGGGGAAGTGTCCCGAAGGTGATTCGGATCGACGTAGATCGTCGTAGTATTGCCCTTACGGCTCGCCGTTCCGTGGGTGTCGAAATAGAAATCACGCTCGTCGCCGCCCGTGCACCGAGCGTGGACGATGGTGTACGCTAGGGGGTCGTTGTTCGTACGGTCCGGCGCGAGTTTTGTTGACGTCTCCTTCCAGTGCCCGTCGCCGTCGCAGGGATTCGTTGCTAAAAAGGCATCGATCCACAGGGCATTCGAAAGAAAGTTTGAAGGCCGAATCCATATCGCACGTTCGAGCGATGTGCCGTCGTTGGGGGCAGCTGCTGCTCCCGGCGAAAAAGTTTTCAGCAGGCTCGGCGCCGCGATCAGCTGTATGAAGTCCAGCTTGTTCGAGTGAAACTCATAGATCCACGCATAGGGCAGCTCGAAATACGATAGGTCGAGCGACCCGTCGTCGGCGTTGGTGGATTCGCGCGATGGAGATCCAAGCTTAGCCCGGACCTGATCCGGCGTCATCCCGAATGCTATTCCTTTGGGATCAACGTAGCGAACGCCGTCAGATCGGCTCAATACCGTTACCGACTGAGCCACGTTGTTCTTGACGATGACGTCCAGGTAGATTCCGTTTCCGTGCGTGAGATAACGCCAGATGGTCGTTTCGCCGGTGGACAATACACGGATCGGGTCGCCGAGCGTCGGGTGCAGCTCGACCATAGCCTCTCCGATAGCAACGTTCTCGAAAACCCCGGCCGGCGGCGGCGTCTGAGCTAACAGCGGCTGAGGACAAAGCGCGAGCACTGCTGCCAAAAGCAGTGCGGAACGTAACGTTCGGATCCTCAAAACCAGCATCCGTTTCCCTTGTTCGTGCCCCATGAAACACCTTTGCAACCGGCACTGGTATCCACATGATCGAGGATAAGCGCTCGGCGATTAGGAATGCTTGCGCGATGCTCTTTATCGCCGTATCGTCCTAAGCTTGGTGAATGCGATGAACCGCGTGGTCGTCGAGACCGAGCGGCTACTACTTCGTAAGTGGAACGACGAAGACGCCGCGCTGGTAGCACCTATTTACGTCAAGCCGGAGGTCATGCAGTTCATTCCGGGTGGCGTATGGAGTGCCGATCGAACGGCCCACGTGATAGCGCGGATGCGGGAGTTGGATATCGAGCACGGATATGGCTTCTATCCAGTCGTCGTCAAGAGCCTCGGAAACGTCATCGGTCATTGCGGGCTCGGCCTACTCGAACAAACGCCGGAGATCGAGGTCGCATATCTCCTGGATTCGCCCTATTGGGGACAAGGCTATGCTTCCGAGGCGGTCAGGGCAATCATAGCCCATGCGTTTTCGAAACTGAATATTTCGCGAATCGTGGCCGTGGCTTTTCCGGAAAACGCTCGCTCCATAGGCGTCATGCGCTCGGTCGGCATGACGCCTGTTGGGCTCGCACATCACTTTGGCACGACGCTGGTCAAGTATGAGGTGGCTTTAGCACGGAGCCGCCGTTTCTCTGAAGGTCGATAGCCGACTCCGCCGTACTAAGACAAAGCAACACGGGTGACTTTGCTCCGCTTTTTGTCAGGAGTGTTTTTCATATATGACCAAAAGGTTTCTTGCCGTAGCGCTAGTTGCCGGGCCGGCGCTACTTCTTTTCGCGGGCTGCTCGAGTTCGGGATCCTCGCAGTTGCCTTCATCCGCGAGTCCCTTAAGCTTTAGCGCGCACTTTGTTTCGATCGACGATCGTGCCCCAGCGATGCCCGCGCGCTCCGGCAGCCTCGTCTTTGTCGATCCTACGACGGTGAAAGGGCAGATCTTCGTCTCCGCTTATAATCCGTCCGGCTCGACACCGGTCAACGACTACAACGCTAGCAATACAAAGAACCACGGCAGCATCTGCCAAATCACAACCGTCGGCGAAGGCATCAACGCGATGGGCGTCGACAGCGCGAACGAACTCTGGGTCCCTCAAGGGCTCGATCTCAACTCGGGCCTTCCCGACATCGTGTCGTACGCGCCCAACTGCGGCGCCGCCGGTGTAACGCTCAGCGATTCTAAGGGCCAGCCGGCCGGAATCGGATTTGCCTCGAACGGCACGCGCTACGTGAACAACATTCTCGGGCCGTCGAGCTCCGCCGGCAACGTCGCGGTCTATCCCCCGACCAAGAAAAAGCCCACGCGCTTTCTGACCGACCCCCAGATTTACTTTGCCAATGGCATCGGAGTGGATTCGAAAGACAACGTGTACGTCTCGTTCTTCACACAATCGAGCGCGACCGGCGTCATGGAGTTCAAAGGCGGTCAGATGCCCGGCACGGTGCTCAAGCACATTAAGAACGGCGCACCGGGTGCGATCGCATTCGACAAGACCGACCACCTGATTATCACCGACGACTCGGCAGTCACGCTCAACATTTATGCTCCGCCCTATAATAAAGCGCCGAAGACCTACCCGATCCAAGGGCACTCTCCGCAATGCTCGCTCAACAAAGCGCAAACCAACTTGGCGTGTGCAGACAAGACGAACACCGCCGTCGACATCTATTCCTACCCTGCAGCCAAGTATCTCTACAGCTTCAATAATGGACTCACCGCGACCGTCATAGGTATCGTTCAGGATCCCCGTTAAGTAGACGGAATTGAGAGCAGTCCGGGCTGACGCCTGGACTGCTCGGCGCATCCGACGCTAACGCGCAGTACCCCGAGCTTCGATCGCGGCGCTAGACGTCGGGCTCTTGGTATTCTTCGTCGGGTTCGAAAAAGAGTTCGTCGACTTTCTTGCGTGCGTCGAGCCGGTACCAGACAAGCAAGGAGTGTGCACCCTTCGTGAGCCGAAATCGCGAGGCCGTTAAGGCGTCGTTCTCCAGCGAAGGTCTGCGTTTCACCAGCGTTAGCGTTCCACCCGGCCACAGAGGCGACATCATCTGTCTGATCGTTGGCCGTTGCGTCCTAAGGTAGTCGGCGACGTCGGGAGTAACCAGCGCACGAGCATTTTCACCGGCATTCAGGGCGTCAAGAAGCGTGGCCAGAGATTTTTTGATCTGTGGCTGTACGTCTGGTATCGCAGTTAGCTTTTGCGGAAGCAACGGCTCACCGGCAAGACCTGCGATAACCGCCGCCATATAGTCGGGTCGCGCGTTTTCCGCATCGAGGTTCGTCAGTACGACGACCGTTAACGAATCGTTCGGATAGCGTTGAATGGAGCACGTGAATCCCTGCCACGCTCCGTCGTGCTCGATCAGGCGATGACCATTTTGGGTCGCAATTTCCCAACCGAAGCCGTAGTTTGCGGGGTTCGGCTTCCCGTCGCGCAGTTTGTACACCGTCCAGATCTTATCAAGGCTGCTTTGGCTGAGAAGCCTGGTGGTGTACAGCGCTTCATCCCACTTTGCGAGGTCCAGTACGTTGAAATACAGTGCGCCATCGGCAGTTGAGTTGAACGTCGGTGACACCCAGTCTTGGTTCTTAAGGACTCCATCCCACTGATAGCCGGCAGCACGGTTTGGAATGATGTTCGCCTCACTGATCAACTGCGTCGACGACATTCCAAGAGGTTTGAAGATGCGTTCGGCGAGATAATCGGCATAGAACGTACCGGTTATTTTATGGATGAGCATCCCGAGCAAGACGTAGTTGGTGTTTCGGTAATCCCACTTTACGTCGGGAGGGTTCTCGATTGGAAGCGCTTCGATTTTTCGCAGTAGCTGCGCCTCGGTAAAATCGAGACGCAGATAGAATGGTCCATTGGGACCGGTTCGTTCGTCCGACTCGTACTCTGCCAGGCCGGACGTATGAGAAAGAAGGTTTTTTATCAGGATCGGCTTCCAACTCGCGGGCGCGTGCGGGAAGTACTTGGTGATGCTATCGTCGAGCGAGACGCGTCCCTGTTCGACGAGCATCATGATCGCCGTCGAAACGAACTGCTTGCCAACGGAGCCGGATTGGAATGCCGTTTCGGGCTTCACCGGCACGTTCAGCTCGACGTTTGCGAGGCCGTACCCTTTCGCAAGCAACACCTCTCCCCGACTATAGATGCCGACCGCCGCGCCCGGTACGTGGGTGCGCGACATTTCGGTTGCCACGAATCGATCGATGGACGCGATCTCGGCATCCGCCAGCGGCGGCCGAGGAGTTCCCAACGGCAACGCCGCGACAGCGCAGGCGAAAAGCGCAAGCAGTAAGGCTTCTCGGGGAATTCGCATGGTTTGGGTCGTTTCTGCCCGCGACCGCTCAAGCTCTGTATCGCAGCGATACTTTCCACCATTACCGATAGAACCTACTTCACCTGGCTTCGCTAATGGTTAAACGAACGGCATGAGCGCATTCCAAGGGGCATCGATGCAGCGTGAACTTCAAAGCTGAGCTTCGTACCCAGCTTTGACTCTGTTTTAGAAGGCGCCGATGCCGTGAGGTGTGCCCCAGCCGGTCGGGCCGCCGTAGTCCTCGTACTGGTGCGTCCCATCAGTGCAGTAATAAGTCGGGCTACACGACCCGTTGTTACCGCTGGTGATCCGATAGAGGTCCGCCGTTTTCTCGTGCCTCTTGTCCCAGAATGTCTCGCCGCCATGCTGTGACGTCGCGTTGCCGGCAAGGGCGAAGACGCCGGCGATTAGGGGTGTAGAAAGGCTCGTGCCTCCCTCGACGAGCCAACCACCATTGCCGAAGGTATCGTATACTGCGGCGCCCGTGCTCGGATCCGCGTCGGCCGCCACATCGTTGGCCATGCGGTAAGTACAATCCGGGTCGTGTTGCCAAGAGGGCTTCGCGACTCCCGACGCGCAGCCGCTGCCGGTGCCGTCCCACACGGTCTCCGTCCAACCGCGTGTTCCGCCGTTTTTAGATAGAGTCGTGCCGCCCACCGCGACGACGTTTGCGAAAGCCATGGGAGCGCCGATGCCATAGCCATGGTCGCCGGCAACGGCAAGATAGGTCACGCCAGGTGTGTCAAAGTATGACGGGTTAAAGCAGTTGCTAGAGCCGTAACATATCCAGCTGTTGCTCACGATGTGTGCGCCGAGTTTCACAGCTTCAGCCTCGGCCGTCTCCAGATTAATCGCAGCATTCGAGTTTGCCTCGACGAGATAGATCGTGCAATTCGGGCAACTAGCGGCGACCATTTGGACGTCGAGATCTTCCTCGAGGCCCCAGGTAGTGTCGGGCGACGGATACTTCTTCGTCTGCCCATTTTGGTTGTACTTGATAAAGTTTGCCGTCGGCAGGCCGAATTCCGAGCGGTACGTGCTGAGGTCTGACGCGACGTCAGGGTTGTCATAGGCATCGACGATAGCCACGATCTGATGCGCCCCCTTTCTTAGAGGACGGGAGGTCATACGCCGACTGGAAGTCAGCGGGAGTAAGGCCCTCGATAGTGACTGGGTGCATGCTCGGGGCGATGTCCGTGCGGAGAAGGGCGGCGCACTGCGCATCCCCAGGAAGCGCATCGGCGCAGACCGCCGCTACGTTCGGGCCCCACAGTTCCCTGACGTTTCGGGCGCTCTGCGCCCCCAAAAGCGATTGGCCGGGTGCTCGCGGTACGCCGGGCCAGCTGCCATTTGCGCTACAGGCAGCGACGCCAACCATCATAACGACACGCGCTAGAAGTTTCAGAAGTCTCTTCATATACTCTCCTTTAATGAAGCGCGACAGCAGTTGGTTCGTTAAGTCCCGCGGTAATCGTCGGCGCGGTCTGCTTCCCCGCCTTAGTGTAGGACGTCATGGTGTTCGCCCCATCGTTAACCACAAGGATCTTGCCGTTAGCGTCCACAGCCAGCCCGTCGGGAAAGTTTAGGCCGGACGTGATTGTCGGCGCGATCTGCTTTCCATCCTTGCTGTAGGTCGTAACCGAGAACGCTGCCCCACCGTTGCTATTGGTAACGTATATCTTACCGTTCGCGTCGACCGCTACACCAATGGGCTGACTTATCCCGGTGGTGAGCGTCGGTGTGGTCCGCTTCCCATCTGCTCTGTAAGTGGCTACGTAATTGCCGCCATAGTTCGCGACGTAGATTTTACCGCTTGCGTCAACCGCAATGCCGTCGGGCCCACTTATTCCCTTCGTGATGGTCGGCGTGGTCGGCGACCCATCGGCGTTGTAAGTCGAGACGTAACCGAGATTCACGGGGCCACCGAAGTTATTTGCGACGTATATCTTGCCGCTCGCATCGACTGCCACACCGCTGGCCCCCTTCAAGCCCGCTATCGTGGGGGTCGTTCGCGTTCCGTCAGGCATGTAAGTCGACACATATGAAACGTTGTTATTCGGCCAATTCGTAACGTAGATTTTGCCGTTCTTGTCGACCGTGGCCCACAGGGCACACTTAATCCGGCAGTAATGGTCGGGCTAGTCTGTTTTCCTTTCGATGTGTAGGTGGTAACGGTGTTGTTACCCGCGTTCACGATATAAACTATGTAGTCCGCTGATGCCCCCTTGAGAGTGGCCGTGGGGAGCACCGCCCCAATCGACCTTAGCCCTTGCGGGTGGATCGTGTTTTCGGCAGTCTGGGGCATGCCGGCGAGACGCGAGGCGCCGCTGCCCCCGCTACATGCGCCTAACAGCGCCCCGGACAACAATACTGCTAGAAAGAAAGAGCCTTTAGCGGCGCACGTTCGACCTGAGCTAAATGATCGGTTCACAATAGATCCCTTTCTGAAGCTTCTACTTTGTGTCCGACGGCGCGTTATGCGCACCGCGAGCTTCTCCGTGCCAGCATCTAGCTGGCTGTATCGAATTGACGAAGTTTGAGTGCCCGGCTTTGAAGCACAAACTTATTTCCGAAAACACTTTAAATGGTTCATGACTCCCCCATAATCGCGCCGAACGTCGACGAGCGTAACATACAACCGCTCACACAAATGGCCGTGTGGTTGGTGAGGAGGCAGCCGAGAAGGGCCGAATGACATCACCGGGATGGAGGACCGCGGGCGGGTACCTGCCTCGTCAGACTTCGGGCTGCTCCTTCGGCATTACCGACTCGCCGCTGGACTCTCGCAAGAGGCGCTCGCCGAGCGTGCCCGGATGAGCACCAACGGAATCAGCGCACTGGAGCGCGGTTATCGGCGCACGCCCCAGCGGGAAACGCTCGCGCTCTTGGTCGGCGCGCTGGCACTCAACGGCGAGCAACGCGTAAAGTTCGAGGCGACTGCTGCACGTTCAGCGTTGCTCGGGCGGTCCTCGGTGACGGTCGGGCCCTGGGCCGAGGGCGCAACCGCCGCCCTGCCTTTCGCGCTGACCAGCTTTGTCGGGCGAGACACTGAGCTCGGCGAGATCGGCGCACTAGTTCGCGAGCATCGAATGGTCACGCTTACGGGGGCCGGTGGCGTTGGCAAGACCCGGACCGCGTTGCGCGCTGCGACAGAGCTGAGTGAAGCTGGCGACGACCCGGTCTGCTTCGTAGGGCTCGCGCCGATTGGTAATCCCGCGTTGGTGGTTTCGGCGATCGCGTCGGCACTGGGCGTGCAGGAATTGCCCGATCGCCCGCTGCTCGAGACGTTGCTTGCATATCTGAAGAGCAAGACGCTCCTGCTGATTCTCGATAACTGCGAGCACGTTATTACCGAGGCCGCGATCGTCGCCGCTGCCCTGTTGACTGGATGTCTGCGTCTTCGGATCCTGGCCACCAGCCGCGAACCGCTGCGAGCCGCGGGCGAACATAGCTATCGGCTTCCCTCACTGAGCATTCCACCTCCCGAGGCAAGTCATCGATTTGGCGCAGCGGAGGCCGCTGTGTACGCAGCGGTGGCTCTCTTCACGGATCGTGCTCGCGCCGTCGACTGTCGCTTTGCACTTAGCGATGAGAACGCGCCAACCGTTTCCGAGCTGTGCCGGCGCTTGGACGGCATTCCGCTGGCGATCGAACTAGCCGCCGCGCGCGCAAACTCCTTACCGGTCAAAGCAATCGCGGAAAAGCTCGACGATCGCTTTCGAATTCTCGCGGGCGGTGAGCGCACCGCCCTGCTCAGACAGCAGACCATGCGCGCAACGATCGATTGGAGCTATGACTTGCTCTCGTCGCGGGAGCAGCGGGTGTTCGCGCGTCTCTCGGTCTTCGCCGGCGGCTGCACGCTGGCCGCCGCTGCAGCAGTCTGTGGGGATGGGGAAACCGCAGAAGCCGACCTGTTCGACGTGCTGTCATCGCTGGTCGATAAGTCACTGTTGGTCGCCGACTTCGACGGGATGGAGCTACGCCACGGGCTCTTGGAATCATTCAGAGAGTACGCGCACGAAAAGGTGGCGGAGCGAGGGGAACGGGGAATGGTGGCACAACGTCATGCGCGCGCATATCTCGAGATCGCCTCGCAACTCGAAGCCGCGTACGATACCGCCGCTGACCTCGTCTGGAGCGATCGCGCCCGAAACGATCTGGACAATTGGCGGGCCGCTCTAGATTGGGCGCTCGCTGCTCGCGGCGATGTCGCTTTGGGTCAGCGCCTGGTAGGCGAGTTGGGGAGGATTTGGGCCGTTCTCATGCCAGTGGAGGGACGTCGCTGGATCGCCTTGGCGCTTGACCTCCTCGATGAGAATACAGCCGCGACCGTGCATGCGAGCATCAGTTACGCGAATGCGACCATATCCAATAAGTTTGATGAGAATGAAAAAGAGCTTGCCAGCAGTGAGAAGGCTCTTGCGTTGTACCGCGACCTCGGCGACGAACTCCGAGCTGTTGGTTTGCAGAGCAATTTGGGGCATGCACTCGTGCGGCTTGGCCGAAGTACCGAGGCCGAGCCAATACTGCGCGAAGCCATAGCGCATGCCCGCAGGTTAGGCGCTCGCAAGCAGCTCGCTTTCGTACTCCGCACCGCTGCTTTCGCGCATTTGGTCAACAGCGATTTTGCCGCTGCACGTAGCGATACCAGCGAGGCAATAGCGATCCTAAAGGCAATTGGAGCGGATCGCGTTGCGGCGTTGGTGGTTGCTGTTGATCTGGCTGACGTCGAGTTTTACGCAGGTAACGTGGAACTCGCGCTTCAACACGCATCGGACGCACTTCCAACTCTTCAAGCCTTTAATGACATGCCCAGCGTTATTGGCGCCCTCAATGTTATGTCGGCTTGCCTCATCTCCTTGGATCGGTACGATGAGGCCAAAGAACATGCGCTCGAATCGCTCGGCATCTCGAGTGAGCTGCATTCATCCACCCACGTCGCTCGCGCTCTGCAGCGGCTCGCCGCGATCTCGACTCTGCGATCGCATGGCGCCTCCGAACGCCATCCGGAGTCATACGTGCACGCCGCTCGCCTGTTCGGTTTCGTTGACGCTCGCCTTGCCGACTTGGGATCCCCTCGAATGCGCATCGATCAGCAGGAGTGCGAACGCGCTTTGGCCTTCCTGCGAGACGCGATGGGTTCTAGTAGACTCGCAAAACTCATGAAAGCGGGGCAGCAATGAGCGAGGAACAGGCGATCGATGAAGCCACGGGAGACGATACTTGACAGCGCGCGGAACACCCGGTGAATGAGGACTACCGACCGCCGCGTTATATGCATCTCCGCGGTCCTCACGCTCGCTGCCTGCGGCACCCGCGGACCGCAACCGGCGCGCACCGTGAGCGAAGCTGGCTGGGAGAGGCGGTAAGCTCCTCCGTTCCTCGCTGGGAGCTCTTAGCAAATCAGCCGGCGTGCCGCCTTCGGTGTCGCTTTGACGGTGCCGTGCGAATGGCGCGCCTTTTCACGATCGCGACTCTGGTGCTAGAATCGGGCTGAAAGCAGTTTGCAGAACGGCCCGTCGCCGGCACCAGGTTAGCTAGGCTGGGTCGTTCGCCTCAGACGGGAGCCGAGCGAATGAGTATTACACTTTTGGGCCGCTATGCTGTAGGCGCCTGCGCGACCATCGCTCTGCTCGCAGGTTGCGGGTCGCCGACACCTGTGACTGTCCCTAACACGATATTGCAAGGCACACAGCGAGGCGTCGACGCGCAGCCAGGGCTCCCCGATGGCGATGCATCGTGGATGGCACCCGGGGCCCAAAACCAAGATTTGCTTTATGTGGCTAACGCCTTCGCTGTATCGGTATACTCCTATCCGGGTGGCAAGTTCGAGGGGAGGCTCACAGGGTTTGTTGCTTCCTCGGGCGAGTGCGTCGATGCAAAGGGCGACGTGTTCGTTACGAACGAGGTAGGGGGAACGATCGTCGAATATGCGCATGGCGGAACGAAGCCTCTTGAGATCCTCCAAGCCGCGGCAGAACACCCTCTTGGTTGCGCCGTCGATCCGACAACCGGGAATCTTGCCGTAACAACTTTCGGTTCCGGCGGCAGCAATTCGGGCGGTAATCTAGCAATCTATCCTCACGCAAAAGGCACACCTATAATATACGCGGATCCAGATATCAAGCGATACTATTTGTGCGGCTATGATGATACGGGCAACCTCTACGTCGATGGTATATCTCCCGGACGCGGAAACTTCGAGTTAGCCGAACTTGCCAAGGGAAGCGGCATATTCACGAGTATCAGCCTGAATCAACACATCTCGCTTCCGGGGGGTGTTCAGTGGGACGGGAAGTACCTTGCGGTCGCTGATCAGAACGCCTCGGTAATCTATCAGTTCACGATAAGCGGAGGCATCGGGACGGAGGTTCACGCCACGCCGTTGGGAAGTCCAGCGTTCGACGTGTTTCAGTTCTACATAGACGGCAGGACCGTTATCGTGCCGAACGACTATTCTAAGGACTCCAAGACTGCATGGGACGTCTTGTACTACCACTACTCGGGCGGTGGCACGCCTAAGAGGACCATTACGAACGTCGTCCACGCGCCACGAGGCGTCGTGGTGAGCAAGGCTAAGACCTAGCGCGTCGCTGCGCTGAACCTGCCCGGGCCGTGAACGGCGGCCACGCAATCGTTACTCGATGCGCACCGCGGGGGCACCGTATGGCGAAATTTCTCAACCTCAATCGCCGTCGATTCGTTAGCAGTGCGGGCATCACGGTGGCTGCTGCCCAGCTCGGAATGTTCGGCTGTGCGAAATCCAATAGAGCTACGGAAAGTTCCTCTGAAAGGACCTCACCCATGACTACAGTTGCAGAGCAGACGGGCAGCGATGCGGCCGCTATTCGTTCCTTTCCTCACGTGAGTGTTCCGGAGTCGGAACTTGACGATTTGCGTCGCCGCATCAAGGCGACGCGGTGGCCGACAAAAGAGCTCGTCGCTGACGATTCGCAAGGCGTGCAATTAGCGACGACTCAAGCCCTGGCCACCTATTGGGCATCGGGATACGATTGGCGCAAGCTTGAGGCCAGACTGAACGCGATACCACAGTTCGTCACCGAGATCGACGGAGTGGACATCCAGTTCATCCACGTTCGTTCGAAACACGACGACGCGTTGCCGCTCGTGATCACGCACGGATGGCCCGGCTCGATCATCGAGCAAATGAAGGTCATCGGTCCATTGACCGATCCCACGGCACACGGCGCGAACGCGTCGGACGCGTTCCATCTGGTGATTCCGTCGATTCCGGGATACGGCTATTCGGCCGAGCCGGTAGCCCTCGGCTGGGATCCCGTGCGGGTTGCCAAGGCGTGGGTCGCGCTGATGCAGCGCCTCGGATACGATAAATTCGTCGCGCAAGGCGGCGATTGGGGTGCGGCCGTCACCCAACAGTTGGCGATCATCGCGCCGGATCACGTGATGGCCATTCACAGCAACATGCCCGGAACCGTTCCCGACGACATCTTAGCGAAAGCAATTGCCAACGCTCCGCCGCCCGCCGGGTTAGCGGGTGACGAGCTGAACGCGTATCGGCAGCTGGCCGACTTCTACACGCATCACCTCGGGTACGCCGTCGAGATGTCGAATCGCCCGCAAACGCTCTACGGCTTGCTCGATTCGCCGATTGGCTTGGCGGCTTGGATTCTCGATCACGACAAGGACAGTTACGAGATGATCGCGCCGGCTTTCGCGGGTAACCCGGGCGGTCTTTCGCGCGATGACGTGCTCGACAACATCACGATGTACTGGCTAACGAAGACGGGCATCTCTTCGGCGCGCCTCTACTGGGAAAACAAGCTCGGCTTCTTTAACGTGCAGGGCGTGAAGATCCCGACTGGCGTGAGCGCGTTTCCCCACGAGATCTACACGGCGCCGCGCAGCTGGTCCGAGAAGGCGTATCCCAAACTCGTTTACTACAAGAAGCACGATGTCGGCGGGCACTTTGCCGCCTGGGAACAACCGCAACTCTTCAGCGAGGACGTTCGCGCGAGCTTCCAATCGCTGCGAAAAGGAAGCACCTGATCGGCGACCTCTAGAATGCTCCATATTCTAGAATCCCGGTTTGCTTTGCCCGTCTGAAGCCGCCTCGCCAAGCGGGCCAGCCTGCAGGCGGAGGCGGAGTCCACGCGTCGAATAACTCGCCTGCCGGGAGCTCGTCTAAGCTTTCGGGTGCTTTCGTCTTTTTCGTTCCTTTCTCAAGAAACTCTCAGAAAGGGCGGCCCATGAAACATCTATCCAATCTGATAGGCGCGTGTCTTAGCACGGCCCTCTTAACGGCGTGCGGCGGTAACGGTGGCGTTTCTCCGTCTTCGATGTCGGGCATGACGGCGCCCGTTATCAGACCGGCGACAAACATGCGGGGCGCGCAAGAAAGCGTCATCTACACGTTCCAGGGGGGAAGCGACGGCGGAAGTCCCTATGCGGGCCTGCTCGTGGGCGCAAACGGCGACCTCTACGGAGCGACGTGGGACAGCACCGTTAAGGCCGACTACGGAACGGTGTTTCAGCTGACACCGTCGGGCGTAAAGACCGTGCTTTATACGTTCCAAGGTGGTACTGACGCCGCAAATCCTCAGGGAGGTGTCATCGCCGGGACCAAAGGCGTGTTGCTCGGCGATACTGTTTACGGCGGCGGAGCGACTACGTGCACCGGTGGCTGCGGCACCGTATACGAGCTCACACCGAATGGCTCCGGATACAGCGAGCGCGTCCTCTATGCGTTTCAAGGTGGCAACGATGGAGCGGGCCCCGTCGGAACGCTACTCGCCAAGAACGGCACGTTGTATGGAACAACGGTTGATGGTGGCGGAAGCCTGAACTGTACCGGACCTTCCGGCTTTACGGGTTGCGGGACGGCGTTCAAGCTCACGCCGTCGGGCTCGGGCTACACTGAAACCGTCATCTACACATTCCAGGGTGGTAACGATGGGGCCGGCCCGCGCGGAGGGCTGATTACGAAGAATAACGCGCTCTACGGCACCACGCAATTTGGCGGCAAAGGAACGGCGTGCACCGGCGGCTGCGGCACCGTCTTCAGGCTCACGCCTTCGGGATCGACCTACAAAGAGCGCGTGCTCTACAGTTTCAATGGCGGAACGAGTGACGGTGATGCCCCGCGATCGGCGTTGGTCGCTGGGAAGAACGGCACGCTCATCGGCACGACCACGCGGGGTGGTCTAGGCGGTGGGCCGGGCGGGGGAGCCGTATTCGAGCTTACGCCGTCGGGATCAAAATACACCGAACACGTGCTCTACTTTTTCCTAACCAATGGGAGCAAAGACGGCGCGGTTCCGTTTGACGAGAACGGCCTCTACGCCGACGCAAGCGGCGACTTGTTTGGCACGACCATCGCCGGCGGCACAGCCGCGTGCGGCTGCGGAACCCTCTTTAAGTTAACGCCTTCGGGATCCGGATACATCGAGAACATTCTCCACAGCTTCAGCGGCTCCAACGGCAATGACCCACGTGCCGCCCCCGTTGCCGATAAGAATGGGACGCTTTATGGCACGACCTTCAGCGGCGCCAAGAAAGTAAAGGGATGCACTAGCGGATGCGGAGTCGTCTATGAGGCGTCGCCGTGAACCCCGGCGTTATGTTTTGAATGCTAGAAGCATCGTCGTCTTTGCCGCTGGTGCTCAAGGCAACGTGCGTCCGATTCAAACGATCGCAGGCTCGCTAACGGGGCTAAGCAAAGGGCTCTCTGTGCAGATCGCCGTTCAGTAGTACCCAAAGGTGCAAATAGGAGGCGTTGCTTCGCTCTCACATTAAAGGGACTGTAATCCGCTCTGGCATAAAGTTAGCGGCGCTTCGCCGCAGAGTGCGGCACACGAAATCACCTCAGAGCATGCAAAATCTAGCTTCGAATGGGGAGCCTTGTGGCAGTGAGACAATGCGCGACGCTCGCGGTCGCCGTACTGATGGCCGGCTGTGCGACGTCCTTCGGCATGAATCCTGGAACCCAACGCATCGGCAACAGCGTTCTCCGCGCCGGCGGTTCGAGCCCGATTCAGCACGTCATCATTGTCATTCAAGAAAACCGGACATTCGACAATATGTTCCACGGGTTTCCCGGGGCCAACACCGTTGACACGGGCAAGGGCAAAGACGGCAAGACGTACACGCTGCAGCCGATTCCGCTAAAGTACACAACGTTCGACCCGCGGCACGACCATCCCCAATTCTTGGAGGACTACGACCAAGGCAAAGACGACGGTTTCGACCACGAGATCGTCAAATTCAAGACGGGATCGGGCTGCTCCGACTACCTAAACCATCCGGCGTGCTGGGTGTTCTCGAACCAGCCGACGATTAAGCAGGCCATCTATTCGTACGTACAGCAGTCGGACGTTGCGCCATACTGGACGCTGGCCCAGGAGTATGCGCTCGGCGACGATGCCTTCGCCTCGAACAACGGTCCCACGTACGTCGCCCACCAGTATTTGATCGCCGGCGAATCGGGGCATGCATCGGAGGTTCCTTCGACGCAGCCGTGGGGCTGCGACGGCCCGTCCAGCGAGACCGTCGAGTTGCTCGCGTACGGACAAGCGAGTCCGCCGGTTTTCTCGAAGGCAACGGGTCACGAAGTGCCGGGACCGTTCCCGTGCTTCACCTACCCGACGATCGCAAATAACCTCGACAGCGCCGGGATTTCTTGGAGTTACTATGTCGAAGCGAAGAACCCCGGCGGCAATCTCAACGCGTTTACCGTAATCCAGCAAATTTATAAGGGTCCCGACTGGAAGAACATCAAATCGCCGGACACACAGATCTTTACCGATATCTCGAACGGAACGCTTTCGAACGTATCGTGGGTTATGCCGGCGGGCCAGAATTCCGATCATGCCGGCCCGGCGTCTGGCAACGGCGGTCCCTCCTGGGTCGCCGACATCGCCAACGCCATCGGTCAAAGCAAGTATTGGAACAGCTCGGCGATCATCGTTATGTGGGACGACTGGGGCGGCTGGTACGACCACGTGCATCCGCCGCAGTATCCCGATCCGCAGACCAAGGCACGCGAAGGCTTGGGGTTCCGCGTTCCATTGATCGTCATCTCGCCGTACGCCAAGCCCGGCTACATCTCGCACAGTCAGCACGAGATTGCAAGCACCCTGCACTTCATCGAGCGGACGTTCGGGTTGCAGCCGATCTGCTATCCTAACTGCACGAAAAAGAACTCATTCGCCGACCAGCGCGCGGACGCGTTCGACGATATCTTCGACTACACGCAGAAGCCGACGCACTACAAGAAAGTCGACGTAAAATACGACGCACGTTACTTTTTGACGCATCCGGACCACACGCCGGCGGATACGTACTGACTCAACACCACGGGTAATACCCGTGGGGCCCGCCACCGCGGCCCGGCCGCGCGCGAGCTGCGCGCCGATCGCCCGGCAGCGGCGGCTTGTCACCACCTTGGCGCGGCCCGGTTTCAGCGCGGATTGCGCGGGAGGCACTTCGCCGTTCGGCGAATCCTCAAATAGTAAGTGCTTACGCCTATCCACAACGTGGGGAGCTC